>JAGVDM010000002.1 GCA_020058765.1 Candidatus Peribacterales bacterium | reverse complement strand
ATAGATGGGGTGTCCCTCACGGTTGCCGATTGCAGCCCGGGGCAGTGTACGGTGGCACTCGTACCACACACACTTTCCCACACAACACTCGGCGCGCTCGAGGTGGGAAATACCGTAAATCTCGAGACGGATATGCTTGTTCGTGCGGTACAATGGATTGTCGCTCCCCATGCGCACTAATCAGGGTATTCCACCACCGGCGCACGTTGATCCACAATGGAAAATTGGCATTGTACATACGCTCTACCATGCCGCGGATATTGCTCCGCTGCGCCAGAGCGCCAAGGATGCGCTTATTGCCGCGGGCATCTCAGAGCATCACATCTTCGAATACGCGGCTCCCGGCGCGTTCGAAGTGCCACTCATTGGCGCCGCACTCGCCAAAAAGGGTGGTATCGATGCACTGATCGGCCTTGGTATTATCGTGCAGGGCGACACGTTCCACGCAGATCACCTCGCTCGCGAAGTTACGCGAGGGATGATGGACGTGCAAACAACGCTGCAGATCCCGTTTGCATACGAGATTCTGCACGTGCGTACGCTTGCGGACGCACAGGCCCGAGCAAATAAAGGTGAGGAAGCCGCTCTTGCAGTACTACATTCCCTTGCAGAACTGCGGCGCATCCGTTCTTGAGGCATTGTTCGGTGGGTGAATAGCGGTACCATCTGCACGTTCCATTCCTTATTATTACTATGTATCGATTTCTCCGTTTTGCTCCGCTCGCTCTCGCAGGCACTCTTGCCGTGAACAGCGCGGCAGCTGCTGTATTCCCCGATGTGCCAGATGGGCACGTATTTCAGGAATCCATCGAACAGCTGCACGAAACCGGAGTGATAAACGGAAATCCCGATGGAACATTTGCACCAAGCCGTTCGGTGAATCGCGCGGAGATGCTCAAAATGCTCTACATCGCCGCAGGTCATACGCCGGATCACTCCAGCACGCGCTGTTTCCCCGATGTCGTGTTCGGGAGTTGGTACGAGTCCTATGTATGTGATGCAGCAGCCCGCAAATACGTGGGAGGGTACCCCGATGGGAGTTTTAAGCCGGGGCAGGTGGTGAACCGTGTGGAAGCACTCAAGATGATTCAGCTCGTACTCGGCATCCCCGTAGAGGAGCTCTCGGATATCAATCGTGATGTGATCAAATTTATCGATGTGTCCACATCTGCTTGGTATACCAAATATCTTGCGAATGCCTACGACGTTGGCATGTTGCCGATTCCCGGTCAGGATGCGTCGCGCTTCTACCCAGAACGCGAGCTCACGAGAGGCGAAGCAGCCGCGATGATTTACAACGCACAGCGCGCCTCTGTGCAAATTGAGCGCGAGGAAGAAGAGGTGCAACACGAGGAAGAGGAAACAGAGCAAGCGCGCTCCACCGCACAGGAGGAAGAGGAAGTAGCCTCCGTGCAAAAGATTGATTTCCCGTTCGATATGAAAGGAAAATTCGCCGAACGCAAAACCGTGAGCTACAACTTCACGCTATCCAAGCGAACAACTCTTGCAGTAGAGGCAAAATTGCAAGCGAGTGATCAGCACGAGGTTGGCTGTGTGCTCCATCGCTTCACCGAGGATGGATACGTCTACGAGTACTACGTGGGCATCATTCTCGATGGCGTGTGTAGCATTCTTGCAACACTCGAACCTGGCGAATATCAGGTAACACTCCAGCCCGGCAGCGCAAACGCCACATATCAGGTAACAGGTGCCGAAAATTCAGGTGATGGGAATGACGGTTTTGTTGAAGCAAAGACTATGCGTTTGAATTCCGCGACCACAGAAACTATTGCGGGTGCGAATTTCGCAAACTGGTACTCCTTTACTGTAGATGGCGATGCCGGTAAGCGGCTCAATATTGAATTGAGCCATTCAGAAAATCTTCTCTGCCTCATTTATCCGCTCGAAGGTGTGGATGTGTACGGGTTCTCCTTCCCACAGTGCAATCAGTTCAGCACCTTCCCAAAGGGGCAATACAGGCTCGGTATTTACCGCAAGTCCGGTGTGTCGGGAACCCTTACCTATACGGTAATACTGCGTGATTGATTATTGCGATGGGGCAGCGATCCGCTACAGTGATGCCCTATGGCTCGCAACTCACTCCCATTTATTCGAACCGTTTGGCGCTCGAGCACATCACCCGCATTCTACGGGGAACTGCGCAGTGTCTCTGGCTGGTCAACCGCACGCTATCTTGCACTCCTTGTATTAATTGTCGCGCTTGGCATTCTTGCGATGGTCGGTTTCTTCATCGCAACGATCAATGCGCCAGTAGTTATTCGCCAAGGGTACGATGCCGTTCTTGCGCAGTATCCATCCAATCTCGCGGTCACCCTTTCGTCTACAGGTGTTTCTGTAAACCAGGAATTGCCATATGCAATCGCCATGCCTCGTGGAATGGAAGAGCAGCAGGATTCTGGCACAGCCGCACTCCTTGTATTTGTTGAAGAGGATGCAGTCTCCTTCAAAAACTTTGAGGACTATAACGCCTTCGTTGTTCTGAGTCCCACGGAAATGTACACACGCCAAGATGACAACAGAGTGACTGCGCATGACATTGGCGGCATGCTGCGGGATCTTGATGAACCTGTAGTGATCAATCAGGAACTCATTCGTTCTGTGCCCATCGAGGACATTACTAGTTTCTGGATGTTGCAACCTGCATTCTACGTTCCAGTCGCGATCCTTCTCCTTATGATCGTGCTGTATCCGGCACTGCTGTTGCTTACGGCAATTACCGTATTGCTTTGGTCATTGGTGCTTTGGGTATTGCTCCAGTTCTTTGCGCGCACGCGTGGAGTTCGATTCGGCAAGGTGTACCAAATGGGTCTGCATGCATACACGCCGATTTTTGTTCTCGGCTACCTTACGAGTGAATTACAAGGCTTGCTCGCGTTCGTCGCATTCCAGTTTTTTGCGGCTGCAATGATTGTGCATGGGTATTCCCATGCACCAACAGTGGTGCCAGCAAAGCCAGCGAAGACCCAAGCAACTACAGCGATTGCAAAACGACCGACGAAGAAATTGGCAACCCGTGCGAAAACTCCATCGGGGAATACGGCGGCCAAGCGAGCACCCAAAAGCCGTAGGAAACAGTAGGTTGCTGCCGTTCATCGACTGTAGAATAGGGGGTACATGGAGCAGAAGCTTTCCCAGCCTGCGGATGCCGTCGCTGCATTGCGTGACGGAAAGATGATTATTGTGGTGGATGATGAGCGCCGCGAAAACGAAGGCGATTTGATCATGGCTGCAGAGCATATGACAGAGGAAGCAATGGCATTCATCGTGCGGCACACAGGTGGAGTCGTTTGCCTTGCATTGAGTAATGGTATTGCCGATCAATTAGATCTTCCACCGATGGTGAGTACGAACACCGCGCGATTGCAGACACAATTCACAGTGAGTATTGATGCGGCTGAGGGAACCACCACAGGAATATCCGCACACGATCGTTGCGAAACAGTACGTGTTGCAATTCATTCCGATGCACAACCCAACCATCTGCGACGCCCGGGACATATTTTCCCACTCCGTGCTGCAGATGGCGGAGTACTGCGCCGCGCAGGCCACACTGAAGCCGCTGTCGACCTGTGCCGACTCGCTGGCTTGCGAGAGGGCGCAGTGTTGAGTGAGTTGATGGACGACGCAGGATCTATGTTGCGGCTCCCGCAAATACTTTCATTCGCTGCACATCACAATATTGTTGTGGTATCGATTGCAGATCTCATTGCACATCGTCGCCGCAGTGAAGCATTGATCGCACATGAATCCGCAGCGGACTTAGAAACGGACACCGGTGCATGGAAGATACATGCGTATCGTGATGTGATGACGAACGAAGAGCACGTTGCACTTGTGCAAGGTGATGTGCGCACTATGGAACCCGTGCTTGTGCGCGTGCATTCTGAATGCCTTACCGGAGATGTGTTTGGCTCACAGCATTGCGATTGTGGCAAACAGCTCCATGAAGCCATGCGTCGTGTTTCTCAAGAGGGAAGGGGGGTGATTGTGTATATGCGACAAGAGGGTCGTGGTATTGGTCTTGCGAATAAAATTCGTGCATACGAATTGCAGCAAAGCGGACTCGATACTGTTGAAGCGAATGAAAAATTAGGATTCCCAATGGATCTTCGTGAGTATGGGATTGGTGCACAAATGCTTCTTGATCTTGGTGTGAAAAAAATAAAACTTCTTACGAACAATCCAAAAAAACTCGCAGGACTCGATGGATATGGGCTCACAATTGTTGAACAAGTTGCGATTGAATGCGAACCAGCGAGTGAGCGCGAACGGTCGTATCTTCGCACGAAGAAAAAAAAGATGGGACACGCACTTCGTGGCGTCTAACCACGCACTCCACGAGTGTGTAAGAAATTTTTTTTCGTAAATTTTTTTTCATATTCAAAAAATATTTTTTTTCTGATTTGGTATCAGAAAATAATTTGTCATACGTGACTGCATCAATCACTTCCGCGTATCATCGTTCGTCGTACAATGTGAACCAACACTTATAGTTCCTTCCCTTCCCTCTATCATGGCAGCAAAAAAGAAGGCCGCTAAGAAAAAGGTGGCCAAGAAAAAGACTGCAAAGAAGGCCACAAAGAAGAAAAAGAAGTAGTAGTTACGTGGGGTAATGAAGCACACACCCGTCCCTCAAAGGCGGGTGTTTGCGTATTGCGTTAGTAATGGTACCCCCGGCAGGATTCAAACCCTTTGGCGTCCTGTTTCGAAGCCAGGCGCTCTATTGAGGCGATCGAATTGTATGGTACCCCCGGCAGGATTCGAACCCACGACCTCCTGGTTCGAAGCCAGGCGCTCTATCCAGCTGAGCTACGGGGGCAGGGCGTCTCTATGCTATCCCAGAACGGATCATCGCGCAGGCGCATTTCTTTTCATTTGCGACTCGGCCAAAGGCCTCGT
>JAGVDM010000005.1 GCA_020058765.1 Candidatus Peribacterales bacterium | reverse complement strand
GACTACGTTGCAGAACCTGCAACGGTGCACAACCTCACGGTAGACACCTACCACAACTACTTTGCAGAGGGTGTGCTCGTGCACAACAAGATGGGTGGCGACGGTGATGGCGACGGTGATGGCGATGGAGACGGCGATGGAGACGGCGACGGTGATGGCGATGGAGACGGCGATGGTGATGGCGATGGAGACGGCGACGGTGATGAAGAAGAAGAAGAGGAAGAAGAAGAGGAAGAAGAAGAGGAAGAAGAACAGCCACTCCCATTCTGCGGCGATGGCAACGTAGATGATACATACGAGCCCACGTCCGATGACGAGGATGAGCCCGAGGAGCCACAGAATCCAGGTCCTGTCTCTCAGGCGCAGCCGCAAACTGTGTGGGCATGGATTTTAGGTTCGGTTCTGGGGTGGCAAGGCGGCGCAGTCACTGGTGATCCGCTGAGCGGAACAGATTCCGCAAATGCGCAGCCATGATGCCAGCAATCATCAAGCATCGTCTATTGATAGCAGGAGTCTTTGCTCTCGTGCTTGCACCGGCATCGTTTGTCGTACTATCCAACAATGTTTCGAACCAATTCCTCGGTCAACTTACTTCTGCTTGCGGAGATGGCGTGTGCACGGATTCAGAACGAACCCTCCAAAATTTCTGTGAAGCGGATTGTGGCCAAACTGTTCCCTGTGGAGATGGCGTGTGCACGGATTCAGAACGAACCCTCCAAAATTTCTGTGAAGCGGATTGTGGCCAAACTGCTCCTCCAACAAATCCTCCAACAAATCCGCCAACAAATCCTCCAACAAATCCTCCAACAAATCCGCCGCCAGAAGAGGATGAAGGCCCACCACCACCCACGTGCGACAACGGCTTGTGTCAGCCCGGAGAAACCAATGAGACCTGCCCAGAGGATTGCCCTGTTACTACATGCGGTAATGGCGTGTGTGAGCCAAACGAAATTACTTCATGCGCAGATGACTGTGCAGGTGCAGAAGAATGTGATGACGGGAATAGCGACGACGGCGACGGTTGCAGTGCAGCTTGTACTGTGGAGGTGCCTGTCCCAGTTTGTGGCGATGGGGAGATCCTAGAGCCAGAAGTATGTGACGATGGCAACAGCGCCAGTGGTGACGGTTGTAGCGCTACATGTGAAGAAGAAGTATGCGGAAATGGCATTATTGAATTCGATGATCTTGATGGTGATGGCGAACCAGGAGAGGGTGAACAGGGTGAGCAATGCGATGACGGCAACACAAGCAATGGAGATGGATGTACGGAAGACTGTCAGATGGAATTCTGCGGAGATGGCACTGTGCAAGAGGCTCCAGCACCTGAAGAAGGTGCAGAGGAAGACGGCGCAGAGCCTACGGGTGAAGAATGCGACGATGGAAACCAAGAAGACGGTGACGGTTGTAGCTCCACATGCCGCGAAGAGCGCTGTGGTGACGGCAAACTGGATGCAGGGGAGGAATGCGACGACAGCAACAATGCTGATGAAGACGGTTGTAATAAGGAATGTATGAAGGAGTTCTGTGGAGATGGCACCGTGCAAGCGAGCCTTGACGAAGAATGTGATGTTGGGAGCACGTGCGTGATTGGAGGCGAGCAAGATAGCTCATTCGATTGTCGCAATAGCAGCGAATGTAATGCCTGTATTGAGGTTCCTGGTACTTCCACCAAGCGCTGTGGTGGGAGCGGGAATGGTCTGGATTGCACCGATGATCCTACGGTTTGCGACGATTCCACGTATACGTGTGATGTGTCTGTATCCGAAGAGTGCACTCCCGAATGTACCCGCGGACCAGGCGAGGGAACCTGTGGTAATGAAGAGCTAGAAGGAACGGAAGAGTGTGACGATGGCAACAGCGCCGATGGCGACGGTTGTAGTAAGTCGTGTTTGAAGGAATTCTGTGGCGATGGCGAGGTCACCGAAGGCGTTGGTGAGCAGTGCGACAATGGTGGGTTCTGCAATCAGAATCCGTCCCAAGCGTGCCGTAATTCCGACGAATGCACCGGCTGCGTCCGTATTTCCGGTACAGCAGTAAATCGCTGCGGAGGCGATCCAAACGGTGCTCTCTGTCAGAATGATGAAGAATGTGAGGGGAGCGGATACACCTGTGAATACGACACAGAAGAAGATCCAATCTGCAATGAGCAGTGTGAATACATTGGCGAGTGCGGCAATGGCACAGTGGAGGGGGAAGAAGGGTGCGACGATGGCAACGCTGCAGATCAGGACGGGTGTTCACGATCTTGTGAAATTGAATCTTGCGGAGATGGTGTGGTGCAGGAGGGCATGGGTGAGCTGTGTGATAACGGCAAAACATGTAGCCAAAATTCCTCGACCGGCTGTAGCGCCGATGGCGATTGTCGCGCCTGTTTGCCAATCCGCAATACATCCGGCGTGATCATTAACAATCAGAAGCGCTGCGGTGGAGATCCTCGCGGTGTACAGTGCGATACCGATGCAGAATGCGCAAATACACCTTATACCTGTCAGTACGATGACGATAATCCGGGATGCGATGAAGAATGTCAGCTGACGGAATTCTGTGAAGACAACAGCGACTGCCCCGAAGGAGAAATTTGTGAAGATGGTCAATGTTCGACCTCTTGTGGCAATGGTGACGAAGATCCAGGTGAAGATTGCGATGATGGCAATACAGATGATGGCGACGGTTGCAGCGCGGAATGCGTAGCCGAGTGCGAGGAGAACAGCGACTGTCCCAGCGGAGATGTGTGTATCGACGGAATCTGCGTGGAAACATGCGGCAATGGTGAGTTAGATGACGGGGAAACCTGCCTCACCTGCCCAGATGATGCCGGTTGCGGCAATGGCACACAGTGTTGTGAAGATGGCTCCTGTGCTGCGGAATGTGCAATCATTCCACCGTGCGATGACGATGGTCAGTGTGAACAGGGCGAAAACTGCGAATGTGGTGACTGTGACGGTGAGCGCGACAGCTGCGCGATTGGCTTGATCTGCGAAGATGATGTGTGCACTGGTGATTGTGGAAACGGTGAAGTGGACGATGATGAAACCTGCCTTACCTGTCCAACAGACGCAGGTTGCGGCCAGGGACAGGTCTGTTGTTCGGATGGTTCTTGTGCCGTTGAATGTGAAATCATTCCACCGTGCGATGACGATGGTCAGTGTGAACAGGGCGAAAACTGCGAATGTGGTGACTGTGACGGCAAGCGCGATAGCTGTGCCAGTGGATTCATTTGTCAGGACGGAGTGTGCACGAGTGGTGAGTGTGGCGATGGAGTACTAGACGGTGGTGAAACGTGCCTTACCTGCCCTGCAGATGCCGGGTGCGGCAGCGGTACGCAATGCTGTGCAGATGGCAGCTGCGCCGCTGAATGTGTAGAGATTCCGCCATGCAACAACAACGGTACGTGTAATCTCGGCGAGAGCTGTGCCTGCGCAGACTGTCAGGGGCAGCAGGATAGCTGCGAAGAGGGCTTAGTGTGCGTAGGGCCTCACTGCAGTGAAGACTGCGGAAATGACGAAGTAGATACGGGCGAAACGTGTTTGAACTGCCCAATCGATGCTGGTTGCGCTGATGGCACGCAATGCTGTGCAGACGGTACTTGTGCCGCGGAATGTGTAGACATCCCGCCATGTAACAACAATGGTACATGTAACGTTGGTGAGAGCTGTGCCTGCCCCGATTGCGAAGGGGAGCAGGATAGCTGCTTGCCGGGCTTAGTGTGTATCGATGAATTGTGTACCGGTGATTGTGGTGACGGAGTAAAAGATCCAAACGAAACATGTCTCAATTGCCCTGCAGATGCCGGCTGTGGCAATGGCACACAATGTTGTACGGATGGCACGTGTGCTCAAGAATGTACCGAACAGCCCGAATGCAACGAGGATGGTATTTGTGATCGTGGTGAGAACTGCGAATGCGGGGATTGTCTTGGCGAACAGGACAGCTGCCGCCCAAATCACTTCTGTGATGAAGACGGCCTCTGCCACCCAACGACATGTGGAAATGGTATCGTGGAAGGCAATGAAGAGTGCGATGACGATAACAGCGCAGATGGCGATGGTTGCAGCAAGGTGTGCTTGAATGAATTCTGCGGCGATGGCGAGATCCAAACTACGCTCAATGATGAAGTGTGCGACAACGGGAGTGCCTGTCTCATTCGTGGCACGCTAATTTCTAGCTTTGATTGCCGAACAGACGAAGATTGCCAGGTATGTCTGCGCATTTCCGGCACATCTGTAAGCCGTTGCGGCGGTGATGCATACGGCACGCTTTGCACCAACGATGAACAGTGCAGCGAGACTTCCTACACCTGTAAATACAACACGGTTCGCAACACAAGCTGCGGGGAGAATTGTCAGAACGCAGTGGGCATTTGCGGCAATGGCACCGTGGAAGGAGTCGAGGAATGTGACGACAGCAACAATGCCGACGGCGACGGGTGCAGCAAGGCGTGCTTGAATGAATTCTGCGGCGATGGAGAGATCCAAACCACGTTCAATAATGAGGTGTGCGACAATGGAAGTGTATGTAGCAACAATTCCGCAGTTACCTGCCGTACAGACGCTCAGTGTCGCCTTTGCAAGCGTGTGTCTGGTACATCTGTTAGCCGCTGCGGCGGTGATCCGTACGGCACGCTATGTACTACCGATGCCAGCTGCGTAGATGCGCCATACACGTGCGTGTACGACATCACTGAAGACGCGAAGTGTAATGCGGCATGCCAGAGCCTCGGAAGCTGTGGAAATGGAGAGATAGATGGCGGTGAAACATGTCTCAGTTGCCCCAATGATGCTGGTTGTGGTGAAGGTACGCAGTGCTGCGCAGATGGTACGTGTGCCGCTGATTGCGTGGTGGATCCCACCTGCGATAACGACAATGTATGCGACACAGGCGAAAGCTGTGCATGTGCCGATTGCGACGGCGAACAAGACAGCTGCCAGGCAGGCCTCGTGTGCATAGATGAAGAGTGCAGCGACCAGTGTGGCGATGGGTCACTCGATCCGGGTGAAACCTGCTTGAACTGTTCCGAGGATGCAGGCTGTGCCAGCGGCACGCAGTGCTGCAGCGATGGCAGTTGTGCGGCCGATTGCGCCGAGAATCCCACCTGCAATAACGACAACGTGTGCGACTCAGGCGAAAGCTGCGCGTGCGCAGATTGTGATGGCGAGCAGGACAGTTGTAACCAAGGTCTGGTGTGCGAAGAGGAGGTCTGCGAAGGCGACTGCGGCAACGGCACAAAGGATCCAGGTGAAACATGTGGAACCTGTGCCGCAGATGCTGGCTGCACACAAGGTACTCAGTGCTGCAGCGATGGCACATGCAAAGAGGACTGTGGCGGCAATCAGCAATGCGACGAGGACAATGTTTGTGAGACGGGCGAAGGGTGTGGTTGTAGCGACTGTGATGGCAAGCAGGACGGTTGCCAGGTTGGGTTTGTTTGTGAGGACAACCACTGCGAACCAGATGACGATCCCGTTACATTCTGCGGTAATGGTCGTCTGGAGCTTCCTGCAGAGGAATGTGATGACGGGAATAACGTTGCGGCGGACGGTTGTGACCAAAACTGTCTATTGGAAACACTCACTCCTGTTTGCGGCGATGCACTCATCGTAGCGCCGGAGGAATGTGATGATGGCAATCAGACATCTGGCGACGGCTGCAGTCCTGTGTGCACTGTAGAACAGACTCTCGTACAGGGTATCTGCGGAGACGGCGTCCTCAACCAAGGCGAACAGTGTGATGATAATAATCAGAACAATGGCGATGGTTGCAATACGCTCTGTCAGCTTGAAGCAGGTACGAGAACACGTTGCGGCGACGGCATTCTGACCGCAGGTGAGCAGTGTGATGATGGCAATGGTGTCTCTGGTGATGGCTGTAGCCTCTCTTGCCGCATTGAGTCCACCGCTGTTCGCGGAAGCCCGCTCTGCGGAAATGGCGTGCGCGATGCCGGCGAAGAATGCGACGACGGCAATGCTCGCGATGTAGATGGCTGCAGTGCCACATGCTTCCTCGAGAAGGGTTACTGCGGAGATGGCATCGTGCAGCATGCCCTTAGCGAGCAGTGTGAGCCGAGCACACACGACAGCAGCCTGCCGTATGGTTGCAAGAATGACTGCCGCTTCGCATTGCGCTTCTGCGGCAACGAACGCTTGGATGCAGGTGAAGAGTGCGATTTGGGCACGCTCAATTCCGATGCGCCAAACAGCATGTGCCGCAAGGATTGCAGCAGAACACGCTGCGGCGATTCCATTCTCGATGGAGGGGAAATGTGTGATGACGGTAACGTGGTAGCTGGTGACGGCTGTGATCGTCAGTGTCGCAGAGAAGCTGGTGCGTTCTCCGGTGATGCGAGCCAGTGGCCATTCGGCGATCCGAATTCACCATTTGGGCCAAACGGCCAGCTGGGTACTCCGTACCAGTATGGTCAGGGTCAGTACCCCATGTATCCAAACACGCAGCCGCTCCCGTATAACTTGCCTCTTGCTCAGGTTGCCACTGGTAACATCAGCGGACAGGGGCAGATTGCGGGTGATACCGGACCTGTGGCGGTCTCTGTCATGGCAGCAGGCGCTGCAGCAGGCTTTGCGTGGATGCGTCGACGCAGAGGTCTCTAATTTGTGATATAGCCTCTACTACCTGCGTGGTGCTACCATGCGACGTATGCAACGCCCGTGGAAATTCATCGTCACCGCCGCATTGCTTATTGCGGCTGTGGGCGGTGCGATTATGGTGTATCCACTTCTCACTGGTGCTGTAGTTGGATTACAGGCGGGTATGTGCGAAAACGTCGTACCCGATCCAGTAACCGGTCAACAGCTTGTGTACTGTTGCTTGGACGAGATTTTCGTCTTTCAGGAGCGAGGGCTTACGGGGGAATTCGAGGAGTTTATGGATGCATTAGAAGCTGCTTCCACTTTGACCACGGAACAAGGAGAGGCATTCTTCAATACGCCGTACACAAGCACTATTCACCGTCAGTACGAATGGAATTCTATCTGTGGAGCACGTATTTCTTGTGAGTATTGTATTTTTGGTCCGCAGTGCGGCAATAAAGTGGTGCAATCGGGTGAAGAGTGTGACGACGGTAACTTGATGGCTGGCGATGGATGTGATCATGAATGCCAACTAGAAGGCGAGGTAGCGCCTACATGTGGGAATGCAGTGCGGGAAGGCAATGAGCAATGTGATGATGGGAATGCTCAAGACAATGATGGGTGCAATGCCAATTGTGAGCGGGTGGTTGCTCCCTTGCCTGTCGCTGCACAATGCGGAAATGCTACCGTAGAGACAGGCGAGCAATGTGACGACGGTAACCGTGCTGTTGGCGACGGTTGTGATGCCAACTGTCAGGTTGAACAACAAGCACCCGTATGCGGCAATGGTGTGCGCGAAGGAAGCGAGGAATGTGATGATGGCAATACGAACACAGGTGATGGCTGCGATGCGCGTTGTGAACGCGAAATCGCTCCGCAAATCACCAATCTTTGCGGGAACTCCATTGTGGAAAGTGGCGAGCAGTGTGATGATGGCAACCGTGCAGCCGGCGACGGCTGCAGTCCTGGATGCAAGACAGAGGCACCAATTGAGCCGCATCCTGCAACGGAGAGCGGAGCACTCGTGGAAACAGGTGTCGTATTGCCTGAGCCCGTCGTCGAACCTGAGCCTGAACCTGTTGTAACAGAACCAGAAATTCCACTCTCCTGCGGTAATGGCATCATTGAGCCGCCTGAGGAATGCGACGATACGAACAACAGTGCAGGTGACGGTTGCAGTCCCGTCTGTGTAGTGGAACCGGGCGGCGGTCGCTCATGCGGGAACAAAGTGCTCAATCGCGGCGAACAGTGCGATGACGGAAACATTGCCGATGGTGACGACTGTAGCGCGAGCTGCCAACTCCTTACGCAGGGGCCGCTTTCCTGCGGGGATGATCTCGTGACTGCCGGTGAACAGTGCGATGACGGCAATATGAACGATAACGATGGGTGCAGTCGCCTCTGCCGGATTGAATCCTGGATGACGATGGGCAACCCCAATTGTGGCAATCGTACAGTTGATTCCGGTGAGGAATGCGATGATGGCAACACACAAGATCGTGACGGGTGTTCGGACACGTGCTTCTGGGAATTCGGTGCACTGGGCGATGGCATTGTGCAGCATGCGCTTGGTGAACAATGCGAGCCCGCCATATCCACTGTACCGTGTGATGCCAATGGTCGCTTTATCCTGCCCAACTGCGGCGACGGTTTCCTGAATGTCCGCGAGGAGTGCGATCAAGGAGAAGAGAACAGCTATAGCCCTGCTGCAATCTGCCGACCCGACTGCTCCCGTGGTGGATGCGGCGACAGCATTGTGGATCCCGATGAGGGGTGCGATGACGGGAACCGTGTAAATGGAGACGGTTGCAGTCGCGAGTGCAAAACAGAGCAAATCGGTGCGGGCGGCACAGTGTCGCATCAGCCACCGCCACCACCCGGCACATTCATTGATCCTCTCCAGGCGCAGATACTACAAGCGCAACGCCGCAATGCGCTGCAGGAAACAGGCCCAGCAGCGATTATTTTCGCTGCAGGGGGTGCAGCAGCCGGGCTCGGCTGGGTGCGCCGCAAGCGGGCTTAGAGCCCCAAATCTTTAGCAACCGGCTTCATGGCATCCAAGACGATGCCAATGAATTCATCGAGCGGGATCTGCAGGAGCTCCTCGCACGCTCCGATCTGGCTGCGGTCTACCTGTGCTGCGAAGCCTTTATCTTTGAGCTTCTTCTTTACGCTCTTCACTTCCAGATCAAAGAGCTGCTTGCTTGGGCGCACCAACGCAACTGCAATAATGAATCCCGTGAGCTCATCTACACAGTACAAGCACTTCCGTAGCATGGTATCGAGCGGGTACTCCGCACCGTACAGTGCCTGGTAGTGCGCGCGGATATCCCCCAGGAGTTCCGCGGGCGCATCGATCGTAGCCAGGAGTTTCTCGAGTGGCTCGCCGCAGTGCTTCTTGTAGTCTTTGTCCAAATGATCCCAGTCCAGGTCGTGCAGCATGCCTGCCACCTTCCAGGTTTGCGGATCACCACCAAATCGTGCAGCAAGCGATTCCATGGCCGCTCCCGTCGCGATGAGGTGCGCTTTGGTCTGATCCACATGCGCCTCCAGCAAACCGTGTGCAGCGGGCAATAAATGGCCGTATTGGGCATGTTGCAATAGATGCGAACTATCCGGAGCACTCAAAGCTTTCTGTGGTACAGGCTGCTCTGGCGTACTAGCGTGTTTAGCAGATTGCTCCTGCGGTTTCATGAGCGGAAACAGCACCACATCGCGCAGGTTCTGCTGCTGCGTAAGCAGCGCCACAATGCGATCGATCCCCATGCCCCAGCCCGAACACGGCGGGCAGCCATGGGCGAGTGCCTTCACATACTCGTCATCTTTGCCGTGCGCGTCGTTGTCGCCGCCGCTCTTGGCGCCAGA
Organism: Candidatus Peribacterales bacterium; assembly: GCA_020058765.1. GTDB lineage: Bacteria > Patescibacteriota > Gracilibacteria > Peribacterales > Peribacteraceae > JAGVDM01. The sequence continues at coordinate 128,688 of JAGVDM010000005.1, read as the reverse complement.
TTGGCGCTCAAATCGCTCAGCTTGATCCACCGGATCCACCAGCTCCGAATACGCATTCACTACTTCCCATCCGCCTACCACCAGCTGGAAGCGGTCGGTAATGGTTGGATCATCGTCATTCAAGCGAGCAAGTGGAGACAGATCCACCGGATGCTGCGTGAGGAACGTCGGCTGCACAATGCTCGGGCGACTCACCTTTTTGTAGAGCTGATCGATCAGGTTGCCGCGACCGAGCTTCTCTACTGGCACCTCCAATTTCACTTTCGCTTTTTGCATTGCAGCGCGGAGTGCATCTGCCGTTGCTGCTTCGGCAATATCAATACCGCAGGCGTTCTTGATTGCATCGCGAATAGTGAGGCGTGGCCATGGGGGAGCGAAGTCGACTTCCACCAAGTTGCCTTCTCGGTCGGGGATGGAAATTTTCGTTGTGCCCTTCAGTTCGCGCACAATCGAGGAAAGCATCTCCTCGGTAAATCGCATGTTGTCCTGGTAATCCCAGTACGATGCGTAATGCTCCACCATCGTAAAGTCCTGCAGGTGGCTGGGGTCGAGCCCCTCGTTGCGGAAGCAGCGTGCTACCTCAAACACTCGATCAAAGCCGCCTACCAAACATTCTTTGAGGAAGGTCTCCGGTGCAATGCGCAGGAACACATCCAAGTCGTATGCGTCGTGGTGTGTTTGGAACGGTGCGGCAAGTGCGCCGGATGCCGCATTCACCAGTACCGGCGTTTCCACCTCGGTGAACCCGTGTTTCCAGTAGTACTCGCGCAGCATCTGTACAAAGCGGCTGCGGAACTGGAACCGCTCCAGCGTTTCGCGATTGCTCACCAGATCCAAGTACCGCTGGCGCCATGCAGTTTCCTGATCGGCAATGCCATGCCACTTCTCGGGCAGAGGGCGCAATGCTTTGCTGAGCATGCTCCATGAATGCACCAGTACCGTCGGTTCGCCTTTCTGCGTTACAAAACGCTCGCCTTCCACTCCAAGAAAATCCCCCAAATCCACCGTATCGATTGCCAAGGCGTACTCGTCGCCTAGTTGATCCTGTTTAAAGGCGAGCTGCAATCTGCCGGTTTCATCCTGCAGGGTGGCGAACGTCATTTTGCCCATGTCTCGCCAGAGCATCACGCGGCCGGCAACACGCAAGACTGCACCGTCTTTGGCAGCTGTGCCTTGTGCCAAAGTATGCGTGCGCTCAAACCGAGCGGCATAGGGGAGGCGTTTTGCTGCGCGCAGTGCATCTGCCTTTGCTCTACGAATGGGATCCATTGCACCAGAGCATACCGGAGATCTGCCCCGGGGTGGAACACCCACTCTTCCTTAATCTTTTCGTAAGAATAATCTGTAACAATCGTCACCATCTTCCGTAGGAGGGTGTGTATCTCTCTTCTTTCTCTCCCATGAGTCCCATGCTTAGAACATCTATCCTCACCGGTCTCGCACTTACGGTTTCTGCCTATGCGATCGCTGCACTCTCTGCACGCCTCGCCAAGCAGCCCGTAAAGGCACAGGTCACACCGCATCGAACCAAGCGGTCGTAAATCGCATTTCCCCTTTTTCACATGCCAAGGTCTCCCCTGTGGTACCTCCAAAACATTGAACTCTTCGCGGGTATCAGCGAACAAGATATGGTCGAGCTCATCAAAAACGTCCTGCACAAACAGTACGACCGTCGTCAGTTCCTCTACACGCCAGAAGATCGCGTGGAAAACGTCTTCATTCTCAAAGACGGTGAAGTCACGCTCTACAAATCCACGCCAGATGGGAAGCGTGTGGTGATCGATATCCTCAAGCCTGGAGCGGTATTTGGGAACATCAGCTTCGACCCCGATACCGGTGAGCCACATTTTGCAGAGATCACCGAGAAGGCGATGATCTGCACTCTCCCGCACAATTACTTCTTGCAGATTCTGGCTCGTCGCCCCGATGTGGCGTTGCGAGCACTCACGATTTTAAGCCGACGGCTCAAGCAGTACGAGCTGCAGATCCGTGCGCTCTCTTCGCTGCAGGCGCGTGAGCGTATTCTTGCCACTGTGCGTTTGATCAACGAAAAGGACGAACAGAGCACACTGCCAAAAGTCCTGCGCCGACCCACTCGCCTCACACACGAGAAGCTCGGTTCCATGACCGGTCTTTCCCGCGAAACAGTCACCAAGCTCTTAAGCGATCTGAAGGCAGACGGGATGATCGACGTGCAAGGCAAAGTGATTCAACTGACCGAGGAAGGGCAACGAGCGGTGGCGTCGTTAGTGTAAATCCTTACGCCGCTAATCTCTCAGTAGTGCTGTCCGCTTGATTCATGAGTCGTGTAGCAGATTCGCGCACCGTTCCAGTATTTGTTTCTACTGCTGTGGATTCGGGGTCGGCTTCCATGCCGAGCGCCTGGAGCAGACTGCTGAATGTATACCGATCACCGATGTTGAGCGGTGTATTGAGCTCCTGCCATTTTTCGCGCTGATCTACATGTTCCTTCAGCATGGCCACGAGCTGCTCGAGCATCGCTAAGTTCTTCGATCGACGCAGCACAGCACTATCCCACTGACGGCGAATATCTGGATTCCCTTGGATGCTCCGCAAAAATCGTTCGAGGTCATCGTACGTGCGTGGCATGGCGAATGCAGGCGGTGGCAATGACTGTTGTCTTTCGACACGAGTCTGCTGCTCGGGTGGTGTGTGTTTCATAACTAGTATTATACACCAATTTTTTGATATTGAGAAGCATCTGCCTTCTCTCCTTGTACTGCGATTTGTTCCACAGCAGAAGCCAGATCCGGGCTTGGTTGTACCAGCCCAATCTTCTCTGCGTACGCCGTGACGGCGTCGCGCCATTGGTCGATCACTTCTTGCACGGGGATCTGCCCCTGCGTGGTATGCACGTGGTCAGTTGCGTGGAGTGCCCGCATCATCTTGTTGTTTTTGGTGATGCACGGGTGCCGCTCGGCAATCGCCCGAATGCGTGGATCCTCAGTATCCGGATCGATGACGTGGAAGAGCGGTGTTTTTGCCAACGTCATCATGTATTTGGCGCATGCAGCTGCGTCGTCCGTCTTCTGCATTTTGGCGACGGTCTGTTCCACTAGTGCGGTGTACTGCTCGAACCGGTGGATGAGAATATCATCGAGCTTGGGGTTCTGCGTGAGTGCGCGGCGGTACATGTTGCGGTGGGAGCGCACCGCGGCCATTTCGTAATTCGGGATCGTAGAACCATTGGGGTACTTGATTTCCTCCGGCACGTCGTAGAGCAGATCCGACCAAGCACGCAGGTTTGAGTAGTGGGGATTCTCGCGGTAAATACCGTGAATTGGCATATGAAAGAATCCATCATGCCCCTCGGCAAACTGCGTGGAGCAGAAGATTCTGAATGCCTGAGATGATGCGTCTGCATCGGCATCGAACATCCGCTCAAGCACCTCGTGTGGGATCATCCAAAACCCGGTGCGCGTTGCCTGTTGCTCATGCGGTTGCTGTACGGTTTGCCCCATGCGCCGTTGGTTAAAGAGCCCGTAGCGGGTTACCCAACTCGGTCGTTCCTTCACCATGCGCATACTCGTCATCGATGTTACGAACACATCGAGATCTTCGGGGAGTTTGCATCCTTTAGGGAGTGCAGTGTGTTCTACGAATTCATCCATATCCTGCCCGGCGTACAGATCGGGCATGACGACCGGCACGTGGTTGTACACCATGCCGCGGAGCTTGGCGACAATGTACGAGAGCTTGTCCCAGTCGTAGCCAAACAGCTCTGGATCGAACTCCACACCGTAGCGCTGCATGAGCTTCTGCATCCGGTGACGCTCCGATGCACGGATAACATCGTTCGGCGTTTCCATGTTTGGCCGAAAGAGCCGTTGCTCCAGATCCTGCAGCAATGCGTCATCATCCCGGTTTTCCAGGAAATACCGTCCGTAGGTGTAGCGGGGTGTGCACTCCATTTTGAGCGCACGAAATTTACACTATTTCCCACATTTGTCAATGCTCTACGCCACTTCCTCGAGCACAAGTTCCTCCTCCGTGAGGGGTGGTGTATCTGGTACATCTATCATGGGAGTTGCAGGCTGTTTCTTGTTTTCCATAAAGCCCAGTATCATGAGGTATTTCCCGTGTTGGCGCTCGTTCATTGCTCCCACTCTGCATGCACACAGATACAGGCTTGCATCTACCGCGCCGGGGCCGAATCGCGGGCCGCCGCAGGTGTGGCTATGGAGCACATGCAGGGCGAAGTCCAGGTCGTGGTGTGTGCCGCTGAGTGAGTGGTGTTCCATCGGTACTGTTTTACCGTAGTAGCACAGAGTTGCAAGGGCGATCACTTCGCGAAGTAGGAGAGCGAAGAGTTTTCGCCTTGGCCTACAGGAGGAGAGGGAAGTGTGATCCTTCTCCTTTTTCTAGAAGTGTGACCCTTCTGCACTACAAACTACGATGGATAAGGTGTGGGCGTATACTCATAAGTAATGGCAAGTGCAGATAGTTGAGACGTCGGAAATGCAGTGCTTCACTGAATTCACATCACGGGGCTGTAGTAGAACTGATTAGAACGCTCCCTCCAAATGGAGAGAAACGGGTTCGAGGCCCGTCAGCTCCAGCCCGGATTTTCTTTTCATATTTATTGACTCCCTCTTTCCCTATCCCTAAATTTACCCAGCTTTCACTCTGAATTTTACAGAGTGGCTTGCGTTCCAGCGCGCCGTCCCGCCTTGCGGGACTAAGCCCGCCAGATGAACCTCCAAGATATATGCACGGTGTTATCGCCACAAAAGTCGGCATGTCTCGCGTGTTCCTTCCTACAGGAGACGCAGTTCCGGTCACCTACCTCAAGGTAGAGCCGAACATGATCGTGCGTGTGAAAACCAAGCAGAAGGATGGCTACGATGCGGTAGTGCTCGGCACCCGCAAGCGTGAGTGGAAGAGCCGCAACGGCAAAGATCAGATCCGCTATCGTACAGAAAAAGAGTGGCAGCCAGAGTCGCTCGACGGCCTTACGGTCGGCGCATCACTCACGGCAGCCGCCTTGCCTGTGGAGACAGTCGTTACGGTAACGGGTGTGTCCAAGGGTAAGGGTTTCCAGGGTGTAATGAAGCGCCACAACTTCGCAGGAGGTCCTGGCAGCCACGGTTCGCACTTCAAGCGTGAGCCAGGTTCCGTGGGTATGCGTACCGATCCAGGCCGCATTCACAAAGGAAAGCGCATGGCTGGTCGCATGGGTGGAGACAAAGTGACTGTCCACAACTGCGCAGTGCTCAGCTGCGATGTCACTGCTGGTGTGGTGGCCGTAAAGGGTCCAGTTCCTGGTCCAAACGGTTCCACCGTGTACCTCTCTATAGAGAAGTGGCCAGAGGGATTTGAATTGAGCAGCATCATGGCCGCTCCTGTAGCACAGGAAACAAAGGATGAGCCAAAACTCGAAGAGAAGACCGAAGAGGTACCAGTTGCCGAGGAGAAGGTGGAGGCACAGCCAGAGACCGCACCTGAAAGCACGGAAGCTGCTCCAGAAGCAGAGAAGTCCGATACTCCCGCTGCCTAAATCCCATGCAAATCGATCTGTATTCCTCCACCGGCGCCAAGAAGGGCTCACTCGAGCTCCCGGCAAGCCTGTTTGAGGCCGTGGTGAACCGCGGACTCATGCACCAGGCTGTGGTGATGCAGCAGGCCAATCGCCGCGCTGCAACTGCACACACCAAGAGCCGTGGTGAAGTGATCGGTTCTACCAAGAAGTTGTTCCAGCAGAAGGGGACCGGTCGCGCACGCCGCGGTCCGGTGCGCTCTCCTCTTATGAAGGGAGGCGGTAAGGCATTCGGTTCCAAGAAGGATCGCAACTACACCAAAGACATGCCTCGGAAGATGCGCCACGCTGCACTGCGCGCGTGCCTCTCCTTCCAGGCGCGCAACAAGGCGATCATTGGTTTGGAGGGCTTTGGCTCCGACATGAAGACCAAAGTGGCGCACGATCTTATGAAGAAGCTCCCTGTGGATATCGGCCGCCGCATCTTGGTGGTTGCAGCAGAATCCAATCGCCCACTGTTGCTCTCTATGCGCAACATCCCGGGTGTAAAGGTGATCCAGGCAGCGTACCTCAACCCAGAAGATGTGCTCGTATCGCGTCACATTATTTTCCTTGCCGATGCAATCGCGAAGGCAGAGGAAGTGTTCGGCGCCAAGCAGCCTCGCGTAGTAAAAACCAAGCCAGCAAAGCCTGCGAAGGCGAAGGCAGAGGGCGACGCCCCAAAGAAGCCAGCAACCAAGAAGCCAGCAGCCAAGAAGGCCGCAAAGAAATCTTCCGCCAAATCTGAATAATGGATCTCTCCCGCGTTATCAAAGGCCAGATCGTAACCGAGAAGGCAGAGCGCCAGAAGGTTGCACGCACCTACACGTTGCTTATTGACCAGGGTGCTACGAAGATCGATGTGCGCAACGCACTCAAGAAGTACTACGACGTAGAAGTTACAAGCGTGCGTGTACACCTCATTCGCCCCAAGACCCGCTCATTCGGTGCCGCCAAGCAAATGGAGAAGCGCCACCGCAGCAAGCGCGCAATCGTTACGCTCGCTGAGAAGAGCAAGACTCTCGACCTCGCTACCCTCAAAACCGCTTAGCCATGCCAGTGAAGAAGATGAAACCAACGAGCCCGGGACGGCGCACCATGACGGTCGCTGACTTCTCTGACCTGAGTAAGAAGGCACCGGAGAAGCGCCTCGTCCGTGGCAAAAAGCAGAAGGCAGGCCGCGCCAGCAGCGGTCGCGTGTCCATTCGCCATCGCGGCGGTGGCCACAAGCGTCGTCTGCGTGATGTGGATTTCCGTCAGACCGATAAGCTCGGTGTGAACGGTACAGTTGCAGCACTCGAGTACGATCCAGGTCGCACAGCACGTATTGCACTCGTGCACTACGTAGATGGTGAAAAGCGCTACATCTTGGCGCCGCAAGGTCTCAAGGTTGGCGACACTGTTGTGTGTAACGAGCGCGTGAAGGTGAAGGTAGGCAACCGCATGCAGTTGCAGCACATCCCAGTGGGATACAAGGTGTACAACTTGGAAATGACCATCGGTCGCGGCGGTATCTCCGTTCGCTCTGCCGGTACGTCTGCTTCGCTCATGGGCATCGATGGCGACCACGCTCTCGTGCAAATGCCGAGCGGCGAGGTGCGCAAAGTTCGCAAGGAATGTTACGCATCCATCGGTACGGTGGGCAACGAAGAGCACAGCCTCGTGAAGATTGGAAAGGCTGGCCGCATCCGTTGGATGGGTCGCCGTCCGCAGGTGCTGGGCAAATCTATGAACGCCGTAGACCACCCGCACGGAGGAGGAGAAGGTCACTCACCAATTGGTCTCAAGCGCCCAAAGACTCCATGGGGCAAGCCTGCGCTCGGTGTGAAGACGCGCCGACCACGCAAATCCAGCACACTCATTATTCGCCCTCGTATCAAGAAGCGCCGCAAGCGTTAGTCTTCCTCCTCCACGCCCATGTCTCGTTCGCTCAAAAAAGGCCCGTACATCGATGCTCGTCTCCTCAAGAAGGTGATGAAGATGGTCGAAGCCGGGGAGAAGAAGATCATCAAGACCTGGGCTCGGTCATGCGACATTCCACCAGAGTTCGTCGGCTTCACATTCGCAGTGCACAACGGCAAGGAGTTCATCCCTGTCTACGTCACAGAGCAGATGGTTGGTCACAAGCTCGGTGAATTCTCCTGGACGACGAAGTTCAAGGGGCACGGTGGAAAGGCTGCAGCCGCAGCACCCACCACAGCACCAGCTCCAGCAGCGCAATCCGCGAAGAAATAATCCACTCACGTATTCCCTCTGATTCCCATGAAAGCCTCACTCCGTTCCGTCCGCATCGCACCAAAAAAGGCGAACCTCGTCGCCAGTATGGTTCGTGGTATGTCGGCATTGGAGGCGATTGAGTCACTCAAGCGCACGCCAAAAAAGGGTGCGCGCATCCTGCAGGATTTGCTAGAGAGCGCTGTTGCCAACGCAACGTTCAATGATAAGCAGAAGCCAGAGAGCCTCGTGATAAAGACGATCGTGGTGAACAAGGCACAGGCCTATCACCGCGGTGTGCCAATGGCACGCGGCCGCGTTCGCCCTATCCGCAAATTCCTGAGCCATATCGATGTAACACTCGGTATCGCTGGTGGCGCTGAGCCAGAGAAGAAGACAGTGAAGGCAGAAGCGAAGACGTCTTCTGCAAAGACTGCTGCGAAGAAATCTACGAAAACTCCTTCACAAGCAGTGAAGAAGTCTGCACAATCGCCCGGCAAGAAGAGCGAGAAGGGCGCGTCCTCCGTACAAAAGAAGGAGGATACGGCCGCTTCCGACTCCGCTTCGTCTTAACCCCTCCACCCTCACATGGGACAGAAGGTCAACGCCAACGGCTTCCGACTCGGGATCACGCAAGTGTGGCCGAGCACCTGGTTCGCTCGCGGCCGCAAGTACCGTGATGTGCTGTTGGAGGATCTCAAGATTCGCCAGTACCTGCAGAAAAAATTGCCCGATGCTGGCGTATGCCGCGTCGAGATGGTTCGCGACAAGCGCACCACAGTCATGATCCACACCAGCAAGCCCGGTGTGATTATCGGTAAGCAGGGTGCTGCTATCGAGGAACTGCGCAAGGATCTTGAGCGCATGTTCGGCGGCCACTTCGAAGTGAATATTCAGGAAGTGCGCAATCCCGATGCGAATCCGCATGTGATCGCAGAGAACATTCAAGGACAGATTCAACGCCGCATGCCCTACCGCCGCGCAGTGAAGATGGCGATAGAGAAGGCACTCCAGGGTGGTGCACGCGGAGTGAAGATCCGCGTTTCCGGCCGCTTGAACGGTGCGGAGATCGCACGCAGCGAACTCTTCAAAGAAGGCAACATTCCTCTGCAGACTCTCCGTGCAGATGTGCAGTTTGCACGTCGTCACGCGCTCACCGGCTACGGCACGATCGGTGTGCAGGTGTGGGTCTACAAAGGAATGGTGTTTAAGAAAGTCAGCCAGGCCAAGTCTGGTTCCATTCTCGATCCTCAGTCGTAATTCTTCGCTCCAATGCTCGAACCCAAGAAGGTCAAATATCGGCGACAGCACCGCAGACGCGGTGCGTTTGGTGGCACCGCTCAGCGGGGCACCACGCTCGCGTTTGGCTCTATCGGGCTCAAGGCGCAGACCAATGGCGAGCTCACAGCACGCCAGATCGAAGCGGCACGACGTGCCATGACTCGCGCTGTTGCGCGCGGTGGCAAGATTTGGGTGCGCGTGTTCCCCGACACACCTGTTACTCGCAAAGCTGCAGAGGTGCCGATGGGATCGGGAAAAGGTAACCCAGAATACTTCGCATTCATCGTACGCAAAGGCGCCATGCTCTTTGAGATGGACGGCCTCTCCGAGATTGACGCACGCGCTGCACTCCAGCTCGCTGCCTACAAGCTGCCTATGAAGACCAAGATTGTTACCCGCATTACGCACTAATATGGTGAAGCTTCTCTCCACCAAAGAGCTGCGCAACATGCCGGTCGCTGATCTGCGCCGAGACATGCGCAATCTGCAGGGCGAACTCGCCAAGCAGCGCATGGGTTTGCAGCTGGGAAAAGAGAAGAACTCCGGCACCTACCGTGCAGAGAAGCGCCAGATGGCACGCATGCTCACGGTGCTCGGTGAGAAGGCAGGAGAATCGTTGCAGTCTACGAAAGCCAACAGTACAGTTGCCGCTCCCGCTGAGGCCAAGCCTACGAAAGCCCCAGCCAAGAAGCGTTCCGTTTCCACCAAAAAGGCATCATGAGGACCAAAACCGGAATCGTTACATCGGCCAAGATGACCGGCACCGTTACGGTGACCGTCCATGAATCGGTGTTCCACCCGATCTACAAGAAGCGCTTCCGCAAGAGCCGCAAGTTCCTTGCTGACCTCAACGGTCACACCGTACATGAGGGCGATCTCATTACGATTGCCGAGTGCAAGCCGCTCTCCAAGAACAAGTACTTCAAGGTGCAGGAGATTGTGCAGAAGGCTCCACAGGTGAGCGAGATTGCAGAAGAAGCAGCACTAGAGAAGACCGTGCATCGCGAAAAGCACGCTCCCGATGAGAAGGCATCCGAAGAGAAGAAAGAAGACACTTCCGATTCCGCCAAATGATTCAGGTACAGACCATGCTCGGCGTTGCAGATAACACGGGTGCAAAGACCGTGATGTGCATCAAGATCCTCGGCGGTTCCCGCCGCAGGTACGCAGGCATTGGCGATGTGATCGTTGTGGCTGTGAAAGACGCAGCACCACGCGGCACGGTGAAGAAGAAGGCAGTGGAGCGTGCAGTAATCGTCCGCACCCGTTCGCACACCCGCCGCAAAGACGGCAGCGGCATCCGCTTTGATGACAACGCCTGTGTAATCATTTCCAAGGATGGCGTGCCGAAGGGTACGCGCGTCTTCGGTCCTGTTGCACGTGAGATCCGCTCCCGCGGATACCAGAAGATCGTTTCCCTTGCTCCCGACGTACTATGAAAATCCGCGCTGGCGACTCTGTCGTGATCATCAGCGGCAAGGACAAGGGGAAGACCGGTACGGTCTTGCGCACCCTGCCCGGCAAGAACCGCGTTGTTGTCGGTGGTATCAACATGCGCGTAAAGCACGTGAAGGCCACGCCGCAGCGCCCAGGTCAGCGTATTGAGTTCGAAGGCAGCCTGCATGTGAGTAACGTCATGATTGTTGATCCTAAGACCAAGAAGCGCACTCGCATTGGTGCCAAGGTGAACGACAAAGGTGTAAAGCAGCGCGTTGCTCGCAAGAGCGGCGAGGTGATCACCAAGACGAAGGCCGCAGCAGCGAAGCCTACAAAGACAACGGCTGCGAAGGGCGCCAAGAAGCCAGATGTAACTGAAGAGAAGGTAGTAGCAGCACCCAAGGCAGACGCAGGCGTTCCTGGCCGCAAGCCATTCTGGAAGCGCGTTGCAAACTTCGGTGAAGAGGCGATCGAAGGTGCCGAACAGGCAGAAGGGAAAGGTGAAACCGCTATTCCTAAATCCACGCCGCCGATGCATAGATCTTCCGGCCGCGGCAACTAATCCCCATGGCATACGACTCTCTCCACGATCGGCTCAGAGGTCCCATCACCAAGACGCTTCAGCAGCGCCTGGGGATCAAGAACGTCAACGCAGTACCACGCGTTCGCCGCGTTGTGGTGAACGTGGGTATCAACCGTTCCAAGATGGAAGGCAAAGAGATCCTGGATTACATTGCAGACTGTCTTGCACGCATCACAGGCCAGAAGCCAGTGTTCACTCGCGCTCGCAAGGCGATCTCCAACTTCAAAGTCCGCCAGAACCTCGTTGTGGGTGCTATGGTCACACTCCGTGGTCGCAAGGCCGAGGAGTTCCTCGACCGATTGCTCAGCTACTCACTCCCACGCGTGCGCGACTTCCGTGGTGTGCCATCGAAGCTCGATGGTCACGGCAACTACTCGCTCGGTCTGCGTGATCACTCGATTTTCCCAGAGGTACCACCAAGCGATGCCAAGCAGATCTTCGGCATGCAGATCCTGATTGAAACCACTGCGAAGAACGATGAAGAAGGCCGTGCTCTGTTCGAGGCAATGGGTATGCCGTTCCGCAAGAGCGGCAAGAAAGACGATGGTTCCATTGCATCCGCTGGCGCTTCTGCCGATACTCCTGACTCCAAGTAACCTCTTTTATGACGCGAACCGCTCTCATCAACAAGCAACGCAATCAACTCGCCGCATTCCTGCGTGCGAAGGCAGACGGTCGCAAGCCCAAGTTCCCGACGCGCATCTACAACCGATGCTCGCTGTGCAGCCGTCGCCATGGATTCATGAGGTTCTTCGGTATCTGTCGCATTTGCTTCCGTGAACATGCCAACGAAGGTCTGCTCCCGGGTATTAAGAAATCTTCCTGGTAAACCCCTCCATGACACACGTTACCGATCCCATCGGCGATCTCCTCACTCGCATGCGCAATGCACAGAGCGTCCGCAAAACGGAATGCCGTGCACCATGGTCACGCGTGAAGGAGCAACTGCTCTCCCTCCTCAAAGCTGAGGGGTGGATCGCAGATGTACGTACCGAAGGTGAAGGTGTGACCCGCGAGGTCGTCGTGCAATTTGCTGATGATCGCCCACAGCTCACAGTGAAGCGCATGAGCAAGCCCGGTCGCCGCGTGTATACCGGCCATGCCGAGCTCAGGCCTGTGCTCCAGGGATATGGCATTGCCATCCTCACTACGAGCCAGGGTCTCATGACCGACGTCGAGGCGCGCAAGCGCAAGATCGGCGGAGAAGTTCTCTGTACTATTGCCTAATCATCATGTCGCGAATTGGTAAGAAACCAGTGGCTATCCCATCCGGCGTCACCGTAGAGGTGAAGGGCTCCACCGTGAAGGTGCAGGGCTCCAAGGGCGAGATGAACTTTACGTTCCTCCCATGCGTGACCGTAAAGGTAGAGGGCAGTGAAGTGATCGTGGAGCGCGATGACAATCAGGACAATGCAAGCGCTGTGCACGGTCTTACGCGCCAGCTCATTAGCAACATGATCCAGGGTGTGAGCCAAGGCTTCGAGAAGCGCCTAGAGATCATCGGCGTGGGATACAAGGCGCAGGCAAAGGGCAAAACACTCGCACTCAGCCTCGGATTCTCTCACCCAGTGAACTACCCCGTTCCTGCGGGTATCGAGATCACCCAGGAGGAGAAGAACCAGAACATCCTGATCATCCGCGGTGTGGATAAGCAGCTCGTTGGTCAGACTGCTGCAGTGATCCGCAGCATGCGCCCACCGGAGCCCTACAAGGGCAAGGGCGTGCGCTACGTTGGTGAAGCTGTCCGTCGCAAGGCTGGTAAAGCCGCTGCCGCGAAGGGCTCCGCATAATCCTCATTCTCGCTTCCATGCTTAAGAACAAGCTTCAGAATCGGCTCTCCCGCAAGCGACGCATCCGCGCCAAGGTTAGCGGTACTGCCGAGCGCCCACGCCTCACGGTGTTCCGCTCGCTCACGCAGATCACGGTACAGGTTGTAGATGATGCAGCGAAGCGTACGCTGGCTGCTGCCAGCACCAAGGAACTCAAAAAGAAGCCCAACCTGGATGGTGCCAAGGCTCTTGGTGCACTCATTGCCAAGAAGGCCAAGGATGCAAAGGTCACCACAGTGGTGTTCGATCGCAATGCCTACCAGTATCAGGGTCGCATCCAGGCACTTGCCGATGCAGCCCGCGAAGGAGGCCTCGTCTTCTAATCGTCCTCTCTCTTTCTCTCTTCATGTCCAAGACTTCCAATCCTGATCGCCGCAAGAACACCCGCTCTGAGCGGCGTGAGCCCAGCGAGTTCGAGGAGACAACACTCTCTCTCGATCGTGTGACGCGTGTGGTGGCTGGTGGTCGCCGTATGCGCTTCCGCGCTGTGGTGATTGTGGGCAACAAGAAGGGCAAGGTGGGTATGGGCACAGGGAAGGCAAACGAAGTACGTGTAGCCGTGCAGAAAGCAACGGCCGTTGCCAAGCGCAACATGATCCAGGTGCCAATCGTGCGCGGTACTATCCCACACGCTGTAGAAGTGAAGTTCAAGGCAAGCCGCCTGCGCCTGCTGCCTGCATCAGAAGGAACGGGAATCATCGCCGGTGGTGCACTGCGCGTCGTGTTGGATCACGCGGGTGTGAAGAACGTTCTCTCCAAGCGCTACGGCACAACCAATAAGCTCGTAAACGCTCAAGGTGTGATGCGCGCTCTTGGCATGCTGCGCCCAGTCCGTGCGGCCGATCTTGAGGTGGAAGCAGAATCTGCCGAAGGCTTGCAGGTAAAGGAGGTGTCTCGCAGTGACGTGAAGGAAGGATCTCTCCAGCAGGAGAAGTCCAAGAAGCCAAAAGAGAAGAAGGAGGACGCAGCAAAGTAATACGTCTTCTCTGCTATACTTCCCCGTATGCGGCAGGCGCTTCTTATTATTGCTCAGCGGGGGTACCAGGATCACGAGCTCGACGGCACTCGCCAAGGGCTGCTGAGTGGCGGGTTTTCAATTGTGCTCTCAAGTACCGAAGCAGGGGAGTGCATCGGGAAGTTCGGCGGCAGCGAACAATCAACAGTTGCACTGCGAGACGTGCGCGTAAAGGACTATGACTGTATTGCCTTTATTGGTGGGCCTGGGGCGTCGGCACTCGCAAGCGATACAGATGCTTTGCGTGTTGCCAATGATGCCGCCCGCGCAGATATGCCACTTGGTGCAATCTGTATTGCCCCCACCATTCTTGCCAAAGCCCGTGTGCTCAACGGCCGCAAGGCAACCGTGTGGAACGAAGACGGGCAGCAATCCCAGCTTCTTGAGCAGTACGGTGCGGAGTACACCGGGGATACGGTGACCGTAGATGGCAAGATTGTTACAGGAAACGGACCCGGTGCCGCAGTGGAGTTCGGCACTACGCTTGCAACACTCCAATGACCGCTACCGGTACTGGGGCACAAAATCGATGCGACCGAATGTTTGCACCCAGACGGTGCCAAACAGTCCAAAGCCAATGTCGCGGAATTCTGTACTCAGGATGTTCTGCCTGTGTGCTGGGGAATTCATCCAGTCGCGCATCACTTGCTCTACAGTAAACTGTCCCTGGGCAATGTTTTCTCCCAGAGCGAATGCGGGTAAACACTCACAGGAGAGACCACAGCCACATTCGTCGTTGCGAGGTGTGAGATACCCTAAACGGCGAATGCGATCGACGTATGTTCTCCCTTCGGGTGTGATGTGATCAAAGTAATGTCGTTTCCACATATCCTCTGCATGCCCCTGTGCAGCGGTGGTAAGTACAGGATTGAGTGCGAGCGCCGGTATGCCGTAGCGAGCGCGCTCTGTGTTGATCTGTTGTAAGAGATCCACTTTCGTTTGCGTGGCAACGAGTACATTACTGCGGAGCACTTGCATGAGTGCATCCTTTACCATGCGTACGGTGATGTATTCCTGAGGCTGTCGTGAGGTACCCACATCAGGCGCTGCTCCATGCGAAGCAGTGCCCACCACAAATGGTGCATCTGCCTGCACGGGTCGCTCAAGTACCGCCGACGGCGTCGGTCGTAGTTCGGGGTGAGAGGCTAAGACGCGCTCAATGCCTTGTGACACTTCGAAGTGATGCACGAGCACGTTGGGGTACAACCGGGTAGGATCCGGAGTGGTGAACAGTCCATACCGCGCGGCAATCCCTGCATAGGACCAAAACCAATCACTGCGCTGCACATCGGAATAACTGCTTTGCAGATTGGTTGGCAGCCGGAAGGTGCGTGCGAGCATTTTTAAAAACTCCGCACGAGTTACTTGCCTATGCGGCTGCGCCAGGCCGAATTCCGGCGGATCCAGAATCTTTCGGTCGAATGCTTCCAGCATATGTGCTGTGTACCATTCGCCATCAATCAAATCGGGGTATTGGCCGCCTGTGGATCGCTTGGGCACGTTCACACCAATGCTGGAAAGCAACAGCATGGCTGTTTCTGCGCGCGTCACGTAAATCATGCCGGGGCGCTCACCTACTACCTCCATTTTCGCCTCTCCTGGGGGCAACATTGCGGCACTTACGAGGGCAATGAGCAGGCAAGCCAGCGGTCGAAATCGACGAGACATGAAGAGAGATAAATCTGTTTATTTTATCACATTTTCCGTTCTAAGGGAATACCGCTGTCGGGAGCCAGAAAAACTCCCGCGAATTCCTTGCTGCCAATGCATTCCACCCTCTAGGATACCCCGCAGTCCGCTCTTCGTTCGTAGGACGGACCACTCTACGCATGCTTCACAGACTCTCTCCAGCACATGGCTCCACCAAGAACCGCAAGCGCGTTGCGCGTGGTTCGAGCGCGGGCGGCGGTATGACTGCCGGTCGCGGTATGAAGGGCCAGCAGTCCCGCACAGGCAAAGGCCGTCGCTTCGGTTTCGAAGGAGGCCAAACGCCGCTGTTCCGCCGCCAGCCAAAACTCGGCGGTTTCCGCAGCCCTCGCCGCATCGAATTCGAAATCATCACCCTTTCAGCTCTCGAGCGTCTGGAGTCTGGTACGTACGATATCGCCGCTCTCCGAGCAGCTCGCATCGTCCGCACAACTCGACCAGTGAAGATCCTCGCTCGCGGAACTGTGAGCAAGAAGCTCGCACTCACCGTGCATGCCGCCTCACCGGGTGCGCTTGCCGCGGTAGAGAAGGCAGGCGGCAGCGTGACGATCAGCAAATAATTCAGTCATGTTCACCTACCTCCGTCAGCTCTGGCGTTCCGAAGACCTCCGCAAGAGGATCCTAGTAACACTTCTGCTGCTCGGTATTTATCGCATCATCGCGCACATTCCAGTGCCTGGCTCTGACGTATACGAGCTCAAGGCACTCTTCGACCGTGGCGCAGGTAGCATTGGTGCGCTGGGTATCTTCGCGGTGCTCACTGGAGGCGCACTCGATAACTTCTCTGTAGTGCTGCTCGGATTGTCGCCCTATATCAACGCGTCCATTATTTTGCAGCTCTGCACGGTCATCTTTCCTCGGCTGGAAGCCATCAGCAAAGAAGGGCCACAGGGTCAGCAAACCATCAACAAATACACGCGTTGGCTTGCATTTCCTCTCGCATTCGTACAGAGCTACGGTTTCCTCATCCTGCTGAGCCAGAGCGGCCTTGGGAACTTCGTCGATCTCACGTTCCCCGGAGTGTTGGCACCTATGATGTACGTTACCGCAGGATCGCTCTTCCTCATGTGGCTCGGTGAACAGATTACGGAGAAAGGGATCGGCAACGGTATCTCCCTCATCATCTTCGCAGGAATCGTGTCCGGCGTTCCGTCGGTCATGAGCTCCATGTTCTACGCAGGCGACGGCAAGATCATGGCGTTCTACATCTTCTGCATTGTGTCTCTTGCCATGCTCGTGGCTGTGGTGCTCTTCACTGATGCGCACCGCCAGATTCCTATTACTTACGCCAACCAAGGCGCAGGTCGTGGCGTGCAGGGCAATATTCCTATTCGCCTCAATCAGGCAGGCATGATCCCGATCATCTTTGCAATCTCCCTCATTACGCTTCCAAGCATCATTGCGCAGTTCTTGCAGACATCTGTGCACTTGCAGCCGGTGGCTGCGTTCATCAACCGCGAACTCAATCCGCAAACGCCAACATGGATGTACATCATCGCCTATTTCTTGCTGGTGATGCTCTTCACGTACTTCTACGTGTCGGTCACCTTTAAGCCAGATGACGTCGCAGAGAGCATTCAGAAGCGTGGCGGCTTCATCCCTGGTATTCGCCCAGGGAAGCAGACTGCCGAGGTACTTGCGAAGATCAGCAACCGGTTGAACCTCTGGGGCGGTATCTTCCTCGGCATCGTTGCCATCGTCCCGTTGCTCTTCACCATGTTCACCGATCTCACCTCCCAGGATCTCATTATTTCCGGTTCGGGTATCATCATTGTGGTGGGTGTAGTCATGGAGCTGATCCGCCAGGTCAATGCGCAGCTCCTCGCGCACGATTACGAGAAATTGGTGTAGTACACCACACGGAAAGGCAATTCCAGACTGGACTTCCTAGATTCTGACTCCTTTCTTCGGTATGCTGCAGACACTATGGATTTAGTGTTTCTAGGCATTCAAGGTTCGGGCAAAGGCACACAGGCCAAGCGTATTGCGGAGAAGTTCCGCTACTACGTATTCGACATGGGTGCGGAGCTGCGGAAGATCGCCGCATCGGGTTCCGAACTCGGCAACACTGTGAAGTCGTACATCGACGAAGGGCATTTGGTACCGCACCAGATCATTATGGAAGTGGTGCGTGAGGCGGTGCGCCAGCACGCCAAAGAGAAAATCCTCTTCGACGGTATTCCTCGAGATGATGAACAGAAGCAGGCGTTCGATCGCTTAATGGACGAAGAGCACCGTGAATTTCGTTGCATCAACATTCTCCTTCCAGAAGAGGAGGCAATCGAGCGCATTCGCGGCCGCGCAACGGAGCAGGGGAGAGTGGATGACAAAGACGAAGAGAAGGTGCTGCGGCGTATGCAGCTCTACCGCGAAAAGACTATGCCAGTTGTACAGGCCTACATAGCAGCAGGCCAACTGGTACAGGTCGATGGTATGGGCGACATGGATCAGGTGACTGCATTAATCGTAGATCTCCTGAAGAACACCTAGCATTCATGCCTTCTTGTCCTGTCTACACCGAGGACGAAATTGCGTCTCTACGCCAAAGTGGAGCCATTCTCCGTGCGTGCATCGCCCACACCGCGAGCATGGTGCGCCCTGGTATCAGCACACTCGAGCTTGATCGTATCGCTGAAGAATTCATCCGGTCACACGACGATGCTGAACCTGCGTTCAAGGGATACCAAGGGTTCCCTGGTACGCTGTGTACTTCGGTGAATGCAGAGTGTGTGCACGGCATTCCTGGGCCACGCGTATTGGCAGAGGGAGACATTCTTTCCATCGACTGCGGTGTGCGCTACCGCGGGCTGATTACCGATGCGTGCATCACCGTACCCGTCGGCCGTATCTCTTCGCAGGCGCGACACTTACTTGATGTTACACAAGGTGCGCTCGAACATGTGCTCAGTGTTGTGCGTGCAGGAGTGAAAGTAGGGGATATTTCTTCCACGATTCAGGCCTATGCCGAAGAGCATAAGTGCACCCCTGTTATTTCGCTTACTGGTCACGGTGTGGGGCGGAATATTCATGATTTCCCCGATATCCCCAATGCGGGTACGCGCGGCACAGGTCCAACGTTGCCAGCAGGCGCAGTGATCGCCATTGAGCCAATTCTCTGCCTGGGGAATGGTCATATTCTGCAGCATGATGACGGATGGACTCTCTCCACTGCAGACGGCAGTCTTTCTGCTCATTTTGAACACACTCTGCTTGTAGAAACCGACGGGTGCGCTGTACTCACGTAATTTTCGGAACGCCCCAAAACGTGGAAATGGCAAGATATTTTGACGATGTCAGGAGAATTTTCTGGACTTTTCTCTTGATGGTGGCGAGACCCGTCAGTAGGATGCACCGGCTTTTCTCCTGCGTATTTCGCTTGTGTCTAAGGATGTAATTGAGCTCATCGGCGTCGTGGAAGAGACCTTTCCAAACGCCATGTTCCAAGTCAAAATCCTGAGTCCACAAGCCAAGGATCACATGATCCTCTGCCATCTGGCAGGACGCATGAGAGTCCACCGCGTCCGGATTTTGCCGGGCGATCGGGTAAAGGTAGAGATGACCCCGTACGATCTTCAGAAGGGACGCATCACCTACCGCTTCCGTTCCGACCAGCAGATATCGTTGAATGGTGATACTGCCGGAACCGAAGGCAACGATAGCACCACCCCCTCACCTCCAGCACCCTCTCAATCATGAAAGTCCGCGCCTCTGTAAAACCCATCTGCAAAGACTGTCGTCTCATAATCCGCCGTAATGGGCTGGGCAAGCGCGTGCGCCGTATCGTCTGCAAGACGCCCAAGCACAAGCAGCGCCAAGGTTGATTTCTCACTCCCTCTTTTTTTCTCGTCATGCTCCGTATCGCAGGTGTCACCATCCCCGGAAACAAGCAAATCGTGATTGGCCTCACCGCTATCAAGGGTGTCGGTCGTCCGCTTGCTATAAAGATTCTCACCGAGGTGCGTATCGATCTCACTGCACATGCCGATGACCTCTCTGAGGAACAGGCTGCACGTCTGCGCGTACGAGTGGAGCAGGAGAACATTGAAGGTGAACTCACGCGTAAGGTATCCATGGACGTCAAGCGTCTCCAAGACATCGGTACTTGGCGCGGATACCGTCACCGCCGTAAGCTGCCTGTACGCGGGCAGACATCCCGTCGCAATGCTCGCACCAAGCGCGGGAAGAAGAAGACGACGACATCCGGTCGCGTTACTCTCACCAAGACCTAAACCCCGTTTCCTCCTCCTGCCTCTCCATGGCCGATACTACGCCAGCAAAGGATATCCTCGACGCTACTGCAGAAACCGCAGCAGCGCCGAAGGCTGTCAAAAAGAAGATTCGACGCAAGGTTACTGTTGCGTATGTACACATTCACGCAGGGGAGAACAACACCATCGTTACGTTCACCGATCCAGAAGGAAACAAGCTGGGCGGTGTGAGCTGTGGTGTTGCAGGGTTCAAGGGCACGCGCAAATCCACGCCGTATGCTGCCAAGGTTGCCGCAGAACAGGCATGCGAGAAGCTCGTTGGTCCATACGGCATCGAATCTGTACACGTTCGCGTGAAAGGCCTCGGGCCGGGACGCGAGCAGTCGATCCGTGGTCTGCAAGGTGCAGGTCTCAATCTAGAATCCATTGCAGACGTCACACCTATCCCACACGGTGGTGTGCGTCCGCGCCGCCGTCGCCGCGTGTAGTGCGACCCTTTCTTTCTGCCTCTCTTTCTCTCGTTTTTCCCGCATGAAGTACACAGGACCCAAGGCAAAGCGCGTCCGCAGACAGGGCGTCAACATCTACGGCGCCGACAAGTACGACAAGATTCTGCAGCGCAAGCCGAACCTCCCAGGGAAGAGCCCACGCGCACGTGTTGGTCGCAAGTCGGAGTTCGCACAGCAGCTCGTGGAGAAGCAGAAGATGCGCGATATTTACGGATTGTCCGAGCGGCAGTTCCGTCGCGTATATGATCGCGCATCCAAGACCAAGGGGCAGACAGGTGAGGTTATGCAACAGCTCTTGGAACGCCGTCTCGATAACGTGCTGTACCGTGCAGGCTTTGCTCGCACGCGCATGCAGGCTCGTCAATTCGCCAATCACGGTCTCTTCTTTGTCGATGACGTTCGCGTCACGACTCCATCGTTCCTCGTTCGCGAGGGGCAGAAGATCTCCGTGCGTCCCAAGTCCAAATCTTCCACTATTTTCGCCGAAATTTTGGCAGCACACGAAAAGTACATGCCGCCAAATTGGCTCAAGGTAAATAGCGGCGCATTGCAGGTCGAAGTCGTCGGCTTGCCGGAATCGGGTACCACAGAACAGGTAGTGGACATCCGACAGGTCATCGAGTTCTACTCGCGAAACTAATTTTCCTGCGGAGACACGCTCCGCGAGCTTTCCCGTTCCCTTCTCCACCTTCTCATGCATATCCTGCAGGAAGAAATCGGTCTACCCATCTTCAGCGCCACTCCGGTCAAAGATGGTGATGATACACATGTGATCTTTGCCATTGGGCCGCTGCCTCCGGGCTTTGGTATGACCCTGGGCAACTCATTGCGACGCGTACTCCTTTCCAGCTTGCCGGGTGCCGCAGTGGCATCGGTGCGCATTAAGGGTGTGCAGCATGAGTACGCCACCATTAAGGGTGTCCGCGACTCCGTTGTGGATATTTGCCTCAACTTAAAGCAGCTCAAGCTCCGCAAGTTCAACAAGGATACCGAGACGATTACTCTCTCTGGCAAGGGACCAAAGACCCTTACAGCCAAGGATCTCAAGGTATCGTCGGATATCGAAATCCTCGATCCAGAAGTGGAGATCGTTACTCTCGAGAAGGGCGGCGAAATCGAAATGGAGATCACGATCGAGAAAGGCGTGGGCTACGTGCCAGCCGGCGATCGCAATCGCAAGCACAACGAGCCAGGCCTCATTCATATCGATGCGGTGTTCAGCCCGGTCGAAAAGGTGCGCTTCGAAGTGGAGGCTGCCCGTGTGGGTCAGCAGACCAACCTGGAGAAGCTTATCCTGGATGTACAGACCAACGGCTCCCTGAAGGCCGAAGAGGCAGTGCAGTTCGCTGCACAGCTCCTCAAGAGCTACTTCGAGTACTTTGGTAGCGCCGACAAGGTGGTAGAGGGCGACTTCATTGCAGACTTCTCCCGCGCAGGTGCCGCAGGTCCAGTGGGGGACAGCGATAGCGCTCCGGTAAAGGAGAGCTACACGCCAATCGAAATCCTGAACTTCTCGCCTCGTACGCTCAACGCGCTCATCAATGCGGGCGTTGGTTCCATTGAGCAGCTCACACGCTGCACGGAATCCGCACTCAGCAACTTCCGCGGATTCGGCGCCAAGGCTCTCGATGAGGTCAAGCAGACGCTTGCCGATCGTGGGCTCAAGTTGGCCGATGAAAACGACGATGACACGATGATGCTCGGGTAGAGTTTCGCTCCAGATTTCGCCGGGTTTCTTTTTGCTCTACACCCTGCGAATTCCCTACACTGCCATTCCCAATGCGCCACAGAGACGCTCGCCAACGGCTCAAGCAGAAACCGGCTCACGCCAGGATGCTCAAGCGTAACCTGGTGACATCCCTTCTGCTCTACGAATCCGTTCGCACAACGCGTTCCCGCGCTCGTGCCGTGCAGCCGATCATTGATCGTCTGATTGCTGTTGCCAAGCGCAGCACGCAGCAGGTGGCTATCCGTCACATTGGCCGCGTGGTGACCGATCGCAACGCAAGTCGCAAGATCATCGAAGTGCTTACAAAGCGCTACGCAAATCGCAGCTCCGGACTTACGCGCATGGTGCCCGCTGGCATTCGCCAGGGCGATGGTGCAATGCTCGTGGATCTTACGCTCATTGATGCAGTGGTTGGTGCCGCTCCTACGGAGCAGGCAGAGAAGGCAGCTGCACCCAAGAAGGTTGCTAAGACAGCAACGAAGAAAGCCGCTACTTCCAAGACTGACAAATGAAAACAACTATTGTTCCCGTATCGGCTCCAACGTGGTACGTCATTGATGCCGATGGCCAGACGCTTGGTCATATTGCATCCAAGGTTGCGCATATGCTCCGCGGGAAGCACAAGTCATCGTTCTCCCCGCATCAGCTGTGTGGAGATGAGATCGTCATCATCAATGCCGGCAAGATGGCTGTGGAGCAGCGCAAGCTGCTGCAGAAGGAGTACGTCACTCATTCCGGCTACCTTGGCCACATTAAGTCCATGCGCATGAGCGATATGCTTATCCAGCACCCAGATCGCATTATTGAACGCGCAGTGCAGGGTATGCTCCCCAAGAATCGTTTGCGCGGCCGTATGCTCAACAGGCTGCACGTTTTTGCAGATGCAGAGCACAAGCATGCCGCCCAGAAGCCTGTTCCTCTCCCTCTGTAATCCATCATGAGCACTCGTTCGTTCTTCTCTACTGTTGGCAAGCGCAAGACCGCTATCGCTCGCGTGCGCTTGATTGAGGATGGCCAGGGGAATGTGACGGTGAACGGTCTCAAGCTCAAGGAATACTTTGCTGGTGTAGAGATTGAAAACGCCTTGGCTCCACTCGTGCTCGTCGACAAGAAGACCACCTTCGATGTAGAAGTGAGCGTACTCGGCGGCGGAAAGTCCGCACAGTCCGAAGCGGTGCGTCTTGGTATTAGCCGCGCACTACTCCTCCACGATCCTGATCTACGCCCTACGCTCAAGCGCGAGGGGTATTTGCGCCGCGATGCACGCATCAAGGAGCGTAAAAAGCCAGGTCTGCGCCGCGCACGCCGCGCACCACAGTTCTCCAAGCGTTAGTCTTCTAGAAGACTGGGGAATGCTTGTGGAATGTACAGATTGTTTTACAATATGCGCATATGGGGAAACAGATCGACACCCTCGTGCCACGAAATCTCGCTATGCTACAGCGCCGTCAGGCTGCTTTGCAGAAGTTACTGCGTGAACCCGCGAAGGATGACGATAACGAGCGATCGTTCGAAGAACGCGAGTTGCAATCGGTTATTTTGGCCATCCAGCGGATCCAAGAGGGTACGTACGGGTTCTGCGCGGACTGCACCAGGGGCATTGCTGTTGCCCGCTTACAGGCGCTGCCCAATACAGAGCGTTGTATAGAATGCCAGAGGGAGCACGAAAGAACAGAAGTGTTCGGCGTACTTCCGCAGGAACTACGGTTCGAGACGGAGGAACAGGACTAGGCTGTTACTTCCACCTTCATGTAGTACAGGCTGGTGCCGTTTTCTGTATCCAGAATGAAGCGTGCCTCCAGCTCAGAGAGCTGCAGGATCGTTTGGCACATGCGAAGCAACATATGCGGTGGCAACTGCACACCAGCCTTTAGGAGCGTCGCACACAGCCCTGCAGCGTCCTTGGAGCGTAGATAGGGCTCCCCATGCTGCAAGATGGCCTGGTAGATGTTCTGGTGCACCTCCGTGACGTAGCGTTCCACGTAGGGTTCCAAGTCCTCTACACCAAGGTCATGAACCTCTGGTAGTGCCTCGAGAATGTCGAGGTCGGTATGGATCGCGTGAGCGATGCAGGCATCGAGCGTCATGGGTGTGTGTGGAATGTGTGTGTTCGAGAAATCCAGATAGTGTAGCAGTTTTTTGGTTTTGCCGCAATGCACCACACCAGGGCTCTACAGGGCTATCCTCCTGACAAGATCATGGAAAAATGGTACAATATTGAGAAATGTATACCATTCCAGATCCATTGGAGTTGCAGATCCGGAGGGCTTCTCTCCTATCCGACGATCGCAAGGAGCAGCTCCTCACGGCATTACCGACATTGAATGAGCAGCAGCGCAAGCAGTTACAGTCTTTGCTCGATACAGACATTGCCGCGCGCAATGTCCTTGTGCGTCGTGTGATCTCTGGCGCAGAGGATAGGGGCAACGCAGAAGGCCTCACGGCATTTGGGGAAGATGTACAACGTGGCATTGGTGCCTTACGCGTAGGTGAAGAGAGCGCAGTGAAACAAGAAGACGATGAGCTTGATTCTCTTCTGGATGACGCATGAGTCCAACAGGTCCAGAAACGCAGCAGCGCATCGCTGCAGAGCAGCAACGCTTACAGCGTGGTGCTGATCGCACGCCTGAGGCTCAGCGCGCATCAGAGACGTATATTAAGCGCGTCAATATCCTTCTTGAGCGCATCAAAGCGGTGCGTACACGTATGGATAGCGATACGAAAATGGCACCCGTTCGTCGTCAGAAAATCGAAGCACTCTGTTCCCAGATTGAGCAAAATATCTTAAGCAAGCTCACTGCCCTGCAGCCCGCACTCGTCGTTGGCGAGGTGGGGAAGATGAACGCATCGATTGATGGGTTCCTTGCGACACTGGATCGATCCAGTGCTGTGGCTGAGTGGCGCACAGGCGATCGTGTCGTCTTCGATCGTGCTGTTGGCGGTATTAGCAGAGGAGGACATCAGCTCTTTGTGGCAGGAGACGGTAAATACTACGTGCAAGACGGGAAAGAGTGGAAACAAGTAGACCCTACACTCCTTCCCGTAAAGCCGCCTCCTGCGCCGCTTCCGCCAAAAGTAGAAGCAGAAGTGCAGGCATTCCATGAAACCGGTGCACCGCTCAGCAGCGACACAATTCAGCGGAGTAAGCGTGTGATTACACCGAAGAACAAAGAGTGGAAATGGGGATTGATTCCCGGCAACGTCGTGGTGTTTGAAACGCCGGTAGGCACTGTGGAATTGATGGGTCAGGCAGAATCCATGTCCGAACAAGACGCGCATATTATTGTGAATGCGCTCTTGCAGCAGCAAAGAATTGCCATTGCCCTGAACGCTCCTGCAGATATGGTGCAGACGGCATTCAAGGTGGAGTGGGGAAGCGGCAGCGATACGATGATGAATAACTGGGGAACGATGTTCGTGAGTACCGTACGGAGGCACGTAGAGGTATTACGCTCACAAGGCGCTTCTGATGCAGAGATCGTCACCGAGCTCTCTGGTCATATTTTTCATGAAGCTGTCCATGATACGAGTGCAGATGGCACCAAACAGATGTATCGCGGCAATCCAAGCAACGGAGAAATTTCCACAATTACCACACAAACGGCGTACTACATATCCGCTGGATACCACGGTCCAACCAGTTATGAGCCAGATGCTGTACCTGCCGGTGCGGAGAAAATTCGTAAGGGTCAAGGTGCACTGGATAGAACAGATTACGATGTGGCCACATGCGTTGCTGGCGAGTTGATACACAGGAGATTGGCAAAGGCCTTCCCGAAGATTGCCCGAGAGATCCAAACCAAAAATCCTCTTGAGGCAGCTCATGAAATTGCCAAACGTGTTCCTGTGGAAGATCAACCAAAGCTGCTCACTGCCCTGCGAGAAGCCGTTGCGGATTCGTGTGACCCCAAGGAATTGCAAGATCTGCAAACGCGACTAAAAGCACCTCCTCCACCCCCTCCGCCACGCATTCGTGCGGCGCAATCTGCCAATGTAAGCAATATTGCTGCAACGGAACAGAAGCTGGATATTTCTGGATCTGATCCTCGAAGCGAAAGCGATATCGACGAGCAGTCGAAGGCGCAGGTCAACATCAGAGGAAGGCGCTAATCGTAGGAATGTGCCCGATTGTGAGGGTGTAGGTTGCAGCGAATGACAGGAATGACTGCAACACCAAGATGTACGGCAGACGTTAGGCCTGTTTTGCTGGAGGTGCTTCCGCACGGCGCTTATTCTCCATATCGAGTTCCCAGATAATCTTTTGAATGTCGTATACGACAAGGCAGAGACCCAGTGTAGAAAAACCCAGCGCATAGGGGAGCGCGGCTGCAAGGTAGGTTTTTCCGAAGATAATCAGGAGCGTATTGATCAGGATAAAGAGGATACGAATTTCTGTAGGTCCAATGCGCATGTGCGCAATTTTGAAGGTGTTTGTGGCAGCGAACGACAGGAACGACTGCACCATGTAGCCGCCGAGCAGTGCCTGCACGAAAAACAGGATGTACTTCTGGTCATCGGGGAGCAAAAAGCCGTACCCGATCAGGATGGCGCAGAGGAAAAAGTAATCCAAAAAGTGATCCATATAGAAGCCCCACTTAATGAGGCCGGTATTCCTGCTGCGGCCAATGGAACCGTCGAGCAGATCGGTAATGTACTGCAGCACAATGCATACCGATGTGCCCCAGAGCCAATCCATGCCGTGATGTGCAGAGAGCCATCCGAATACAATAATCAACCCACTCCAAAGTACGGTGCTCAGCGTAAGGTGGTAGGTTTCTAGCCACGGTGGTACCAATGGCACCAGGAAGTCTCGCAAGCGACCCTCTGCGCCATGCAGAAGCCATACACCTTCTTTTTGGTCGCCATTGAAACGTGTTCCGTTGGTCATGCGTCGACGATGCTACACCCGATGCCCGTTGTTTCCAGCCGAAAAAGGATTTTGATGGAGCCGCCCACGAGATTTGAACTCGTGACCTACGGTTTACGATACCGTTGCTCTACCACTGAGCTAGGGCGGCAAGCCTCAAAGAACGCGGGCGGAGTATACGCAGAAATACCGCCCCTCGGAAAGAAATTCGTGAGAGTTCTCCCTCTGCGTGGAACATCGAGAATCTGCTCTAGACAGGCCAGAACCACACTTCTTGTGCGGTCAGCAAAGCCGGTTCCCGGGCGCTGATCACTGCCGCGGACGGTCGTGCTACCATGCTTCTCTCATGGATCGTATCGCCGCACTCACTTGGTCTTGGCTCAATGTGCTCAACAAGCGCCGGTACGATGCGCTATGCAATGTCTACGGCACGCCCGAAGCGGCGTTGCCGCACCTTGGGGAGCAGCTCCTCACGGCGCTCGGTTGCCGAGAGGAAACGGTACGAGCGGCATTACTGCGCCATGAAGAATTTGATCCACACGCGTACGATGCCGAATTGCATCGACGCGGATTGCAGCTGCACACCCTAGATGATGCTAGCTACCCTGCAGCATTGCACCAGATCGGGGATCCGCCGATCTTCCTGTATGCAAAAGGAGATGTAGCGGTGCTGCAGGAGCCCTGTATTGCACTTGTCGGTACACGAGAGATGTCCGCCTACGGCAAGCGTGTCACTGAGCATTTCGTCCCCGATCTCGTTGCTGCGGGCATGGTGACAGTAAGCGGTCTGGCAACCGGAATCGACGCCCACGTTGCGCGGGAAACTATCACTGCGGGCGGCAAAACCGTTGCAGTACTCGCGCATGGCTTATCGGCTGTGTACCCAAAGGCGAATGCCACTCTTGCAAAGCAGATCGTGGAACACGGTGGTGTGCTGTTGAGCGAGTTCCCACTGGATATGCGGCCGGATACCTACACGTTTCCAGCAAGGAATCGGATTATTGCCGGTCTATCACTCGGCACGATCGTGCTGGAAGCCGGGGAGGGGAGTGGTGCTCTGATCACAGCCGAGCTTGCTCTGGAATACAATCGCGATGTTTTCGCTGTTCCGGGGCAGATCTTCGATACGCAGTATGCCGGTTGCCATGCACTCTTGGCATCCGGTCACGCCAAACTCGCAGTGAATGCGGCAGCAGTGCTGCAGGAATACGGCATTCGTACCAGCAGCGAACCGCGCAGTACGTATGCGCCTCAGAACGATGCAGAACAATCCGTTTACAGCGCACTGACCACCATGCCGCAATCTGTGAGTGACTTAGTCGATAAGGCAAAAATCGAAGCCGCAGCGCTCAACGCAACGCTTACGCTCCTCGAAATCCACGGTGCCGCGCGGAATGTTGGTGGTGGAATGTGGGTGCGGCATTAGTGCCGGAAGCCTTCGCGTTGTCTTTGCAGTACGTAGGCATGGAATGCTTTCGCATGACGCTTTTTCTTGAACCAAGAATGCAAGAATGTCGCCTCATAGCTACCAAGGTGGCGGCGCCAACGTGTGAGCGGAATTGCCAAATAATAGAATTTTCCTTTCATACTCACCTGTGCCCAAAGCCATTTATCAAACCATGCGCCAGTATCTTTGGGCATAGCAAAATCCAGCTGCTGTAGTGCGGATTTCCGAACCATTGCACAGGAAAATGTTGGGATAGGAATCCGATTCAGCCGCAGTGCATTTGCAGAAAAGGGCACATGTTTAGGTACAGAGAGTGCGATTCGTAGTAGATACCACTGCACACCTGCATACCGGAAGAGTGATCGAAATGGATGGTGCCAATCCCAATAGCCGAATATCTCTATCCCCGAATACACAACCGCAACATCCGGATGATGAGCCAGTACATCAACACGCAGGCGGATGCTATCGGGGTACCAAAGATCATCTGCTTCCAGAAAGGTCACAATATCGCCATTCGCATGCTCAAACGCCAATTTATACGATTCCTTTAAACCACGATTTTCGTGATGGGGATGTGTGAGAACGCGCATGTTCTCGGGATATTGCGCCGCGTATTCCTGCAAAATGCTGAGTGATGCATCTTTGGAGCCGTCATCAACAGCAATGAGCTCCCAGTGTGTATAGGTTTGCGAAACAATGGAATCCAGCGCCGCACGTAGGTACCGTGCGTAGTTGTAACTTGGGAGAATGACGGAAATGAGGGGCGTGTGCACGGTCATAGACTGGCGCTATGACCATCCTCTACTACAAATATCCTGGTCGCAACCAAGGAAATGCTGGCAAGAACAGTTTCATGCGCTTGTTTCGCATGAACGAGACTGACACACTATAAAGCGTTCATGTCGCACCTCTCTCTTGTTATTCCAGTCTTCAATGAGGCGAAGAATATTTCTCTGCTCTATGAAGAAGTGGTGCAGGCAATTCCTCTGGCAGATGTGCAAATTCTGTTCGTAGATGATTGCAGCACGGATACCACGCCGCAGGAGATTGCGGCTCTTGTGCGAAAAGATCCACGTGTACAGGGATTGCGGTTGCGACGGAACACGCATAAAAGCGGTGCAATGCAGCTCGGGTTTGCCCAGGCAAAAGGCTCCATCATCATCACAATGGATGGAGACCTGCAGGATTCGCCTGCAGAAATCCCGAAGTTGCTTGCAGCGATTGAACAGGGTGCGGATGTAGCAATTGGCTGGAGAAAGAGCAGACGAGATCATGCGAATAAGTTGTTACCTTCGCGTGGGATCAATGCAATTACCAATCTGCTTTTAGGCCAGAGGTTCCATGATATGAACTCCGGTTTTAAGGCGTATCGCCGCGATGTGCTGGAATATATTTCTTTCCAGGGCAGCCTGTTCCGTTTTATTCCGCACTTGCTGAGCATGCAGGGCTTCAGCGTTGTAGAGGTTCCTGTAGAACATCGCGCCAGAGCGCATGGGAAAAGCAAATTTAGTGTCCTCCACCGTCTGCGGAGCTTGTTTGATGTATGGACGGTGTTCTTTCTTGCACGATTCGGTGACCGGCCGCTCCATTTCTTTGGTGCGATCGGCGCAGTAATTTTCGGGTGCGGTATTGCGGGTGCCGTGTACTTAAGTGTGCTCTGGGTGCAGGGGATAGGAGTAGGACAACGCCCTCTCTTGCTTGTATCGGCATTGTTGATGATTGTTGGTGTGCAGATCGCATCCGTTGGTTTCATCGGTGAATTGCTAGTACATGCACGATCGCGTGGACAGGGGGTGCCACCGTACAAGAGTTTGTAATCCCACCGTTTTGTTTTTTCTTTGAACCCCGTATGATCAAACGGGCATGAGTCGGTCGACTTCATCCACCGGCAATGTTTCGGCGAGTACGCCACTACTCACCGTTGTTGTTCCCGTCTACAACGAGGAACGTACGATCACTGCAATCATGGATCGGGTATTTGCAGCATGCGGCGACAGTGCTGAGTGCATTTTTGTGGATGACGGATCCAAAGATCGCTCCTTGGAGATTCTGCGTCAGAAGGCCAGATCACAGGATACGGTGCTTACGAAGTTGAATGGCGGCAAAGGGTCTGCGGTTCGCATGGGCTATAAGCATGCCAAGGGCTTCTACACAATCGTGCAGGATGCAGACTTGGAATACAGCCCAGAGGAGATCCCGATGCTTCTGGAATTTGCACGCAAGAACGACGCAGATGCGGTTTTTGGCTCACGTCGTTTGAAGAAGCAAAAACAATACGTGCATTTGTCTTTTTTCCTTGGCGGTACGTTGCTCACATATCTATGCAATGTGCTCTACGGGACACGTCTTACCGATCAGCCCACGTGTTACAAGATGGTGAAAACAGTGATTTTGGCAGGCATTCCCCTGCGCGAAAACGATTTTCGATTCGATCCAGAACTCACAGCATATCTCGCCCTTCGAAAAGTGAAGATTTTCGAATATCCGGTCAGTTATCATCCGCGCACAGTCGCAGAAGGGAAGAAGATCTGCTGGAAGGACTGGTTCCGCTGGGTCTGGGTCTTTCTGCGCATGCGAGTGATCGGTCGGTGATCACATCTTCTTTCCAAGTACATCCAGCGCCTTGAGTACTTCGACTGGCACCATCCATACGGTGGTGTTGGATTGATCGGAGCTCAAGTCGTTGATGCTCTGGAGCGTGCGCAGATGCAGGGCACCCGGCTGTGCAGATAGGAGCTTTGCTGCTTCTGCCATATTGGAAGCGGCTGCCACCTCTCCCTGCGAGTTAATGATCACCGCTTGCTTCTCGCGCTCGGCTTCGGCCACTTTGGCGATCGTGCGCTTGAGGCTATCTGGAAGCACAATGTCCTTGAGCTCTACGCTCTGCACATCAATGCCCCAAGGGTCAGATGCATGATCCACAGTCTTCTTGATGCCCTCGCTCACCTGTTTCTTGTTTGCGAGCAGCTGGTCGAGCGTCACTTCTCCCACAGCATTGCGCATGGTGGTTTGTGCGAGTTGCGATACGGCGTAGAAAAAATCCTCCACATCCAAAACCGCCTTACGAGCATCCATCACACGGAAGTAGATCACCGCGTTGATGCGAATAGGAATATTATCCTTCGTGATTGCCTCTTGATCGGGTACATCGACCGCCTTTACGCGGATATCCACCTTCATGAGCCGCTGGAATACTGGGATAATAATGTGCCACCCCGGCTCCCAGATTTTGCTGAATTTCCCCATAGTGAGCACGATGCCGCGCTCGTACTGGTTTACCTGACGGATCAGGAACATGAGCAGTACAATGAACGGCCAGATGAGGAATGAGAGGCTAAAGAGTATTTCCATAGAGAGGGGAGGGAGGAGAATTACGAATGCTTCTTTGCTGACGCGCCAGCCTGCACGATCTGTCCGAATGCATCTGGATCGAGTGAGGCACCACCGACCAGGCCACCATCAATATCAGGTTCTGCGAGCAGTGCAGCCGCATTCTCCGGCTTCAGAGACCCGCCGTACAGAATGCGCATGTCCTCACGAATATCTGCAGGGAGCAGTGATCGAATGAATGCGTGCATTTCTTGTGCTTGCTGTGGAGTAGCTGTCTTGCCAGTGCCAATGGCCCATACCGGTTCGTAGGCGATCGTAAGTTGTGGCTCCATTGGGCAGCCCTTTAGCTGGGCGCGGACGACAGACTCCTGCTGAGCCGCATCGCGCTCCTGCAGCGTTTCGCCGATGCAGAGAATAGGGTGCAGACCGGCTTCCAATGCAGCAATAACCTGCTTGATGACCTGCTCATTACTTTCCGCATGTTGCTGTCGTCGTTCGGAATGCCCACAGAGCACGCTGCGACACCCTGCAGCGGCGAGCATTGCCATGCTTACATCGCCCGTGCGAGCACCATGAGTTTCCCAGTGACCGCACTGGCCGCCGGTGATGAGTTTTGCTGCAACGGCTCCAGCAATATCCAAATATGAGGGGAACACCCAAACATCTATGCCTCCTCGGCTTATGTATGCATCACCACCCTCCAGGGCACCCGTTGGTGCAGGGTGCATTTTCCAGTTCGCTGCAATGAGTGTGCGTCGTGTCACGGCAGCACTCTAGCACATCACAGAGTAGGACGTGGTGCGGGGGAGGGAGTCTTTGTTCCTACAGGTTGCGTGGTGAGATAGGCAACAGGGAGCAATCCCAAAAGTGCGCC
Organism: Candidatus Peribacterales bacterium; assembly: GCA_020058765.1. Lineage (GTDB taxonomy): Bacteria > Patescibacteriota > Gracilibacteria > Peribacterales > Peribacteraceae > JAGVDM01. The sequence goes on along the minus strand of JAGVDM010000005.1, from coordinate 96,119 downwards.
GCCGAAGAGCGCGCAAATGCCCGATGCAATAGCAATGATCAGCGATGGGAAGTGGCTGAGGCGGTTCTTTTTTACCAAGATGGCGAATGCAACGAGTGTGCAGGCAACAACGGCTGTTAGAATGCCCATTCGTGTGGAGAGCTCAACAATATTCGGCTGTTCAGCCGAGGAGAGTGCCACTAATGCGCCGACCACGCCTGCAAGAAGCAGGAAGAGTATGAAATATGCGATATAAAAGCCGAACGCCTGCAGCGCCGTACGCTGGTATCCGAAGTCTGTGAGGTGCGAAAACATACGAATTGAGGAAGGGAACGTCGCCAATTCTAGCGTAGATGGCTGCACTGCCACAATCCTGCAGCTACAGAAGGAGTTGCCGATTTCGCATTCCTGCGTCACCATCTCTTCCATGGAACGGTCAGCGCGCGTCGTATTGGCAGCCGATCATGCGGGTTTCCCACTCAAGGAAGCCATTAAGCAGTATCTTGTTGCGCAGGGCATTGATGTGATCGATGTTGGCACGTTTTCCGAAGAGTCCGTTGATTATCCTGCAATCATTCGCAAAGGCTGCGGTGCAGTGCTGGAGCATGGATGCCCCGGCATCATTTTTGGTGGGAGTGGTAATGGCGAGGCAATCGCTGCCAACAAAGTGCACGGCATTCGTGCGGCACTCGTGTACAGCGATGAAACCGCCCGACTTGCTCGTGAGCACAACAACGCCAATATTCTCAGCCTCGGAGGGCGTCTAACCGCAGAAGAAGATGCGAAGCGCTTTGTGGATATTTTTCTCGCCACCCCATTTGAAGGCGGCCGCCACCAGCGCCGCATCGATGATTTGGAAGTGTTAAGTAATTAAGAATGAGTACATCATCCATCATCATTGCGCCCTCGATCCTCTCGGCCGACTTCGGTCGACTGCAGCAGGAAGTAGACAGTGTTGAGCAACACGCAGATTGGCTCCAGGTGGATGTTATGGACGGTCACTTTGTGCCGAACCTCAGCTTTGGAGCACCTGTCCTGCGCTGTATCAAGACATCGCTCCTCATTGATGTGCATCTCATGGTGAGCAATCCGGAGGCGCGTATACAGGAATTCATTGATGCTGGTGCGCAGCACATCACCTTCCATGCGGAGGCTGTACCGCAGCGATCCGATCAGGAGCGCCTGGTCTCTATCATTCGTCAGCACAAGTGTACGGCGGGGATCGCGATCAATCCGGAGACGCATCACGACGCTATACAGACAATGGACGTTGATCTTGTGCTCTGTATGACGGTGCACCCCGGGAAGGGTGGGCAGAAATTCATCGAAAGCGTATTGCCGAAAATTGCATCGATTCGCTCACAACACCCCCACATGATGATTCAGGTGGATGGTGGCATTGATGCAAAAACTGCTGCTGTGTGCAGAGAGGCGGGTGCGAACAATCTTGTATCGGGCAGTTCTATTTTCAGCGCAGCCGATCGTGCTGCGGCAATTCGTTCCCTACGTGGCCTATGAAACGCTCAATCATTCTTGCTGTATCCCTGCTCTTCGCGGCATGTGGTAGCCAATTCCCGCAACAGGAAATTCTGCTTCGCTCGCCGGAGGGCGAAGAGCTGAGCTTGCAAGTGGAAATTGCAGATACGCCAGAGCAACGTGAGCAAGGACTCATGCACCGCAAGAGTCTTTCCAAGAATGCCGGCATGCTGTTCCTTCTCCCAGAAGAGGCAGTGCAGTCGTTCTGGATGAAGAACACGCTCATCCCGCTGGATATTCTGTACTTCGATGCGAATGGAGTACTGGTTTCTGTACGCCAAATGGAGCCCTGCGTATCTGATCCGTGTCCTGCATACTCTTCTGGTATTCCAGCACTCTACGCGCTAGAACTCAACGCAGGCGCTACTGAACGCCTCGGCATTGGCGCAGGGTGGACACTGGTGCCACCCGTTATTGATCAAACGTCGCCAGATACTCCAGCGGAGCAAAATCGTCCGTAAAGGCTGCGTGCTCAGTGAGATCGAATTGCGAGAGAGGGATTTCATTCTCGCAGAGCTTGCGAGTACTGGCGTCCCACACTGATCCATCACACAGGCGGGCTATGCCTTCCGCCGATTTTGTAGAAATGAATACCACGTTCTGCGTACCGAGATAGGTGGGGTCATGTGCTGCGAAGATGCGTGTATGTGGAAATACGTCAGAAAGCGTGCGTAGGCCAGAGAGGAGGAGCGAAGGGCTGCGGTCTTCTAGGCTTCCGATGAAGTTCACCACAAAGACACCGTCATCCGTAAGACGCTCAGACACGAGCGAAAAGAATTCCTTCGTTGTGAGGTGCGGAGGCATTGCATGGTGCGACGAATATGCATCACCGAAAATCACGTCATACTGCTTCTCCGTATCGTGGAGGAACCGTCTGCCATCCACGATGTACGTGTGCATTCGCGGGCTGGGTTCAAGGCCGAAGTACTCCTGTGCAATTCGCTCCAAGCCTGGTTCGATTTCTACAACATCCACAGTGGCGTTCTTCCATTCCTGGAGCATTACCTTGGGCAAGGTAAAAGCCCCGGCGCCGAGTACGAGTACCTCTTTTGGGTCCCCGCTCACTTGCGGGGCTAAGCGAAAAAATTTGGAGTATTCGAATGCGAGTTCCTCATCATCCGGAAACATACCCGATGACGCATTGCGATCCTGATAGAGGATGCGAATCGGTCGGTCATAGCGCAGTGTGTCTACCACACGAATGTTCTGATACACACCTTCTGTTTCATATACGAGCCCCTGCACCTCCACCGGATTGGCAATCAAGCCAGCGCCAATGGCACCCGCACCAATGATCAGCGGTATGGCCATGCGCATGGTCTTTGCTCCACTGCCATGCAGAAATGGGCCTACGACGCCGATCACCAAGAGCACGATAGCGGTACCTACCAGCGTAATAGTAATGCCAAAGTGCGGTACCAGAACAAAACCTGCAAGCAGACTCCCGGTAATGCTGCCGAGTGTCGACCAGAAGAATACGGAACCAGCATTGGTACCCACACCTTGCTGTGCAATCTTTTGGCGGAGTGCAATCACGTACGGCGAGAGCATGCCAAGCAGAAAGCTGGGCACGGAAAACAGAATGAGCGAAAGTACAAGTGGTCCCGATCGAGCGGGGAGCATATAGGCGAAGACGGGCAACAATGCGCGATTGATGCCGGCCAGCATCACTATGCACGCGCCGCCAAGCAGGATGATCCGGTAGAAGATCGCTACGTCGGGATTGCGATCTGCAAAGCGACCACCAATCGCGTAGCCCACGCTCAAGCTAGCGAGCACTACGCCGATCACGCTCGAAAACGTGTACATCGTGTTGCCGAAGTATGGCGACAGCATGCGCGTTGCGAGTACTTCCATTACAAGAAGACAGCCTCCTGTAAGGAATACAACAGCAAGCAGGAGCGAGGCGCCGCGGGCAGAGTCCGATCGAAAGAATGTCATGAAGATGCGATGGAAAAGGATGCAAGATTGCGTGCGATACGACCGGGAACGTCGGCGTCATTCGGAACGGAGAACGTGTCGCCGGTTACGCGTTCATACAGATCAATGTACTTCCCGGCGAGCATGAGGCGAACGTCGTTCGTGATTTCCGGCTTTTTTCCGTCGTATTCAAAACCTTGATCACGGAGCCACAAACGGAAGAATTCCTTATCGAGGCTCTCTGGCTCCTGACCCGCGGCAAATCGCGCTTCGTATGAATCGGCAATCCAATAGCGCGACGAATCGGGTGTGTGCACTTCGTCTGCAATGGTCAGCTTTCCTTCTGCATCAATGCCCATTTCGTATTTGGTGTCTACTAGTATGAGCCCGCGCTCTGCTGCGAGCTGCTGCCCGCGCTCAAACAGCTGCATTGCCTTCTCGGCGATCTCATTCCACAGTTCTTGTGTCGCGAGGCCTCGGGCAACGATACCCGCAGGGTCGATGAGCTCATCATCGTCGCTCTTGGTTGTCGGCGTAATGATCGGTGCGTCGAATTTTTGATTCTTCACCATATTGTCCGGCAGCCGCACACCACAGAAATCCCGTACGCCGTTATTGTAGTTTACCCATGCGGAGGTCTTACTGGAGCCAGTGAGATAGCCCCGCACAACAATCTCCACAGGCACCATGCGCAAATCTTTCACCACTACGACATTCGGGTCAGGTGTGGCCAGTACCTGCGTGGGCATAATGTCGCCGATACGCTCAAACCACCAAGAACTAATCTGTGTGAGCACCTGGCCTTTGAGGGGGATAGCTGTCCACAAGATATCGAATGCCGACTGGCGATCAGTGGCAATTAAAATGCGACGGCCGTGTTCCGGCTGCATGTATACGTCGCGTACTTTTCCGGCATATTTCTCCCCCAGGTTCGAGAAGTTGGTCTCCTGGAGAGTGGTATCCAAAAACGGCTTGAGAGCGTTGAGGTCAATCATAGCCGGATTGTAGCAGATTCGTTCCCGAAGCCAGCGGAACGCTGTTCTTGGCTCCAAGACTACGTTTCGCTCAGGCGTAGGCTTTGCAGATCCATACAACACACAACAGATGCGTACAGCGTCGTACGCTCTACGTATGCAGCGAAAGATTTCGTATCAGATGCTTGGCACAGCGCTCCTACTTTTTATACAAGGGTATCTTGTTGGTCGTATTGTCGATGTCCGTATTTCTCCGTCTAGATCCATCGATATAGTTGTCGACGATCGAATGCCAGTTCCCACCGTGCAGATCGATGGCATTCGCAATGGATACTTGGGAGGCGAACTGATCGGTGAAGTGAGGTTCTTTCTTGCGGATACGCAGGTATTCGCCGGCTCGGGTGGCGTGTTTCATGTACTTGCGGATGATTTCCTTCGCAACGAAGTGAGGGTCATTGTTCCTGCAGGCATGCAGTATGTCGCATCCAGAAACGGGAAAAAGTACTATCCTGTTTTCTCTGCGGCGGGGGAGCGAATTGTGCCCAAGAATCGAGTGTACTTCCGCACGGCGGCAGAAGCGCAGCGCGCAGGGTATGTGCCATAGTGCAAAGTGCATCTGCTACAGTTCATGTAGCGTCCAATCATTTCATTGCGGTATGCTCGGATCCAGCGCTTCTTCCGCCTGGATGTACCACTCCTTCAAACATTTCCTCGAAAAATCATGGGTACGCATCTGTCTTCAGTATGCGTTCTGGTTCCTGTTGACCATTGGAGTACTCGCTCTGTCGGTATACGCAGGATTCCATTTCACCTTCGAAGGAATTTATTTTGGCGATGACCATTTTGCATTCAATAGAAGTCGCGAATTATTCAAAATTCTCCAAGGGTTACCTGCGAATGCTCAAATCAACTATGCACCTCTCTGGGACACGCTTCTCAGTCTTCTCGCATTCAAATACTTCGCATTTCTCGCTGATCCGTATTGGGTGCGACACGCATTTACCTATTCACTCTTCCCGTTCGGTCTCTATATTTTATTCGTGCTCTTGCGGAGAAGTGGCGTGAGTTGGGCTACAGCACTCTTGGGTAGCGCAGGAGTCTTTTCCATTATTCGTGTTGGGGGGCATGCGCTGTTTAACGTCAAAGATTTTCCCGCATCAATTACCTACGTTATCGTTGCGGTCTTCATTTGGGACGCATTCCGCAGGTGTCATCAATCCATGGAAAAGGGCAAGGTACCGTTGGTGTGGTTCCTTTTCATTGGGGCAGCCAGCGTGTTGCCGTTTTTGCTGCGGTCACCTCTGCTCATTTTCTTTCCTCTCACCATTGGCGCTGTATTTGCATACGGTTTCTTTACGAAGGGACCGCTCGATAAACGCCTCACATACTCCATTGCATTTGCAGTTCTTCTGTCTGTAGGTGCGATATGCATGCTCTATATCAGCAGTCCTCCTATGTGGAGGTTGGGCCTCACAAGTCCATTGGAATCCGCGGGCAAATTCATTCAGTTCTACGAGAACATCGAGACTCGTGTACTCGGCCAAACGTATCGGCACCCGAATCTTCCTTGGTGGTACCCTGTCGTGTGGCTTGTCATTATTGCGCACCCACTCCTGCTCATTACATCCGTTGTAGGAATTGGGTTCGCCTTGTGGAAGCACAAAGCAGTGGGTCATGCATTTGTTCTGCGGACATGGTTGGGTGTTGCATCACTTTCCTTGAGCCGTTGGCTTCTCTTTGTATCGCTCTTGGGATTTGCCGCGATTTACCTCGTATGGCCGAATTTGTATGACGAAGAGAGGCATCTTCTCTTTCTCTTCCCGCCCATATTCCTTTGGGCTGTACTGCAGCTCGATAGCCTACGAGATCGCTACAAAATTTCGATTGCCGTTGTACTTATTGCAGCTTCCGCATACACGTATATCGGATGGGGAAGGTATGCGTACATTTACTACAGCCCCCTCGCATCTCTCTTGAAAGAAGATATGTCACTTTCGGATGGTATGGGGGACTACTTCGGCTTGTGCTTGCCTCACGCTATGTACCATATCGACATGGACAAAGGGCCGCGGGATGTGATGTTCGATGGATCGGGATATCTACATTTGGCCTTGCTACAACGCGATAGATTCCGCAATAAAAATGCGAAAAGCTTCGCTCCAAACTACGCTCTACATATCCTATCGGAGCGTAGTGGATACCGAGAGAATGGCTGGTTAGTTGTTACCAGAATTGCACCGGGCCGTTCTCGGTATACGCAAAATATTTTGGAGGACGTAGAGCAGGGGATTGCAAAGAAGCTCTGGGCATACACGTTGCCAACTGGAGAAGACGTATGCGTCCTCGTGGATTATCGCAAGACGTAAAAACTACGAGAAGCGCCGTACGACATACACAATGCCAAGCAGGGTAACAAAGCCCTGTATCAGTAGTACGCCAAGCGGCTTCTGCTGATCCTGCCACATGCTTAATTTGGCCGAGCCGCCATAATCTTCACTGGTGATCTGTAGGGTATTCCACCCAATGTGAAGATAAGAAGAAAGATCAATCGATACGTTTGAGTGGCTCGCGGCCGCTGGCAGACTGGGTGATACAACGGGACTTCCGTTCGCAATGAGCGACATCAGTTTGTCATCTGCACGGAGTATGAATGTCCTGCTTGCAATCGGAGGCATGAACATTTCAGTCGTTACTACGAATACCGATACTGACCCCGTAGGCCCCCCTCGGAATTCCTTCCCTATTTCATAGGGACTTTGCGTCGCTTCATGCTGCCATTGCACGAGTGTATTGCGGTAGCGGACGCTCAAAATGTCGGAGAGAAACACAACGACGCACACAGCCCCGGCCAACACGAGCGTTTCAATCCAGAACAGAACAATTGTTCTTCGTATCATCGCGTGCATTATTCAGGTTTTATCTGTCGCCAACAATAGCGAATTGTTGCTGCGGCCATTCCAGGTTGCATGCGCAGTCTGAACTTGCGTATAGTCTGCCCCATGAAGCGTAGAGATGCTCTGTTTTGGGTCGTGACAATATTCGTCGTGATTGCGATCGCAGTGTTGTACCTTTCTGCACAGCACTACTCCGTGCAGAATGCCACATTGGAGTTTGACGGAAAGCCCGCACAACCAGTGGAGGTACCTTTTACAATTGGTAGTCAGGGAAGTTGGGCCACGCTCACTTTCGATCTTCGTATGCCACCCCTTGTCCCTGGGGATTTCATTGTGTACGCAGACGATTGTTTACGTGATTTTCAGGTCAACGGGGAAACAGTCGATATGCAGTATGACTGTGAACTTGTGAGGAGACAGGTAGACCTCGGCTCGTATCTAACTGTTGGGGATAATCAGGTAGTAGTTCGCATAGAAGACTTTGGCGGAGTAACGGAATTTTCTATGCAGCCGGGTACGTCGTATCTGCTGTATATCCTGCTCAACGGAGTGTGTATTGCCGGATTGTATGCATACAGCATCTACTATTTCCGCAATGGAAAGAAACAAAAGTGATGCGCCAGCATCACTCGGTGTATCGCGCCGAGTGGCGCTGATAGCGCCAGTCTATAACGAGGAAGGCGGAATTGAAGAGTTTGTGCGACGCTGCCAAAAAGCAGTGGAAGGATTACCGTACAGCTTCTCATTCACGCTGGTGAATGACGGAAGCACTGATCGTACGCTCGAAAAACTTTTTGCACTGCAGGCTACGTCCAAGTTGCCAATGAAGATTGTGCAGCTCTCGCGGAATTTTGGTCATGCTAACGCACTCACGGCAGGCATCGAGCAATCGGACGCAGATGTGTACATTATTCTCGATGCAGATCTGCAAGATCCCCCAGAGCTCATCCAAGAGTTGTTACTGCAGTACGAAGCGGGGAAGCATGTGGTGTATACCGTAAAAACACGACGCGAGGACAGCGCCTTTCGCCGCCTCGCTTTTCGTTGTTTTCATGCGGTATTCTCCAAAATCACCAACCTGAATATTCCTGAGGGCTCGGGGAGTTTTTCACTCATGTCCCGCCGCTTTGTTGGAGAATTTAATCGTCTGCACGAAACGAATAGATTTATCCCGGGGCTGCGTGCATATATTGGGTTCGATGCAGGATACGTTGTGTACAACAAAGAAAAACGATACAGCGGTCACACGAAGCAGACATTGCGCAAGCTCACAAATCTGGCGTTCAATGCGTTTTTCCTTTTCTCCAACGGACCACTCTGGCTTTCGAATGCATTGGTCTGGGCCGCTCTTGTAGCGCTCGTTGTGGGTGTCGCCTTTCCTTCTGTAGAGATTGTAAGAAGCAATATACAACTCGTTCTCACCATGATCGCAATTTTGCAATTGTGGGTTGTTGCCGTTACGCTGGCCAAAGCCCAGAGCGAGGTGCTCCGACGCCCGCCGTATATTATTCAAGCGATCTATGAAGCCGAGCAAACAAAGCAGCAAAGTTAATATGTTTGCAGCAATTCCACATCGGTTTCGCGCTCCACTTCTGTGGATTTTGGCAGTAGTGGTTTCTACTGCAATAGGGTTTCTTGCTACCGCTGGGCAGGCAATCAATATTGATGATAATCACAACCTTGGGCATGGAGCCTGGTTGTTGTATCGGTATGGTCTTGGTCCGCAGGCGAGTATTAAGCACCTCGCAAACGCGGAATGGTACGGCCCGTTATTTGATGTAATTGTTGTTGCTGCAAACAGAACTATTTTCGCATCATTGCAGAATGAATTTTGGGTGCTAAGAGCACTGACATTCACATTGTTCCCGCTCACTCTTTTTGCTGTATACAGAATATTGCTGAGGGCAAAACTGGATCCAAGCACCGCGGTGGTCGCTATCGCATTGCTCATTGGAATGATTCGTTTTGGTGGTCATGCAATTGTGAATCAGAAGGATTTCCCATTCGCATGCGCGTTTTTGGTAGCAACTCTCTACACATGGGTTGCTCTTCGAGAGATATACGAACGTCGCGATGCATCAACAGTGCAGCTCATCGGTTTGGGTGCGGTGGCAATACTGCCGTTCCTTATTCGTCCTGTCCCCCCGCTGCATGTAGCAATTGTGACTGCGTTTTTATACATCTTTGTCACGGTTGGCGGCGCGCAGTGTCGTTTGGCCAAGTGCTTTCTCATTCCGCTTATACCGGGGCTAACCGCAGCTGTGCTGATCGGAGCGCTGTATCCTGCCCTGCGGGATACACATCCCGCAGAATGGGTACGATCCTTTGGCATATTCTCCGCGTATCCTTGGTTCGGGAGTGTGCGTGCGTTCGGAATGGACTTTGATGTACCGAGAGATGCTTTGCCTCGCTGGTACGTCTTTGCGTGGCTGCCAGTGATCATGAATCCAATAGCCTTTTTCTTTCTGGTGGTTGGTCTTGTAGAAGCTATCCGTAGGAGGCACGAGCAACTGCTGATTACCATTCCACTGAAGAAGTACATTCTTTCCATTGGTTTCACCCAGTGGCTTCTCGCCTTTGTGATCTTTACGTGGTCAACGGTGGTTATTCTGCAGCCGAATCTGTACGACGAAGAGCGCCATTTATTGTTCCTATATCCTCCTGTCGCAATATTGGCAGCGATGGGATTCCGGCATTTTGCAGCGCACTACAGAGTGATTGTTGCAAGCATTATTATTTTTGTTTCGGGTTTTTCGTATGCGCACTGGCAGTATTTCTCATACGTGTACAAGAACCCATTGGTGGTTGCGACAGATTCATCGTACTTCATGGGAGACTATTGGGGCATTTGTACAGATAACGCGATTCGTGCGCTCTATGAGCATGTTCCAGCGGGAACAAGGATTTCCCTTCAGTGGCTAGAATCCACCGCGGGTCCATTCCTCAAGATCATTAATGATGGACACGACCCTATGTTTGCAGGTCACGACGGTCCTCCTTACTGGATGTCGAGTCCTACAGTGGGGCAACCACACGCGTTTATTGGCATCAATAGATTGGGGGAATACAGGAATCTCCTTGCTCGCGTGTATTCCAGTGGCCCTACTAAGTGGGAGCTTGTATGGCGCGAAGAGATGCCGCCAAACGATACCGCTTGTGTCCTGATATTCACGAAATCATTTCAGGGATGACAAATCCCTCCCGTCCACTCAATCATTCTTTCCTGTCGAGACATCGTTGATATGATGGGCGCCAACCAAATATGAGTTTTCTCCAGAAGCATCGGCAGAAATCAGTGGCGACGGTTGCGCTGGCAGCAGGAGGCCTGGCGCTGCTGTATCTCGTGACGTCACAGATTTTTTCAATGCAGTTTTCTGATGTGAAGTATCGAACAATCGGAAAGTTCATTGGTGATGTTGAGCGCCAGGAAATGTATCAAGGTACCAAGGAATGGGAGCCAGCATATCCCAATGCCGATCGTCTCAATTTTGTCACTCCTCTGTATCCAGTCAAAGAGGGCGAGTGGGAAGAAACAGATCTACCGCTGTACGCGTTTAGCGCTGGGAATATCGTTGAAGTGGAATTCAATGCACATGTACTCGCCGTACATCCATGGCAATTCAGAATTGTTGCAGATGACTGTCTGCAATCGTTGGAGATTAACGGAAAAGTCGTCATGGATAGTAAGGGGAACACATTCAGTTTTTGTAACCTCGAGGGGAAGTCCGTCAATCTCAGCGGTTACCTCACAGGAGGATCAAATCATATAAAAGCACGCATTCGTGACGATGGTGGGTTTGTCATTTTCCGCTTCGGCATTTCTGGTGGAGACCCGTTGTATTCCATCTTTAAACTCATAGTCTTCTCCACCCTCTTTGGTGCAGTGGGTTGGTTCCTGTGGATCAAGCGCAAGAAGCACTTCTTCCCATTGCTCATTGGTGCCGTTGCGTTCTGTGCAGGTATTGCACTCATATACAGCGGTCGGTTTACGTACTCCCATTTCTCATACGATGCGGATGGGCACGTCAATTACATCGAATTCCTGCATAAAATGTGGGTCATTCCTCCTGCCGAGGGGTACAGCGCAGAGGGTTGGCAGTTCTACCAACCGCCACTGTACTACGCGCTCGCATCTCTGTGGTGGCTTATAGGCGCAGGTTTGGAGCGTAGCCAAGCCGCTCTCATTAATGATACGGAAACACTGTCGTGGCTCCTCATGACACTCTCGCTTTCTGTGTGTGCGTGGATTGCCACAAAACTATTTTCAGGCGCCAAGGAACGTATGTTCCAACCATTGTTCATTCTTCTCATCGGTACCGTTCCGGGGGTTGTGTTCATGTCTTCTCGAATTTCAAACGATGTTTTGCTGTTTTTCATCTGCACGTTGTTCTTTGCACTATTGCTGCAGTGGTGGGGGAGTCACAGTAAGGCAACATGGATCGCTTTGTGGGTATTGATTGCAGCAGCGTTGCTTACCAAAACAAATGGAATGATCTTGGTACCCGTTGCACTCATCACTGTATTCTTCAAAAAAGGTATTACATGGCCGAGGAAAATCCTTATGACGATTGGTGGAGGAATTCTGTCGATCCTCTTGATTGCATGGTATCTATTACTGCGGGTTTTGCTCTACGGAGAGACATCAATCGTTGGCAACCTGAACGCTCTTCATATCGGGTTACGGTTCGATCCAAGTATTTCACAGCTCCTGATTTTCAATCCAATCGGTATATTCCAGCACCCATTCAATAATCCCTGGTCGGATGAATTCCGCAGGAGTTTCTACTGGGAGTATCTCTATCGCAGTGCCTTCTTTGGTGAGTGGGACTTTGGCCACAAAGAGACAGCTCTTGCGGGTCTTGTATTGCTTCTTGGCATTCCGATGGTTGCGATTGGCGTATACGGCTTGTACCGGAAATTACGGGCAGATTGGCGCGGGCAGACGCCAATTTGGGCTATGGCTTCCATGTTCTTGCTTGCAGGCATTGCATACAGAACAGTGGCGCCATATGGATGCAATCAAGACTTCCGCTTTATTGCGCCGGTAATCATTCCTGCGAGTTACTACGTACTCTCTGGTATTCAGTTGTTGCCCAAATCAATGCAAAAGGTGAGTTGGCATATCCTCTCATCGTTCCTGTTCTGTACGATCGCGTTTATCTTCTCGATCGTTGCGTTCTTCGGTACGTAGAAGAGCTCCTCTATGTTTTGCATCTTCAATACCCCTGCGGGGGTTCTTTGTATTATGTATTGCCCCTCTTCGTGAGGGGCTAGTTTTTGTATGGGGCGTATAGTCACTCACGCCCTCCTAGAAGGCACTATGTATGCGTTTGGCACTCTACCCAGCCAGGGGCAACCAAGATGCTCCTGCGCTGCTTATAAGCACCGTAGGAGAAGGGAGTACGCGTGTGAGGTATTCCTCCGAGCAATGCACTACGATTCGTAGAAGTGCAGAAGCACAATGAATGCGGCACACAGTGATGCCATGGTGACTACGAGGTATCGACCGAAGGCAGCAAAGGATTTCGGCGACTCCTGGATACCTGTCAAAATGAAGTACGAAATAGGCAGGAGGAGTAGAAGAGAATGCCTGAAGTCCTGATTTGCGCTGTATGGAGCGAAAACTCTGTATGCCATCTGTGCGCCAAAGAGCAGCACAAAGAGCAAGGTAATCGGCAAACTCTCCCGAATACGCAGAATGCCTGCTTTCCAGAAACCGATGACGAGGAATATCAACGCGCAAGATGCTACAAATAGCAGTACTTCCGCGAGGCCAACGAATATGTCTGGGAATTGGAATTCACCAAAGAAGGCACTGCGGAAGAAATACTCCGGGAAGAATTGCCGACGAGCCATATCTTCCCATGGGTGATTGAACGGTACCCGTAGGAAAGCGATCGGGTTGAACGTGAAGACATTTTCGATTGTTGTTTCCAGTCGCAAGCCAGAATGCATCGCGTTGTTCCCAAGAGAGAACATATTCGATTTATCTGTTTCTGTAACAAAGCGATGGATAGGGAACCAGATGGTGAGCAATACAAAGAGCAACGATCCTGCCATAAAGTGCCCCACACGTTTCCGCCAAGAAATACGGCTGATGAGAGGAAAGAGGAGGAACGCAATAGGAAGGAAGGCAAGATTGTTGATGCGCGTAAGCGATGCGAATGCGATGCATATCACGAGCAAATACCAGTCCCTTGGCCGTCGGGATTGCCACCACTGCACAAGCAGCCCAAAGCAGAGGAAGCCAAGTAGAATATCTAGTGTGCCGTTTGTAATGCGTGCAGCGAGGAAGATGAGGCTGGGGAGCGTTGCAACTACCGAGAGGAAGAGCACGGCATATGCCCCTTGCCGCGCGAAGAGCTTTTGCGCGATCCATACAGCAATTCCCAGCGTCGCAATTGAGAGAATGAGCGACAACACCTGTAGATCATGCAAAATAACTTCATCATGCGATCGTCCTAGTAGGAAATCGAAACGCATCACCAGTGCTCCTATGAAGTAGTAGAGCGGCGGGTGGTGGAACACAAAGCCTTCGCTTGCTGGTGGCATCGCAAAATTCTCCGCCACAAACCGAATGTATTTGATGTGGTCGTCGGTATCGTGCCCACGAACGAAGTAATGCGTTGAGAGCATGTATAACAAGCGCAGTGCGCTGCCTCCAACAAAAATTGAGAGGAGCTGTCGTTGTAGTTTGCTCTTCGCAAAGAGGGCACAAGCCAACAGCGCTAAGCCCGCAGAAGAGAGGATCAGCAGGAGGTTGAGGGTAAGTAAGATGCCATCGGTACGCGAAGGGGTAATGCGTAAGCCGCCCTTGCCCCCATTATCAACCAACGTAAACCGCAGCAGGTTTTCACCTGCTTTGAGGTACGCACTCATATCCAATGGTTGCCCCAGAGTGGAGTAATCGCAGAAATTCTCACTTTCACCTTTGAATACGACATCGTTGATTACGAGCTGCTGCATGCAGTCATCCGGTTTTACGTAGAACACATTTGGGTGCAACCACGAGAGCTGTAGAGGCAGCTCCACAGTGAGTTCTTTCGATTCCGATGGAACAAAGAGAGGATGCTCCGCTGTTTGCCAATCAAAGCCGGCATACTGGTAGCGAACAGGGCCAATAGATGGTTCCGCGAGTATGCGTAGGAGAAAGAGGTTCGCAATAATGAAGATACCGAAGAACAATAGATCACGCGGTTGCAGGGCAATCACGAGCATTCGTTTCTCCGAAGATGTATTCCGCTTTGGCATAGCGGGCGCTAGTGTAGCGCATTTCACAGCATTGCAACCTTTCTACATCTTGCCTCGCCACGTCAGAAGTCGGCTCATAGTGTAATTCCAGACCACACCAGTACATGCTCCAACCATTACACTCATAAATTCGGGGAAGCCGCGAGAGAAGAGAAATGTACTCACCGCCATATTCGCTAATGCGCCAAAAATGCATGCGACATTGAATTTGAGAAAGCCCAGCACTGCAGCAAATCCACGCAGGCGATCGCGTGCAAATGTCCAAAGATTGTTGAGCATGAAGTTGAATAGCACGGCTGTCTCAACAGCTATACCCACTGAGAGTGAAAAATTACCAATAGTCAGGTCATTCCCATGCCGCAAGGCTGCTGCAGCAAGTGTGTACGCGCCCATGTGTACGAACACACCCACGAAGCCGACAATGCAATATTTTACGAATACGAGGGGGATGTACTTCCCGAAGGTCACGTCGTAGAGGTATTCAATGAATTCGATCTGTACCCTGCGAGAGAGTTTACTTTCCCCATGCGTGCGCACGCCAAACTGGAGCGGTATCTCCTGCACGCGCGTTGTTCGAGGGGCATGTACTAGAATATCCAGAAGCAATTTAAAGCCTTTTGGATTCAGTGTTGGCATCGTTGCCTCAAATGTTGATCGCCGAATAGCAAAGAATCCGCTCATAGGATCTTCTACTCGTACTTTGCAGAGCCAACGGGCAAGGTTGGTCGCAAGTCTGCTGAGCGCGTGTCGTCGCTCATCCCATGTGCCAATACTCCCGCCTTCCACGTACCGAGAGCCGATAGCGAGATCGGTGTTGCCCTGCACGACGCTGTAGATGCGAGGGAGGAGGTCAATATCATGCTGTCCGTCTGCGTCCATCACGCCAAGTACATCTCCCTTTGCTGCAAGAAATCCTTCAATGATCGCAGAAGAAAGACCTCTTCTGCCTACTCGGCGTATTACATGCGCGTCCTGCATTTCTTGCGTGAGGTGAAGAGCCACTTCCCACGTGTGATCGGGGGAATCATCGTCCACCACAATAATTTCGTGTGGGATATCCTTCAGTACTTCCCTGATTTTGGGGAGGAGCTCGGGCAGGTTTTCTGCCTCGTTGTAGGTAGGGAGGACAAGGGAGAACATCCGAAGGCAGTGTAGCGACTTTTCGGGTGCGAGGGCTATGCAGTCTTTTCCTCGTGGTAATCACGCTCCGTGTTCACAGACCAGATGTTATCGGTATTGGTTCGGCCCTCAAGGATGTTATCCACCGCAACCATGGCGGTGAGCATGCTGTGATCTTGGTTGTTGTATTTGTGCATACCATTCCGGCCGATCAAGAAGAGGTTTTCTATTTCTTGCACATATTCCTGGACCACGTGCATTTGGTCGTAGCTCCCAAAATACGCCGGGTATGCCTTTGGCATGCGTCGCACACAGCCATCAAGAACATCTTCTCTGCGCAGAAAACCAATCGAGATCATTTCTTGGATTCCCAATTCGATGAGTTCTTCATCTGGGCGTACCCACAATGCATCGCCTTCATTCACGAAGTATTCCAGCCCTATCCACACGGTGTTTTCGGGGTCGGCCACCATGTAAGGGCTCCAGTTATTGAATACTTGCACGCGCCCCACTTCTACGTCGCCCTCTTGAATGTAAATCCATGTATCAGGAATACGCGCACTTGGTTCTTTTTTCGCCTCTTCTACATGCAACTTCTTCAGCAGAAGTCCCACCGTAAGAAAATCTCGGTATTGCAGGCCATCGGCTACTTCGCTGACACGTGCCGGCGGATGTGGTCGAACCATCCCAATAAGGTGCTTGATGGGCATAGTGGAGAAGAAGTACTCACACTCTTGTTCAGATGTTTCCCCAGACTGCACATTTTCTACTGTGACTGAAACAATGCGTTTGTCCTTCACTGTTACAGCAGAAATACGATGATGAAGGTGTACTTCACCACCACATGCTTGCACCTGATTTGTGACCGTTTCCCACATTTGACCCGGCCCCAGTTTCGGATAGAAAAATCGAGTGATTAGGCTCGTTTCGCGCTCTTGCTGCTGTTTGCGAAAATCACTACTCAACAGGTCTCGTAGAGCGTGCACAACCGCACGTTTTAGGGATAATCCTTTAATGCGTTGTGACCCCCAATCCGCGCGAATTTCCCCACAAGGAACACCCCATACTTTCTCGGTGTAATCCTTAAAGAAGGTCTTGTACAAACGTCGCCCAAATCGATTAATGAAGAACGCATCCAAATAGGTTTCGTCTTTGAGTGGGAAGAGCTTTGCTCGAATGTAGCTCACTCCGATAAGGGCGGTGTTCACGATACCCAATCGCCACGCAACGGTGAGCGTGATACTGAGGGGGTAGGAAAAGAACTGCCGCTTGTAGAAAATGCGAGAAATGCGATTGCGTCGCAGCATTACCTCGTCCTCCTGTTCGGGGTCAGGTCCTTTGCGCCGTACATCACATTCGCCAGTAGGGGAGCATTCCGGGCAGAGGTATTTCATCAGTACTTCTGCCGCATATTCTGCATCTGGATCTTGCCCACTCTCGTCGGAAGCGGGCGCTCCTTGTAGGGGAAGAATATTGAACCACCAGCGCATTACGCGCTCGCTCTTACTAAAAAATCGATGTCCTCCTAGATCGATGCGATTGCCCTTGTAGTTGTACGTCTGGGCGATACCACCAACGATGTCGCTCATCTCGTAGACCAATGGGCGTATGTCTGTCCTGGCAAGGAGCTCATACGCAGCCGTGAGTCCGGCAGGTCCAGCACCAGCGATAATTGCGCGCTTCGTCATAGATTTGCGCTACTGTAGCACAGTCCAGATACGCGGCTTCATCTGTTTATATGGGTCCTATGCCGCCAAGGAAAAGCGCGCAGAAGCATACTCCGCCGTAGGCAACTGCAAGCGCCGGTCGTTGAAAACTCTGCGGCATTGATCGTATGCCTGTAATCAAAAAGTATGCGAGTGGGAGCAAGGAAACAATTGAATAGCGGAAGTCCTGCGAAGAGCTAAATGGCGCGGTTTGTCGATAGAGCAAATGACCCCCAATGCTGAAGAGAAGGACAAGAAGCATGGGGAGGTCTGTACGGAGCCGCGATGTACACGCTTGCCATAGGCCAATTCCTATAATGGGAAGCAGTACTAAGGCATTGAGGAGGATGAGTGAAGATAGGAAATAAAAACCTGATCCAAAGTGAAATTCACCAAAAAATGCGCTTTTGAAGAGGTATTCGAAGAACCAACGGCGACCTGATTGTTCATCAAACGGATCATTGTACGGTTCTTGTACGATTCGCGATGGAGCGAATGTTGTGAAGCTTCGCACAGAATTATCTACACGTAAGTTCTGGTTCAAGTGGGTAATGTTCGCCACTACAGAGGTATGTTTTTCTACACCAAATCGCAGAAATGCATGCCAGCCAGTAAGAAGTACAAACAGCAATATGCCCATACAACCAATGGCAATTCGCTTTCTCCATTTCATGGATTGGAGCATTACAAGGCAAATGAATGGTGCGGGAATAAGAAGAAGTGCATTACTTTTTGTAAGTGTCCCGAGTGCGATCATGACGATGCAGAAGAACCAAGGCAGCATCCTTTTGCCCTGGTGTCGCCACCAGACCAGCAAATACCCAATGCCGAGCACAGACCAGAATAACAGCAGTACGTCGTTATTTATTCGCCCTGCAAAAAAGACGAAGCTCGGGAACGTAGCAAGAATCGCAGCGAAGAGTGTCCGTTCGGTTTGCTCGGTTTTCTTTGGGAAGAGTAATTTTCCGATCCATACCGCTGCAAGTACGAATGTGATCACAGACAGTACAAGCGAAATCATCTGCACATCGCCAATCAACATCTGGCGGCCACGGCCAAAGGATGCCCCAATGGCGTACCATGCCCCTGTGAGCATGTAATAGAGTGGGGGGTGATAAAATTGCCACCCGTCTCGAGCAAGTGGAATACTCCAATATTCAGCCATGTATTCAATGTATTCAATGTGTCCCCACACATCATGGCCGCGTATGAGGAAGGGTGTAACGGCAAGGTAGAACACACGAAGGAGCACGCCACCAGCGATTGCGACGCCGAGGAGCACTTCTGTTTTTTGCCCTTTTCCTCGCATATTTTTGGTGTGCTTCCAGAAAATGATTATCAGAGGGATACATGCACAGATGAGAAGTGAAATTCGTATTGGGTCATACCATGGCACGCTGAATGCTAAGGTGGCATCACCTCCATGATTACGGAGATGTACGTACAAAGTATTGTTTCCTGTACGTAAATATTGCCCAAGACGGATCGTTTGGTCTTGGAGATGATTGCAATAGGGGATTTTCGTACTCGTGATGTCGTAATCATTCAATCGTATCGATTCTAAGCAGTCATTTGGTCGGAATTGCAATAATACTGGATGGATCCACCCGAGAGTAAAATCCGTCGTCAGTTCCGCCTGCGTTGTACCTGGTGGCAGCCAAATAGGATGCGCATCTGTAACCAAGGGGGTTCGGTACGCATTCGTGGTAAATACAGTGCGTTCCACACGTAAGTGCGTCACTTGCCAACTCGCAGTAAAAAATAGGAATGCGATGGCAATAAGCAGGAGGTCAATGCCGATGAAGGCGATGGAGCGGCGCAATCGCATATGAAATCTGTAGCATCATAGAGCAGCCCACGATGTCCTGCACTGGGAGTTCACATTGAGCTCATTCGCCAATACACTAGAATCTGCATGTTTATGCGGCGTCCAAAAAAATGGTGGAAAAAGATTCTGCTTGTCGCGATGGGTTTTGCGTTGCTGGTGTGTGTGTTTGTTTCTACCCGGCCCACATTTTCCAGTGTGGCATATCAGTTTGCTGATGATGCGAAATGGAATGCCGCGTCGTTCCCACTGATTGTGGAAGGTGCTCCCCCAGGAAAGTTCGCTGTGGAGTTTGTTGTACATCTTCCGCGTGTACACCCTACATCTCTGTATTTTATGCCAGATGACTGCATTGATCGTTTGATCATCAATGGCAGTACGGTGACAGACAGCATTTTCCCTTTTTGTAATTTTCGCATGGGAAGATCAGCGAGCCTCCTGTCGTATTTACAGCCAGGCGAAAATCATATTGCAGTGCATATGCGCAATCTTGGTTGGCCAGCTGGCTTGGATGTGCGTGTGCCACCCTACGACCCACTTTCCCTCATCATCCTTTTCTGTTTTGTATGCATAGTGTGTGGTGCATTGGGTACCCAGCAGATACGGAAAATAATTGGAACAGCGACGAAACACGGATGGCTTACTGCACGCGAGTGGAAGCAATGTATTGCCTTTGGTAAGGCAGCAATTTTTGTATGTATCGTGTTGGGGGCGGTTCGGGGTTTTGACGCGCTCTTCGCCAGAGTCTTTTACGAGCTGAGTAATCCGTATACAGCTGATCTGAGTCTGTATCTCGCTTTGGGTCGGGGCATTCTCAATGGTCTTACGCCATATGTAGATTTGTTTGAAAATAAGCCACCGGGCATGTTTTTACTCGCCGCATCTTCACTCGCACTATTCGATGGCCCACAACTTTTGCATCTAATGCAGGGTGCCATTCTTGTCGGTTTCCCCTATGTGCTCTTCATTTGGTATGTACTGAATTACACACTGACACTGAAAGGTCTTCGTGATGCGCGGATGGTGTTCCTGCTTGTGAACACCGTGTTTTTTGGTATTGGAATTGGGCTGTATACCATGCTGCGCAGTGGCGAAGCGCAAATTGAGTCGTACGGAGCATTTTTGGGCGTGCTCTACCTACTTATTGTAGCCCGGTGCGACAAGCCGATTGCCAACAGGGTATTGCTTATTGCCAGTATCCCGCTTCTTGGAGCGATTGGCTTTAAAGAGCCATTCATTCTTTCCCTCTTTGCAGGTGCATTAGTGCTTACAGTGGGACATTTTCCAGATATTCTGCAGCGTTTCTTTAAACCGCTTCTTCTTGCCGCGTTATTCGGATTAGTCGCGATGATGGCTTTGGGATACCTATGGCCTTATCTCGCAGTGTATCTCGGGGAAATGTTTGGTCATCATATTCCCCAGAGCGGTTCGCCAGTATTTCGTGCTCTGAACTGGCATCGCCTATGGCTGGATGTGAAGGATTTTTCCACAGGATTCGTATGGAGCATTGCCCTTATGACTGGTTATTCGCTGTGGATACGCTGGAAGCAATCACGATCGTTGGAAGACATGATGCCACCGATCGGTTCACTGCTTTTTGCTATTACGTTCACTACATTCGCGGTTGCAATGACCAATGTCTACTTCAACCACCATTTTGTTTTTGCAGTACCACTGTATGCGGCTATTTTCCTCCGCTTTTTTCAAGATATCTATCATGATCGAAGCAGGGTGGCATTCTCAGTATTAACTCTCAATACTCTGCTCCTGACGTGGGCGATGTGTTCTCATGCGACCATGAATTATTCCCACTTACTGCAAATCTTTCAGCAGGAGCCTGTATCTGCACAGAAAGCAGCAGCTGCAGTAGATGAGATTCTCGATGCATGTGGGATCGATCGGTATTTCTTCCTTGGGAAGAATGGACCGCAGCCGTATGCCTACACAAAGCATTCCCCTATGGGCCCATTGTTCATGCAGTATGGATATTCACTCTCTCCCGATCGAACGTACTTCCGCGCAGAATTCCTGCGAGCACTCAGTGAGGCCCAACTAGTGGTGCAGGAATCATTTGCACTGGCTGATTTGCACGATGAAGTAACAGCGTATTTGGAAGAGGAATTTACAGAAGAGCCGTGGGGGTGTGCACAGAGTGCGGCATATGCGATCCCGCAACAGTATGTGGTACTCTACCGAAATCATGAGTAGTATGAATATTTCTGGCTTATTTGGCATATAGCGCCGTCATTTTCATTTTCACTTTAGCCATTGTCGCATACCCCATTACACATTGTCGTCTACATGCCAGCCCTGAATGAGGCTGATGTTATTGGAAATGTGATTGATCAGATTCCTCGCGATTTTCAGTATGCAGCGAAGGTCACTATTTTAGTGATTGATGATGGAAGCACAGATGCCACAAGGAAAATTGCTTTGGAACATAATGCCGTTGTGTATTCCCACCCTGTGAACAGGGGATTGGGGACTGCCTTTTCTTCGGCCACGGAGCAGGCACTGAATATGGGCGCAGACATACTTGTAAGTATTGATGCAGATGGTCAATTCAATCCGATGGAGATTCCTCAACTTGTTGAGCCCATTGCGCAAAAACGATGTGATTTTACATTAGGAAATCGGTTCGCAAATTGTAAGAGACCTACAGGTATGCCTGTACCAAGATTCCTGGGAAATCAAATAATGAATACAGTTCTCTCATTGCTTGTGCGCCGACAAATTTCGGATGCTTCGTGTGGGTTTAGAGCCTATTCCAGGAATACGCTGCTCAGACTCAATCCGGTAGAGAGATTTACGTATACGCACGAGACTTTGCTAGAGCTCCATGCAAAAGGTTTGCTCTGTGAGCAAATACCGATTTCTGTGCGGTATTTTCCCGGGCGAAAGTCTATTCTTACACGAAGTCTATTCATGTATGGCACCAGGGCTTTGTTGATCATTGTGCGATTCCTCCGTGATTATCGCCCAACGCTTTTTTTTGGCGGCGTCGGTGTTCTTTGTGCAATTGTTTCGGTAGGACTTGCGATAGTGCCGATAACAAACTTTCTGCTCTACGACAGTTTCACTCCCTACAAAACACTAGGAGTAATGTCTCTATTTTTTGCCTCACTTGGCATTGCCTCGGTTTTTGTCGGTTTTCTGGCCGACTCCAACGCACGCCAAAGGATGCTGTTGGAAAACCTACTCTACTTACAACGAGCGCAGATTTTTAATACGCATGCTGCAAATAACTCACAATCCCGAAGTAACACATAAACGCAGACACGCCTGCCACGATGGCTATCTGAGGCATGCGCTTACCTTCAAACGGGTGTAGGGCGTAGTAGCTCAGAGCAATCAGGAATACGGAGATGACAGGGAAGATGTATCGCCCCTGCACGCCGGCGAATTCGAGCATCGGCTGCCAGCGTAGGCGCAAATAACTCCTGTAGTTTACGTAATACATGAGCACCAGTGCATAGGCGCAGAAGATGTAGAGGCCTATGCAAATGTCGGTATGCTCTTTCTTTCGCCTACGGAAGTTGCGGATGATCGCCACTACACCAGTGAATGCCAGGATTTGCATGTACGAGTAGAGATGACGATCCTGGAAGTACGCACGGTGCGCGAAGATGCCTGTCATGGTTCGTAGCATATAGTTCGACCAGTAGAAGCTGTACTGGAACGGCTCCATCAGCACGCCTTTTCTCGACTTTGCCGCCGCTTGTATTCCGCTGTACTTGGCATACACCGGGTTGCCGATCATACACAGTTTATGCGAGTAGATCTGATCGCATGACGGTTCTATGCTACCGTACGCGACAACGTTCTTTATAATGATTGAACTGCTGTACGCAGCCGAAACTATCGCCAGCACGGCGAGGAATTTCGTACCCCAAGACAGGTGAGTCAAGTGCACAACATGCTTATGCTTGCCAACATGCCAGTGCACGAGCGTGAGTGCCGTTGCGATGGCGATGATTGCGCAGAGCGGCAGCAGAGCGGTTTTGGTGATCATTCCCAAGCTGACGAATAGTACGGTTAGGAAGAAGTAGTGTATTTTTCTCGTATTCCTCAATAGAAAGAACGTCCAAATCATGGAGACGCCGAGCAGGTTCGTCAGGTTGTCATAGCTGATGGATGCGCCAATGAACGGCGACATGAGGATGTTGGTATACAGCAGCGCTGCAAAAATGACGTATATGTCCTTCTTGAGCAGTAACTTTGCAAGCTGTATGAAACAAAGAAGTGTCGCAAAACTCAGCAGGACGTTTATGCCCCTAAGAATCGGATACCAATTATCGATAGCAATAGAGGCTTTTTGTGTGATCTGAATTGGTATGCTGAGCAATAAATGATACAAGAACGAGTGGGAACCAACCGTGCCGTTGTACGTACCTACATTCTGCGGTTGCAAAAACAGCAGAGGATATTCCGCGAAGACATAAATTTGCTTACGATGAAAACCTTCATCCGGAGCGATTCCTGGGGGATTGTGAACAGCAAAAAAAGTGGCTTGTGCCAAGAAATAGCAACAAATGACCGCCAATATCCAAAATGTTTTTCGGTACATTTTCATGCTGATATACAAATATTGCCCCGCATCATACGCGTTTCCTTATGAACGAGCACTTTCAATTTTTCGAATCACATCTGCTAGATATTTTACAGCGAGCTGAGATGGAGATGTTGTTGCCTGGAATCGTGGCCGAAGAAATTTGTGGTAATTGTGGACGAAATCTTCCACGTTCTTTCGTTCAAATTTAGAAAGAAGTACGTTCCCAGACAACCCCTCTTCCCTTTCTGTGCACTGGCGCAGTAATAAACAAGGCTTGCCTAAGTAGAAGCATTCTTCCTGGTTGCTGCCTCCATCTGTAATGACAAATTCAGCATTATTGATGAATTGAATAAAACGCACAAAGCCCTGCCTTGGCAGCAGGGAAATATTGGGATGGCTCTCTAGCTCATGGAGCAGCCCAAATTTCTTTAATTTATTGACTGTGGGCAGATGCAGGACAAAAAACAGCGGAATAGTGTTTGCGACCATTTTCACCAGATTAATTACTTCAGTCAGCTTTTGTTTCGAATAGATATTCTCAAACCTATGTAGCGAACAAATGGCATAGATGTTCTCTATCTTCGGTAAGTTCGATGCCTTTTCCAATGCAATCGTAAGCGAGTCATACAATGTATTCACATGGGTATTTATTTTCTCACCGCCAAATCGGGAGAGATTCTGTAGTGGTATTTGGCCTGGGCAAAGGTAATAGTCGGATAAGTAAAATGTACAAATTCGTATGATTTCTTCGGGGAAAGGATGCAGTAGATTGAACGATCGCAATCCGCTTTCCACATGCGCAACTTTTCTCCGTGCACACTTGCCTACAAATGCTCCAATAAGCGTAGAAATAGTATCGCCATGTACCACGACTATTTCGTGGGGAGTGGAGAATATCCGTTTTCGCTGGCGATAAATGCCCCACAACACTTTTAGCCCCCAGAGCGGCAT
This sequence comes from Candidatus Peribacterales bacterium, assembly GCA_020058765.1. Taxonomy (GTDB): domain Bacteria; phylum Patescibacteriota; class Gracilibacteria; order Peribacterales; family Peribacteraceae; genus JAGVDM01. The sequence goes on along the minus strand of JAGVDM010000005.1, from coordinate 71,412 downwards.
TACCCATGCACGCGTCACATCATGCCCTTTCAAGATGTATATATCTGGAGGGGGGATTTCAAAATCCTTCAACAGCTCATCAATTGTATTCCAGTGCTGACTCAGAAAAATGAATTTATACGGTACATTTTGCCTTTCACATTCTTTTATTAGCGGTGCCGTTTTAATGAGCTGAGCCTTAGTGCCTAGAAAAAATAGCAGCATATTCTTTTTGGAAACCAAAAGTGGAATCTCATCTCAGGTTACTTTTCACAAACAATTAATATTCGAGCGCCAAAAAATCGTCCCAAAAATGGCAAATAGCTCATTGCGTGAAAACGCCTAAAAAGCCTTACATAGTGAGGTATATAAGTTATGCGAATATTATTAAAGCCAGTTCTTTTTAATAGGTTTACATGTTGTCGGAAATTTCTAATACCAACATGTCCCAAGGTTTGCTTAATAAGATGAAATTTTTTCATAAGTTCCAAAATAAAGTCACCATTTGGAGTGTGAATGTATAAAGTACCTCCGGGTTTTAGCGTGTCTTTAATAGATGTAAATATCTTAACAAAGTCAGAATCATAGAAGTGCTCGCTAAAATCTATTGAAAATGCCATATCGAAACTCTCTTTATTACTGAGAGCAAAGCTAGCAACTTCATCACAGAAAAATTGGCTATTTTTTATACCTAAAAGTGTGTGGCGTTTTTTTGCCAGGGCAATGAAATCATTTGAAAAATCAATTCCAACATACGACCGCACATTTTTACTGATTACTTCGCCAAAAATTCCGTTTCCACATCCAAATTCAGCAACAGAAGGATTATTTTCAAATTGAATGTATGGGACTAAATTTAAAATTCTTTCCTTTTGTCGCAAATAAAGAGGGTAACAAGGGTGACAAACGTCATTTTCATCTATGACTTCCATCCATCTATGATGTTCGTCAAGGTTGTACAAGCCCCTTAATTGTTCTTTAGTGTAGATAGGCATAATACTTAGATTCTTAATCATAGATTCTTATAATGTTTGAGTAAACAAACATGTTTTCTAGCTTCAATCTCAGTTTCCAATTCTATGTCGCGAATTACCAAACTAAAAATATCTACAATTGTTAATATCGTCGTCGTCGCCCTTTTTTTGATAACAGCGACTTGGTTTATTGTCGTTAACAAGGATGCTTTTATTAACGTAAACGTAGTTCCGATTTTTTTTGCAGTGCCCTTTGCCATTCTGAGCATATGGCTGAATGGTCAGCAAATTAAGATTTCCTTAACGGCACATCATGTTTATTTGAAAGAGCCATTTTGGTTGGTTGCGACAAGTTCTTGGTTAAATTTGGTTTCGCCAGTACGAGCGGGAATAGTATTTAGAGCATGGTTCCTTAAAATGGGATATCAACTTACATACTATCGCTTCATCACATCAGTTGGCGGCCTTTGTCTGGTAACAATACTAAACAGCTCGTTCGTCGTTTTATTAGTAATAATCTACCTCTCATTTTCTAATGAGGGAGGAAATCTTTCGCGGTATCTAGCACTTTTTTCCTCAATTATTGCCATTACTCTCGTGGTTATTATTCTTAGCAATAAGATTAAATTGCCTGCTAAATTTGATCATTTATTGCATAGTTGGCGGTCTATACTGGGTAATCAAAGAATCCTGTTTGGAGTTGCTGCATATCAGCTTGTCTATCTCATTTCAGAGTCGGTATTTTTAATGTTGATATTTCAAAGCATCAATATTGACGTTGGTATTTTGGGTGCATTGCTAATAACAGCAATCAGTTCCATTTTGTTATTTATTAGCTTCACACCCGGAGGCATAGGCCTTCTAGAGGCGTATTATATTTTTGTTGGTTTTTACATGGGTATTGCAGCTGAAGATATGTTCACACTTGCGATCATTCGCAGAGGCATTGATTTGATTGTGTTAACGATTTTTGGTTTTTTCGGAAAATTGCTCCTTGATCGTCGTATTCGCGACAAATAAGCAGACGAACAAATTTTCTATTTCTGATCCAAGTCGACTGTTGTTTTAGCTCCTCTTTTCACCTCTAAACTATGAAAAGTTACGTTTGTATTATTAGACCCTAAGCCAACCTGCGCATCTGCTGGTAATTCCCATTTCGGTGTCATTGAAAGTGAGTCTGGATTCCCTTGCCATCCGACGTAAGGCTTACCATTAATGGCTGATTGAATGGCAACTAATGGTTGACGGTTCACAGCTCCGTACCGAACACTTACTACCAATTCATATTGCGCATTGTTTTGAATCATTGAGGGTTTGACGGTACTTGGATTTGCATCTGATCGCTTGCCGTCAATTACTTCTAGTCCACCCACTGCTCCATCACCTGCGCTGATCAAGAGCATTGTATTTCTGATATTGCCAGTGCTATCCATAATTGGAATTATGATGCAAACCCCATCTGTGCCGCGTGTCCTAGTAAAGACGTATCGCAAATCGTAGTCACCCTTGATCTCCAGTGGGATACCTATCCTACATTTATCAATAGGGGTGGTGTTTTGCACACCTCCATTCTCAGCTTTTTGCCATGTTCCTCGAAGCACACGCAATTTTTCAAAATCCACCTTTGCAAGGACGTTTTCACTCCATTTCCCCTCAGGGAACATTTCTTTTTCAACTGCAACCTCTGCAACCTGCACCGCATCGGTTGGCAAAGATACCCCACTCCTTTCCAACTCTTTCCTTAGTAACGCTACATCCAACTCCAACTTACCCTTTGGCTTCTGCTTCTCTGCTAGTACAAGCCAGTGCGCAGCGCGCTCGTACCATGGTGTAGCCTCGCCAGCTGCCTTGCCGTCGCCTGCAGTCTTCCATGCCACTGCGAGGGCATACTGCCCTTGGGCATCTGTTACTTTACCCGCTTCCATCTGCGCCGCCTTTGCGAGCAATGCGTCGTTACCGGCTTGGAAGTGTGGCAATGCCTGTTTCCAATCTCGCTTAGCAATGATCAAGTAGATGCCTGTCTGCACGTGCTCCTGGGGCCCCTTTGGCTCTAGGGCAAGGTTGAGACCGGACTGATGGGTGGCATGCAAAGTGGAGAATGTCGCAAGCTGTTGCTTTCTCGCTACAATGCGTGCTCGCAGATTTTTCTGCATTTCTCCGTAGTGCATTCGATCGTCGGGGTTACGTATTGATCCCGTGCTGATTCCTTTCATGTATTCCTCAGCTGCTGCAAGGAGCTTGTTTGCGGTCTTGAAGTCATCCAGAACAATTGCTTCATCCATGATGTCATGGGTGGCCAGACCAGCCATGCCCAGTCTTTCTTCCAGCGTAATGTCTTTTGATGGAGCATTCACATTCCCAGCGAGGAGGCTTGCTTCTACGGAAATCACTTGTGCTCTCGGGAACTGGGCAACATTGATGCTGTTAAGAGCATTGTGTAGTTCAGATGCATTGCCGGCGCGGCCTGCGCGTGATGCAGCCAAAATGAACAGTGCTGTTTGCGTTACAGGATCCTTTTCGCCCTTCGCTGCCGCAACAATCTGTGCAGGCTCAAAATCTTTGTAGGCACTGTTTGGTGCCGAAAGCGTTTTGAACATCTCTTCCACTTTGCCCCTGAATACAGCGGTGGATTGCTCCTGTGCACGGCGCTCGGCTACCAGACGAGTAAGCGCAGTTTTCGTTACAGAATCAGGTTCTGTTTCACCGAGCTGCTCTAAGTTGGAAGATGGCAGATTGGCGTATCGTGTCTGCAGGCTACGGAACTGCTGTTCCACATCTGCATCGAATTTCTTCTGCGCCTCCTCTTCTTTCTTTTTCTGTTCCTCTGCAAGACGCTTTGCTTCTGCCTCGGGGTCAATCTTCACCTCCGGCACATTGATGGCAACTTGTGGAGGATCTTTCTCTCCTTCAACCGGCGTACCGATCACCGGCTTTTCCGGCTCCACTGTTGGAACGCCCAGAGGCCTGATGGGTGGATGCTTCACAAGATCATCGTCCGTCTTTTTGAGAACTGGACGATTGTCTTCTGACTCTGCGGGTTTGCCGCCACCGCCAAAGATGGCATACAAGCCAGTTGCACCAACCACAGCAATACCACCAACAGTTGCTACTACTGCAGCTGTATTTTTCTGCAACCAGCTCGGCTCCTGTTTTTTGCGTTTGTAGGCATCAATCGAAGATTGATCGCTGGCTCCTGCAAAATTCCATCCTTGTTCAGGAGCGACAACAGGACCGTGATCCAGCACTTCCAATACAGGTGGTGGTGCCTTGGTCGGCACGACTGCAGGTGGCACAGCAGGTGCGCTTGGTGTTACCGGAGATCCATTGCCAGTTGCTTTGGGGGCAGGAGCCACTTGCCGAGGTTGGGGTCTTTTGGTTTTTGGTGGCTCTATACCCAACTCCACCTTTTGTGCTCCCGTTGTTTCAAACAATGCCTGGCGCACACCTTGGTGCGGGCCGATGCTGATGGATCTGCCCAAACTAGCGTCGTATCGGAGCTTCTGGTTGTCATCCAGAAGTATCACTTTTGCCCTGGCGAGTTCATTCAGGATCCGCTGCGAAAGCGCACTCTGGCTTCCAGTCTGATAATTGCGCACGAAGCTCATATTGCGATCTGCGGCGGCTTCCACACGCTTTTTCTCCGCTTCTGTGAGCGCACGGCCGAACATTTTTAGAGCTTCTGCTTGAGAAAAGCCCATCAGCGCATAGTGCGTGATCGGCCGATTATCCATCCCAATGGACAGCCATTCAGCGTAGGGATCGAATTCCCCCTGAGCTTCGCCGGTTTTGACGGTAGAAACGCTCATTTCGATAGCTTAACGCAATAGATGAAAATGATACTATACAATTTCTCCTTTTGTCAAGTCTAGTAGCCATTCTGTGTATGATTCTTGCTGCGAACTTGGGGAAAGAGTGTTCTCGTATTTGCCTCACACCCTCCATCAATTGCCATTGGTGTACTTTTTCTCGATCTCCGGCAATACTTCACCCCAATGAGCGTGAGCATCTCCATTGCCTTGCCGTGCTACAACGAAGAAGCGAACGTTGAACAGACGATTCGCGACGTACTTAGGTGGTTTGTAGAGGATCAGGTGGATGGTGAAATCATTGCGGTGAATGATGGATCACGAGATGGTACAGGTGCCGTACTCGCACGCTTGGCTGCAGAAATTTCGCAACTGAAGGTGGTGACCCATGAGGTGAATCGTGGCTATGGCTGCGCAGTCCAATCGGGTTTGGATGCCGGCACCAAGGAATGGATTGCCTTTATGGATAGCGATGGTCAATTTAAGGCACATGACTTCCGCAAACTGCTGCCATTCGTTGGCGAGTACGCCATCATTACCGGTCGCCGTCGCAAACGTGCAGATCCGTTCATGCGGAAGCTGAACGCTAAAGGATTCGCCGTGCTGAATGTATTGATTCTTGGCATCTGGGTGCGAGATATCAATTGCGCCATGAAGATGTTCCGGCGAGACATTTGGTCTACCATTTGCCCGGAGTTCGCGACGGGCGCACTCTTTAATGCAGAGACGTTCTACCGCGCCAAGCGTAAGGGGATTGCATGGAAACAGGTATTCGTGGAGCACTATCCACGTTTGTACGGTCAGCAAACAGGCGCAAAGCTCTCGGTGATTCTTCGGATGTTCCGAGATTTGGTGCGGCTGCGGCTGTCGCGCTGACGTTTTGATCTCCAACGAATCTATCACATGTTCCTCTTGCATGAAGAACTGTGAGGGGGGCTCTGTGGAGCGAGCGTCCCACCTAGAATAGATTTAAATGGCTAGACTGACCTAGCACGTCTTCTTCACGAGCATACTGTCGCGCTCGCACTTCACACACTTCATATCCCAAATCTGCAGCCAGTTGCGTTGCTGGAACTCCGCATCGGTGATCAATTTGTAGTAGGTGAGCGGGCGGAAGTACTCATAGTTTGCGAACACCGCCATCGCACAGGCAAACACAATGCCTGTGCGGATACTTGCCGTAACGGCAATGGGGCCAAGCCGACGTATTTCCATAATGGCGATAGCAAAGAGCACGTAGCCAAACAGCAGGGCAGGGAAGTAGTGGTACAGGTACATCACACGATCAATGCGGCTAATGGCGACCATGTAGCCGCCATACAGACCCAGGAGTGTGAACATCAAAAACCCGTGTTGTAGTTTTTCTTTCAGCGGGAGGATTGCCGATGCGAGCAGCAGTCCGGCGGCCAGAATTACGCCAGCAAGGGAAACCATCCATCCCACCAAGTTCGGCACAAGGTACAGGTATTGGTAGGCATATCCGTTAGGTGTGGCCCAACGGAAACTGATCGTGCGTCCACCGAATGGCCACAGGAACCACGGGCTGCCGTTTTCACCGCTTTTGCACAGATCCAACGGAGGCACACCACGTTCATAGTGCCCCACGAAGTTCATGGAGTCGGCAAGCATTACGGGGAAGTTCAGGAGTGAGCCGTTCTTCCCTTCTCGCACGATAGCCTTGTACGCGGGAGATGCCTGGTAGAACCCCGGCTCATTATTGCCATCCGGCAGTGTGGTAATCACGCGTGAGCCAAGAGCGAAGTGCGTGTGCCACACCGGTACGAACACGAGTAGGAATCCAGCAGTGGTAAGTACGAATACTTCGGCGCCTGCATGCAACGCATTGCGGAAGTGCCAGAGCAACATTGGGAAGAGCACAAGCATCACAAGCCCATTGAGCTTTGTGGTCACGAGTGCGCCAAACGCCATACCCATCACCACGGCAAAAATGCGCTGCTGCTTGGAGTAGTGTTCCGACCGCAGTACCAGTAGGAAGCACAGCAACATTGCCAGCAGGAAGAAGTGAATGGCCGATTCCAGCATTGCCGACCTGCTGTGGACGATGATCGCGTTATCGAACACATACAAAAAGCTCAGCAGTGTGGCGAGCAAACTCCTACGTGTAACAACAAACATGATGCCAAAAAAGATTGGCGCGCAGAGCCACCCAAGCAGCACGGGAAATAAGCGATACCCCGCAAACGAGAATCCTTTTGGTGGATCTTTTGCGTAGTCTGTACCAATGAACTGATCCGTTGCTTCGTTGGGTGAGAGAAGAAGTTCCCCGGCAGCAATCAGTAATTTACCAAGCGGAGGGTGCGGCTCCATAAAGAACACGCCGTGGATGTACTTCTGTGCACTAGCGATGTGGTAGTTCTCATCCCAAAAGAGCGCATCTGGCTCTGCGTAATTGTGCACGTACGAAAAAAACGACAACAGTGTAATAAGGAAGAGCCCGACTGCCGCCGGCTGTTGTATGCGATGGAGAATCTCGGAGAGACGCACAGGGCGTAGTGTAGCGGAGCAAATACCTGTTGTGCGACAGGAATGTTTTTTGGCATGAAACAGGCAAACTTCCTCTCATTTTTCCACGAGTGATGCTACACTCGCGCTCGTAATGGCCACCCCACTTCGACAGCCACCTCGTCGTCCTCAATGGCTCTTCACGGCGTTTCTCCTCTGCCTGCTGCTATTTTTCGCAGTACTCAACATTACTGCACCGCAGCGCGCGGATGATCGGAAGTTCAGCGATGCAAAGGAGGTGTCGTTGAGCGAGATCACGCGCGGATATGATGCGGAGGAGTACGCGGAGATCATTGTGCGAGACAACACGGTGTATGCCACGCTGCGCAGCGATACAGGTTCGCTTGTACAGGCATATAAGGCAGGGGAGAGCATTGCAGATTTAGGTTGGAACGATTCAGACAACGACACAGTCGTGAGCATCGAAAACCGCGAGAGCACACACATGTTCTACGCCATCCTGCCCGACCTTCTCTTCTTCTTGCTCATCATTGGAGGCATCTTCTGGCTCTTCCGCGGTATTGCTCGCAGCCAGAGCACGGCGCTTTCCTTTGGGAAGTCGCGCGCTCGCATTGCCGATGCGCGGCAGGTACGCACGCGGTTCAAAGATGTAGCAGGTATGGATGAAGCAAAGGAGGAGCTCGAAGAAGTAGTCGACTTCCTCAAGAACCCCAAGAAGTACATGAACATTGGCGCCAAGATTCCGAAGGGCGTGCTGCTTGTAGGCGCTCCAGGCACAGGGAAAACACTCCTCGCTCGCGCCGTTGCTGGCGAAGCGGGCGTGCCGTTCTTCTCTATTGCCGGTTCCGAATTCGTCGAGATGTTCGTGGGCGTGGGTGCCAGCCGCGTGCGTGATCTCTTCGCCAAAGCGAAGCGCAATTCACCCTGCATCATCTTCATCGATGAAATTGATGCTGTAGGTCGCCAACGCGGCGGCGCTGGTTTTGGTGGTGGTCACGACGAGCGTGAACAGACACTCAACCAGATCCTTACCGAGATGGATGGCTTCGAGCAGGGCACAAACGTGATTGTCATGGCGGCAACCAACCGCCCCGATGTGCTCGATAGAGCACTCATGCGCCCTGGTCGTTTCGATCGCAGCGTCTTCATCGACAAACCCGATCTGGAAGCACGCGTGAAGATTCTGGAAGTGCACACGCGCAATAAGAAGATTGCCAAGGGGCTCAATCTGCGCGACATAGCCAAGCAGACCGTGGGTCTTGCTGGTGCTGATCTAGAGAACATTATGAACGAGGCTGCGATCAATGCTGCCAAGAGAAAGGCCAAGAACATCGTGCAGAAGGATCTAGTGGAGGCTGTCGAAAAAGTCACCATTGGTATGGCCAAGAAGTCCCGCAAACTCACACAGAAGGAAAAGGAGATCACTGCCTACCATGAGCTCGGGCATGCCATTGTTGGTCACCTGTGCCCCGAGTCCGATCCGCTGCACAAAATTTCCATTGTCTCCAGAGGTGCGGCACTCGGTGTGACATGGTTCTTGCCAGAGGAAGACACCTTCACCACGAGCAAAACGAAGTTCCTCGATGAAATCTGCGGCCTACTTGGCGGTCGGGCAGCGGAAGAATTGATCTACAACGAGATCACAACAGGCGCGAGCAACGATATCGAGAAGGCATCGCAGATCGCGCGCGACATGGCAATGCGCTACGGCATGGGGAGCCATGACCTCGGTCTGGTGGCGTACGGCGAACGGCAGGGGACAGTGTTCCTCGGCGCCGATCCGAGCATGAACCGCAACTACTCGGAGGAGAAGGCACAGCAGATCGATGCGTTCGTGGAAAATACCATCAGTGAACAATACACACGTGCCCTGGAAATGCTGCGGAAGCATCGCGCAAAGCTCGACGAGCTGGCTGTCATTCTCCTGAAGAAGGAAACAATGACCGTAGAAGAGTTCACAGAGATCTTTGAAGGCAAGAAGAAGGCATCTGTCCCCAAGGAATCAGAGGAGACAGCCGTTGAATAGAAGTGCTACACTAGCACCCGGTGCGTTCGCTCTGTGAGCATCGGCTCTCCTTGGTGGGGCATCTCCTGGGGATGGTGGCACTTTTTCTATTGTTGGTTTCCTGCAATGCGCCTCAGGCTGATCAGAATGCTGTAGATGCTGCTGATGAATTGAAAATGGACGCTTCGCAGGAGGCGCCGGACAATAGTCCGCCGCGTATCCCGCGTGTGTATTCTGTGAGCACCGACGATATTCGGAATTCTATGGAATACGGTGTGAGTTATTTACGCGGTGTGCAGCATCCTGAACATGGAGGCATGCACAAGTACTACTATCCGACTATTGATGAACTTGAGCCCAATCTCTACACGGTCTATACCGCATCATTCGCTCTTGCACTTCTCAATCAACAAGAAGGCAATGGCGTGCCGATTGATGCCACACGTGCAGCCGATTTCTTGCTCAAAATGCAGAATACCGAGGAAGGCGATCTGCGCAGGGGTGCATTTGCGTATATGTATGCACTCGAAACAGAAGAGAAGGAGGAGCGCTACGTCGTAGGTACAACATCGAAGGCTATCTACACCTTGATTGAGCTCCATGAGCGCACGAGCGAAGATCGCTATCTGCAGGCAGCGGAGCTTGGTGGCGATTGGCTGCTCACCATGATCCTGCCTGCGGGCAATGTGAAGTCCTACACACGTTTGAATGAGGATGGTCGATGGGTCTCAGGTTCAAGTGATTCCACACTCTATAATGGCCAAGTGCTTTCGGCGCTGTCGCGCTTGTATTCCCACACCGGCCAAGAGCGCTATTTGGAGGGCGCACGCAAGATCACCAGTTACTTCCTGCAGAAGGTTGATCGTGAAGGATGCTACGTCGGTGATGGCTATCGTGATCCCAATCCGATCTCCAGTGCGTGGATTCTGTATTCGCTTATCGATTTCAATACTGCACAGCCCGATCCTTCTGTGGAGTATCTCATACTCAACTGTGCACGTGAACTTCTCGATAAACAGCTGACAGATACATCGGACTTGCGTCGTTATGGTCGTTGGTCAGACAGCTTCTCTACAAGTGGTACATCGTGGATTGCGGAGGTTCTTGTAGAGGTATACGAATTCTGCGAGGAGCAAGGGGAGCGTGACTGTAATGAATTCCGCGATGCAATCGTGCGCGCCATTCGCTGGCTGTTACAACATACGTATTCAGACGCGTACGCTGCACATTTACCCAATCCTTCCAGTGCGATCGGTGGGCTCTTTTGGGGGCCGGGTTTGCTCGATCGATATATTCGCACCGATTCGGTGTCACATGCGTTGAATGTCTACAGCGGCATTTTGCCGCTCCTCCAACAGGATGGGGTGCTGCTAGACGTAACACCGCGCTGATCCACTCGCCCTCATCGTGAGGAGCAGGTACCATAGGGACACATGGACTTCATGGCGCTTTCCCCTCTCGACGGCCGATACGCTTCACACGTTGAACCGCTCCGGCCGCATTTGAGTGAGGATGCACTACTTCGTGCGCGTACAGAGGTGGAAGTGCGGTACTTCATCGCACTTTCGCAAGAAGCCGCTATTCGTGAATTCCCCAAGCTCTCCGCAGCACAAACAAAGGCACTCCTTGCCATTGTGGAGCAGTTTGGCAGCGCAGATGTACGAGAGATCAAGCGCATCGAAAAAACAACAAACCACGACGTAAAAGCAGTGGAGTACTACCTGCAAAAACGCATCGCAAAGATTCCAGGACTCCAGAGTCGACTCGCGTTCATTCACTTCGGTCTTACGAGCGAAGATGTGAACAACCTGGCCTACGGTCTGCTTGTGCACCGCGCATTGAGCGATGTCATTCGCCCGAGTCTGCGTAAATGCATTGCCGACCTGCAGGGTATGGCACGCCGCTGGGATCGCATACGGTTACTGAGCCTCACGCATGGTCAGCCTGCAACACCCACCACTCTTGGCAAAGAAATGCGTGTGTTCGCTGATCGACTGGAACGGCAATTCCTGCAGCTCAAAGCATTCAAAATGCAGGGGAAGTTCGGTGGAGCTGTGGGGAATTACGCTGCCGTAAGCACTGCGTATCCCGATGTGCGCTGGCCGCAGTTCGGCGCCAAATTCATCCGTTCGCTTGGCCTCGCGCCACTCGCGAATACCACGCAGATCAATCCACATGATGACTTGGCAGAAGTCAGTCACATGCTGGTGCGTGTGAACACAATCCTTCTCGATTTCTCACGGGATGTGTGGTTCTACATTTCTCGCGGTGTCTTTACGCAGCGCGTAGTGCAGGGGGAAATCGGTTCTTCCACCATGCCCCACAAGGTGAATCCTATCGACTTCGAGAATGCAGAAGGCAATCTGGGTATTTCCAATGCACTCTTCTCGCACTTTGCCGAAAAACTCCCCATTAGTCGTTTGCAGCGAGACCTGTCGGATTCCACCGTCCAGCGCAACATCGGCGTTGCATTTGGGTATCACCTGCTTGCGATGCGCTCTTTGCAGAAGGGCATGGGGAAGTTGGCCGTGGATCGCGGTGCCATTGCCCGTGAGCTCGCACTCCACCCGGAAGTTGTGGCAGAAGCAGTGCAAATCGTTCTGCGCAAGCATGGCGTGCACGATGCATACGAGAAGCTCAAAGCTCTCACGCGTGGGAAAAAGGTCACACCGGAAGCATTCCGCACATTTATTGCAGCACTTCCTCTACCAAAAGGGGAGCGCGATCGTCTGTCTAAATTGGTGTAGTACTTACTTCGGTACACCAATGTTTTTCTTTCATAGAAACGAAAACTGATCTTTGACATATTTCAAATATTTAGTATTTTGCGCAAAAATTTCTACGGAGTACGGTGCAGATATTCTCCCTTTTCTGCCCATGCCACGTACCACTCTTGAGCAGTTACGACACAATGTGATCGATGAATTCGAAGAAGCTGATTTGGAGCGTTGTGGGTATCCGCCCCCTGTGGATGTACTGGCCATGATGGAACACGTTGGTAATTGCCCATCTGGCCTCGATCGTATGCTTGCGGTGATCGATAGAGTGGAAGCAGATACTGCCGTTATGCTGTATGGCGAATCTGCCCGCAGAAAGGCGTACCGACTCGTTTCCTAGGGGAAATTCGTGGCGAAGCTGTTGTGATCCCTAGGGTCGCTGCTACACTTCCGTGGCTCCGTGCCCAGGTGGCGGAATTGGTAGACGCGCTAGCTTGAGGGGCTAGTGGGAAATACATTCCCGTGGAAGTTCGAGTCTTCTCCTGGGCACCACCGATCAAGGTACACATTTCATCTTAAGAAAGACAAAAACTCATAATGGTAGGGATTATGGAGTTTTCAGGTGAATATCTTACTATTCTGTATCATTGGTTCATGAGCTTTATTACGTTACTACCATATCTTGGTCGTGCAGGTGAAATAGAATTATGGAACGACATTCGGGTTTGGAATTATGAAGAATTTAAAAATATATACATTCCAAATGCTGAAAAGCGTGCGCAATCAGACAGGATTGTAAATATGTATGAAAACCCCCAGTGGGTTAATGCCATATCTAAAGGTAGTAATGGTCTTTGTAGTTTTGATGCAAAAACCATTCGGCACGTACAATTACTACTTTTCATTACTACTCTCGCCAAAGGAAACACTCTTGCTAGTGCAATTGGAAATGACAGCACCTCTTCATCATCTGAAAACTTCACCTATAGTTCATATTCCATAGATCCAAGAGCAACGAGCATCAAACACAAAATGGATCCCATTTTTAAGAACTCATACTGGACTTTGCCTATTAGAAATGGAGTTATACCTAAGCCATTTTTCATGAAAGAAAGAACACCAGAAAATACAAAGATTGATATGCAGCTACTTAATGCTTTGCTTAAACTAAGAAAAGGGAAAAATCGCCTTCTCGAGAAAATTTATGACTCTGCAGAAATGATGGTAGTTCCGTTGATGAATAACAATATTATATCTTCAACTGCTGTATATATTCTCATTGTATGTGCATTTGAAAATTTATTAGGAGAAAAAAGACATACTGTTAAAAATGCAATAGATAGATACTTTCAAGGTGCGGCACTGCACCCTTCATTTATTATGAATAATGGCAAAATTAAGCCTGAAACTGATGCAAATGGAAAGCAGATCAAAAGAACCAGATATGCACTTTGGTACGAGCAGCTTGTCAGATTTAGAAATAAAGTTGCGCATGGTGGTGGTATGCCTGAAATTAGTAATCAGAATTATCATGGGCAAAGTCATAGATATATAGCTGTACTTATGTACATTGCTTGTTTAAAGGGAATAATTGAGGAAAATACAGGTGTAGTATTGCCCGGAACTGTCATTAGAAAGAAGCAGGGTGGAGACATGTGGTTTGTTTATAAGGAATAGCATTGGTTGAACTAAGAGAAATTTCTTTCAAAGAAATACAGTAACCAGAAAACCTCTCGGCACCACCGCATGTATTCCCCTGCAGAAGCAGGGGCTGTTTACCGTGCATGGCACTTCCAGTAGCCTTCCGATTGTTATGGCTGCTATTCGTGCATTTCTCTTTTCTTCCTACGGAGCACTCACGCTGCTGGTCGTTCTCGTATTCGCACAGGTGCTCACATTCGATTTCGTGGGTCTGGATGACGGGTTGCTAGTCTACAACAATCCGATTGTGACAAAGGGGCAGGTTGGAGCGGCATTTACCACATACGATCCGGAGCTCTACATTCCGCTGACATTCATCTCGTACCAAATAGAGCACATGCTCTTTGGCTCTTCGCCGATGGTGTTCCACTTCAGCAATCTACTTTTGCATCTTGCAAACGTGCTCTTGGCATTTTGGTGCTGCACCCTATTGCTACGTAATCGTTTTGCCGCGCTTATAGCTGCTGCACTGTTTGCCGTACATCCACTGCAGGTTGAAGCCGTAGCGTGGATTGCCGCACGCAAAGATCTTCTCTCTGCGTTCTTCGTCCTGGCCGGCATGGGGTTGTACCTCCGCGGGGGTGGGAGGGGAGGGGAGCCTCTTTGGTGGGGGAGCGTCGGCGCATTCTTCTTGGGGCTTCTTTCCAAAGTCACCGCTATCACGCTCTTCCCGATTCTGCTCCTCGTGGATTGGCTGCAAGGGCGGATCTCACGCAATCGTGTGCTGGAAAAATGGCCGTTTCTCCTCCTGTCGATCATTTTTGGAATCGTTGCCGTTCTCGGTAAGCAGTCGAACTTCCAGGGCATAGCATTGTTCGATCACGTCCTGCTGATCATCAAGGCTAGCGGCATTGCGCTGTGGCACATAGCAGTGCCTACGAACCTCACTGTGCTCTACCAACAACACGATCCGCTGATGCTCGTAGATATGTGGCCTTGGGTACTGTGCTGTGCCGTGTACAGCATTGCTCTCGTAATCGCCCTTCGCCATTCACGTGCTGCGGCATTCGGGCTACTCTTCTTTTTGGCCACGTTTACGCCATCGTATGCAACGTTTCAGAAGAGCGGTCTTCTCTTCTTTGCATCCGACCGATACACGTACATCGGTCTCTTGGGCATTGGTATCGCTCTCGGCACTGCTATTGCCGCTATTGCCGTGCGCGCCAAACGGTTCGCTGTCGGCATGGCAGTGGTACTTATTGCATCTGCAGGGGCATTTTCTCTGCTGCAGCTCCGCCACTGGCAATCGTCGGAGACCTTGTATTCCCTCGTGCTACAAGACGACGATCGTTCATTGATGGCGCACAACAATCTTGGTGCGTACTTTCAATCCGCAGGCGATATGCAGCGTGCAGAGGAGCATTTCCGCGCCGCACTCACACTCGATCCTTCTGCGCCCGCTCCACTCACAAATTTGGGATTGTTGCTCCAAGAGCAGGGGAACCGCAGCGAGGCACTTGAGCTTTTTGTGCAGGCGGCAGATGGTCTTGAGAGCAGTGATCAACCCGTAGGCTCAGCAGAACTTGCACCGTACTTCCTTGCTGCAGATATCTTGAGCACTCGCGGGGATCTACCTCGTGCCATCAGCATGCTGCGGCGCGCTGTTGCCCGCAATCCAGCGGCAGTGGATGCACACGTGAATCTGGCGATTCTGTTGCACAAATCACAGCGGTACGACGATGCGCGCATTGCATTCGAAGATGCAATTGTGCTGCAGCCAGATCACATAGATGCGTTGTACCGTTTGGCATCTGTGTACGGCGAACTCGGTATGCTGACGGAGGCACAGTCTGCATTGGAAAAGGTTGTACGAATGAATCCTGGCTACGAAAAAGCACAGCTCCACCTCCTCAATATCCGCTCAGCGACTCGTCAATAACCGCATTGTCCGTCGCACTCGATTCCCCCATGGAGTCATTTGTCGATTGTACGGTGTTTTTGGCTTTATACAGCGAAATAGATATTCACTTGCATGGACTGTCCGGGTGTAGCGCAGTGCCTTGATACCCCAGCGGCGGTTGCGTATCCTTTCCCGGTCATGCACAGGATCCATTTCTTCCTCATTCCGCTTTTTGCGCTAATCTTCCTCATCGCGTAGTTCGCGATGGGCGCAGAGAGTATGCGGAGCGTGTCCTGCTCGTTGTCACTTGATTCGTGATAGCAGCGGTGACAGCCTGCACCTATGAATCTTCTCCTTTCGTTGGGATTGTTTGCCGTGGCGACGAGTGCAGAGCTCCCCGCGGATACTGATGCACATGCCGAGCATCGTGCGGCGTGCATTCAGGCAATGGAAATCAATGCCGAAGAGCTCAAGGTAGGTTTACATGAGTACCGTATTTCGCGTTGCGTACAGGAGCGCGTGACACGTGCGCTGCAGTCTGGTCGGTATCTTCGAGCGGAAGAGCGTCTCGATCGCATTTCCAGTCAGTTTCGTGGGCGCATTCGTGAGGGGAAGCGTTTCCTCTCTCCCGAGAATCAGGAGCGTTTTGATCCAGAAAAGGATCCCACCCCCATTCGGGCACGTGCTTTTTCTCGCCGTGAGCTGCTGCGCTCTATCGACGATATCTCGGACAAGGATGCACAAAAACAGCGGTCACTCCTGCTGCAGGAACGCATGAGCGATGCGCGCAATGCATGCCGAAACGTCCCCCGCTCGTTCTATCAGAACTGTGTGCGGGAGACGATCCGGACGTTAGGCCAATCCAGTGAAATGGGAGAAATCCCGACTACTCGGAAATATTGACGATGCCGGAGGTCGGCGAGCCGAGTGAGCCACCATTGCTTGGTTCGAAGACGCGAACGGTGAATCGCTCATTCACTTCGTCATTCTTGTCATCCTTAATGACTTTTACCTCCACATATTTTGAGGACTCACCCGGCTTGAATGTGAGTGTTCCGCTTGCAGCGATGAAGTCGGCTCCAGCCTGCGCGGTACCGTTCACCGTTTCGTACTTCACAGTGAGTTCTGTCGTTGTTCCGCTCATGCGCAACACAGGCATGTAGGCGGTTTCACCTTCCAGAATATCGAGTTCATCTTCACCAATGCGGAATGTGCCAGTACCCGTGGTGATTGCCTCGTTATCAACGATGGATACCGATACGTTTGAGTTCTTGCCGAGCACGGCGCTGCCTGTTGGGGCGGCGAGTGTCATGGAGAAGGTCTTGTTTCCCTTGGTTTCACCATCATCGATAATCGGAACCGTGAAGGACTTCTGCGTTTCTCCGTCGCTGAAGCTCAGGGTGCCAGTTGATCGTGTGAAGTGCGTGCCATCGGATGCACTGCCGCTCTTGGTGTCATAGGTGACGCCCACCTGCCCCTTGGTGCCACCGGTGCGGTTTATGTACACCGTGAGGTTTCCGGCGTCTTCTTCTACTGCATATGCAGATCCTCCAAAGGACAATGCTCCTGCTGTGCCTACGCTTGATACGCTGGAAGTGGAAGACGTGCCGCCTCCGCTTGCCCCCGCGCCTCCGTCGTTATCCAGAATGCGGATTGTTACCGTAGGATTCTTGCCCAGCTCAGCACCTCCGGTGGGGTTCTTGAGTTGAACTTTGAAGGCCTTTAGGTCTTCACCAGAGTCGTCATTCTTGAGGGTGACCGAGATGGTCTTGCTCGTTTCGCCATCTTCAAATGTGAGTGTGCCAGAATTTGCCGTGTAATCTTCGCCGGCCTTCGCCGTGTCATCGACGGTTTCGTATTCCACAGTTACTTTGCCATTGTCGCCTTCGCTGCGCGTAACCGCCACAGAGGCTTTTGTGGATGATTCGCTGACGTCGAATTGGGTTACGGTGAAGCCCAGTGCGCCGTTATCGTTCGGTTCGCCGTCATCCTCGTCCTCATCATCATCTTCCGATGAATGGCTCGAGGAGCTGGAGCGCGTGCTGCGTGAACTGGATGAGTCAGTATCATCGATAGCACCGATTTCGAGCATCAGGCGCTGCATGATGACGGCAATTTGGCCGCGTGTGACAGGATCATCCGGGCCGAACTTTCCGTCGGAATACCCTGTGATAATGCCTTCGCCGTACATGATGCCGATCGCATCATCGTAGTAACTCCCTTGCGGCACATCGGGGAACACTCCAGAACCGCGGAGGGCAGCACTCGCTGTTGTAACAACGGTGCCGAGCGTCAACCCTGCTGAGAAGGACAGCAACGTTGCGGAACTCAAGAATCGCTTTAAGGAACGCATGGAAAATGGGGAAGAAATCGAGGACGAGTATTGCACTCTGGCTTCCTGATGCAAGGATGAGGAGTGGACTCACATGCCGAAAAAAAGTGCCGTATCCGGGTTTTCTGTGATATTTACTTCACCATTTGCAGAAATGCATCTTCGTCGAGAACGGGAACGCCAAGTGTAGTAGCATCATCCAATTTGCTACCCGGATCGCCACCTGCGAGAACGAAGTCGGTTTTCTTGCTCACGGCGCTACTCACTTTTCCTCCGCGCTCTTTGATGAGCGTCTTCGCATCCTCCCTACTCAGGGTGGGCAAGGTGCCTGTCAGCACGAATGTCTTCCCCGCAAAAATCTGTGGCGCATGGCTGCCTTCCGGCTGGTAGGCGATCACACCCGCATGCTCGAATTTCTCAAGCAGCGCGCGATTGTCCTCCTCGGCGATCCAGTCGCACATGCCTTGTGCTACTACGGGGCCAATGCCATCAATTGCCGAAAGCGACTCAGTGGAAAACGATTTCAATGTTTTCGTAATGTCGTGCATAGAGATTCCGTGCATGTTCACATGCTCTTCTTCATCGCCAAAAAGGGATCCCTGACCACCACTGCGTCGTTGCACCACTGTGATCGTGCTTGAGGGCCACGACACACGACGCGCGAGAATCTCTGCAGTCTCACGACCGATATGGCGAATACCCAGGCCAAACAAGAAGCGATCAAGCGGCACGCGCTTGGCTTTACCGATCTGTGAGAGCAGATTTTCGGTTTTCTTCTCTTGGAACAACGGCAACCCAATAAGGCCATCGTAGGTGAGGTAGAACACATCCGCGGCATCGGAGACTAGGTCTTCTGCAATGAGTGTTTGCACCGTTTCACTACCGAGCCCCTCTATGTTGAATGCATACCGTGATGCCATATGCTCGATTTTTTCCTGCCGCGCCGCGCCGCAATTGCGGTTTGGGCAACGATGCACTGCTTCGCCGTCTGGTCGTTCCAGCAGTGTTCCGCAGCTTGGGCAGTGTGTGGGGAAATGGAAGGGCTTCGTGCTTTTCGGTCGTAGGTTCGCAAGTACTTCCACCACTTCTGGGATGATGTCCCCGGCCTTTTGCACGACGACAGTATCCCCGATGCGCACATCCAGGCGCGCGATCTCATCGGCATTGTGCAGCGTTGCACGGGTCACAGTAGTGCCTGCTAGTTGCGTGGCAGACAAATGCGCCACGGGCGTGATTGCCCCTGTGCGCCCCACCTGCAATTGAATGTCGAGGATTTGCGCAGTCTTCTGCTCCGCGGGGAATTTGTATGCTCGCGCCCATCGGGGTGCTTTCGCCGTGGAGCCCAAATCATGCTGTAGCCGGCGACTGTTCACCTTGAGTACCAAACCATCAATGTCATACGGCAAACGCTCCCGCACACTTTGAAAGTGCTCGTAGCGTTTCTGTGCATCCTGCAAGGTGGTATACAGCTGCATTTCCTCATTGACCGGCATGCCGATCTCTATGAGGAATTTCATCAGCGCTTCCTGCGTTTCTAACTCCAGCGCATCGGCCGATTCCGGATCGAGCGCATAGCAGAACATGCGTAGGTCACGTGCGGCCGCAGCAGCAGGGTCGAGCTGTCGAACTGTACCAGCGGCGGCATTGCGTGGATTGGCGAATTGCTCACTGGCTGCAAGGCCTTCATTCATTGCTGCCAATGCGGCTTTCGTCATATACACCTCACCAGATATTTCCACGAAATCCGGTGCTGTTTTTGGCAGCGTGAGCGTAATAGGAATAGCCCGGATCGTGCGCACGGTGTGCGTGACATCTTCGCCCTCTACTCCATTGCCGCGTGTTACAGCACGGATGAGCGTGTACGTTTCGCCCTTGGTGCGTTCATAGACCAGTGAAATATTCAGTCCATCAATTTTGAGCTCACACAGGATGTCGAACAGAAGCTCTTCTTTCCCCAGCGATCTGCGCATTTGCATCACCCAATCCTCCAGTTCCTCATAGCGAAACGCATCGGTGAGGGATTCCTTGGGGTACAAGTGCTTCACCTTCGGTAGGCGTCCATCCAACGGTGCGCCCACACGCTGCGTGGGAGAATCGGGTGTAATGAATTCGGGGTGCTCTTTTTCCAGAGCAATCAGTTCTTGCTTCAGAGCATCGCGCACATCCTCAGAAGCCTCGCTTGTATCGTGCAAGAAATACGCGGTATTCAGCCGCCAGATCTCCTGACGAAGCTTCTCCATTCGATCCTGAATGTCCTGTGTATGCACAGCCGTATACTATCGCGACAAGTCACTCGTCGTCGATGCCGGAAGGGGATAGTGGCCGCAGAGCACATGTTTGTATTCGGTCAATTGCAATATCCTCAATAACGCGGTGAAGATACGCCGCGATGACTGATACTGATTATCAAGAACTCCTCGGCCGCATTGATCACCAACTCCTCAAGCTTCTGAAGGAGCGGGTACGTGTTGTTGCAGAGGCGAGAGAAGCCGGAGATCGTGAAGATGAAACCGAATCACTCGACTTGTGGGTCGTGGAAGGTGAAGAGATGGATATGGACGCCGAAGCGATGGAAAAGGTCGTCCGTTCTGTTTTGGCGCTCTGCAAGAAGCGCAACGAGGAGTAGATCCGTTGCGGTTTCCGTCATTTTGGGCTAGAATAGTTCGATGACTCCAATTCAACCCAAAGCCATTTTTCAGAAAGCCGCGGAGATGGGTGCATCCGATGTGCACATTGCCGTCGGTGTTCCTGTTACCTTCCGCATTGCCGATACGCTCACGCCAGTGAGCAAAGGCGTCGTGTCCGAGGCGGATGTACGCAAAGTAATCAAAACGATCCTCGGAGAGGCACGTATGAAGGAGTTCGAGAAGCTGCGCGAGGTCGACGTGTCCTACACCGTTACGGACACACTTCGCCTCCGTGTGAACTGTCACTTTGAGCGAGGTGTACCGAGTCTGGCTGCACGCCTTATCCCACAGAACATTCCCTCACTCGAGCAGGCAGGTTTGGTGGGGCAGGTGGAACCATTTCTTTCGCTCAATGATGGTTTGATCCTCTTCACTGGTCCTGCCGGCGTGGGAAAGTCCACGTCTATGGCCGCAATGATCAATGCTATTCGCACCAGTCGTCCGGCAAACATCATTACTCTTGAAGACCCTGTGGAGTTCCTCTTCCCGCGCGATGGTGGCGGTATAGTCCGCCAGCGTCAGGCAGGCACAGACTTCGATTCGTTCGGTGAGGCCATGCGCCGGGTTCTTCGCCAAGATCCCGATGTGGTTATGGTGGGCGAAATGCGCGATCTTGAAACAATTGGTGCAACTCTCACGCTCGCCGAAACGGGTCACCTCGTCTTTGGTACGTTGCACACGCCCAATGCCATGCAGACTATTGATCGTATTGTAGATGTATTCCCGCCGCATCAGCAGGCGCAGGTACGTAGTCAGCTCTCCCTGTCACTGCGAGCTATTATTGCACAGCGCCTTATTCCCGCTGCGGAAGGTGGCCTCATCGCTATTCGCGAGATCCTCGTGAACAATGCAGCAGTAGCCCACCTTATTCGCGAAAATCACACACCGGAAATCAAAACAGTCCTCCAGACTGGCGCCAAAGACAACATGACTACCTTCGAAGCCGACGCAAAGCGCCTCCACAAGGAAAAGCGCATCACCGACGAAACGCTGGATGCTGTTCTGACCTCGCTCGGGCGAAAGTAGGTAGGGGTTCTTGTATGCCGAGAAACGGAAATTTTGGCTCTATATAGAGCTAATCGTAATTTCTGCACAGAAAACGTGCCATTCCAGATTGCCGAGAAGAGGGGGGACAGTACATGAAAATGTCTAGTGTACTTTACATTCTATTCAAAAGATTGTAGCGTGCACGTTTGCATGGGCTTTCTTCCCTCCAGTATCGAAAATCACCTGCTCAATGCGGGGTGCACAACCACGGAGCTCCTTGTACTCCGTCACGTGCTCGATGGCTGTGCCTTTACGCTGCGCGAGCTTGCGGCGAAAACGGGCAAGAGCACTGGCGTGCTGGATCAGGCCACCAAGAAGCTGATCGGCAAATGCATCCTTCGCAGAGAATCCGTGAACGGCAGCCCAAAGTACGTGCTCGCCTCACCAGATGGCATCCTGCGCTGGTTGCGAGAGCATACGGCCGAAACCCTTGGTCTCCTCAAACGTCGCGAAGATGATGTCTGCAATTTCCTCTCAACCGTAGAGAGGGAGCTCCGTCGTCCATCTGTGGAATACTTTGAGGGACGTACGGGAATAGAGCGAGCGTACTGGCAGATTCTGGATGCTGCAGATGGCAGCATAGATGTCTTTTTGCCTCTCTTCTGCAAAGAAGAGGACGATCCACTGTGCGATATCCGTCAGCGGTTCACGCTGGCCAGACGTCGACGCAAGGTTGCATATCGTGTGATTGCGCATGATACACCCCTGGGTCGGCGCTACTGCTCACGCGACGTGTTCGAGGAACGCTCCACAAAGCTCTGTGCACCAGCATTGCACCCGATTCCTTTTGAGCAACTGATAGCAGGGGGCGTATTGGGGTGTTTTTCCTATGAGGATGAACGTGCCTGCTTACTGCGGTTTCCGCATCTTGCTGCTCAGCAACAAGCCATATTCAATGCGCATTGGCATGCAGAAGAAGATGGGGTCACGGTCTCTCTCGACTGCATCACTTTAGCGGAGCTGGAGGGGGCGATTCCTAGCCTCTAGAAGGGTATATTCGGGTGCCAATCGGCTCAGAAATGTGGTACAATATCTGGATGGCCAAGAAACCCGCATTCGGCCTCCGGCTCCTGATAGATGCGCTCTGTGCCAATCGCAAAGTGATTGCGGTATTGGTGGCTTGTGCGGTGTTAGGGAACACCATGACGTATGTGCTCTATAACTACACGCAATTCCTGCTTACGGAGCGTTTACAGGAGCGATTGATTGCAATCGCCAGCACGGCTGCGACGCAGTTCGATGGAGATGAGCTCGAGACATTCCAAGTTCCTGCGGATATGCGCAGGACGTCCTATACACGATTGGTCGATCGATTGAGTCGCATTCGCGATACCAATGCGGATATCCAGTTTGTGTACCTTATGCGCCGTACAGATGATCCGTCTGTGTTTGAGTTCATTGCGGATACAGACACCCTCACTCCTGTTGAGGAGCTAGATATCGATGGAGATGGCATTCTGTCCGAGACAGAAGTTGTTCCGCTCCTCGGCGATCCATACCCGGTGGATGACTACCCTGTGCTACGCGATGAAGCGTTCTACCATCCCGCTGTTGACCGTGAGCTCATTCCGGATCAGTGGGGCCTCGTGATGGCTGCCTATTCACCAATCTATAACAGCGAGGGTGATGCGGTCGCAGTGATCGGTGTCGATGTGCTTGTGGATGACTTCGTTGTGCGTACGCAGGCCACACTGTTGCCATTCATGTTGTTCATTATCGCACTCATTCTGCTGCTCACACTGCTCACTATGGTGGTGTTCCGTTATCAGCATGAACAGGTGCGCCTCATGGAGGAGTTGGATCGCCAGAAGGACGAACTGCTCAGCATGGTTAGCCACCAGCTTGCGACACCAATTTCTTCCATGAAGTGGTATATCGAAATGCTGCTCGACGGTGATGCGGGCAAGCTGAATGAGGAACAAACGAAGGAACTAGAAACTATGCAGCGTTCATCCAAGGATCTTGCAGACCTCGTGAGCATGATTTTGGATGTATCTCGCATTCAGCTCGGTCGTATGAAGGTAGACAGGGCGCCACTTGCGCTTGATACGTTCTTCGAGGAAGTGTGTACGGGCATTCTTACCCAAGCCAAAGAGAAGGGTGTCATATTCGATATCCATCGCCCCAAGGTTCTGCCTACGGCAATGCTCGATCGTCGCCTCATGCGTATGACACTCGAAAACTTGCTGACGAATGCCGTGAAATACACACCAAAGGGCGGCAAGGTTACACTCACCATTACGCAGCCATCACATGATCGTTTGCACTACGTAGTGAAAGATAGTGGCTGCGGTATTCCTAAAGAGGATCAAGACAAGATCTTCGGCAAGCTGTTCCGTGCAACCAACGTCCGCAACACCATTGAGGGGAACGGGTTTGGTCTGTATGTCGCCAAGGGTGCCGTGGAGAGCCAGAGCGGTTCCATTGGCTTTGAAAGTGCAGAAGGAAAAGGCACCACATTCACCGTGGAATTGCCGCTCGTCTTCGAAGCAGACAAGAAGGCCTAAGCGAGCATAAACACTCCGGCGCTCATCAGACCCACCAAGCCGAGCTTCTTTGGCAAATGCTTTCGTGAATCAGTGTCACCGAACATTGGGAGGAGCGAGAGCATCGCAATCGAGAGCATGAATGTGTAGGCAGGGATTGTGGTTTCCACTGCAGCCACGAGCGACGGCGTACCCAAATCCACCGCGCGCTGCGATGACGCAAGTGCGAGGAGATTGATCACTTCTATGCCGATCAGTATTCCCACAGCGGGTGTAAGCCGGGGAAGATTGGCGACAAATGCTCTCCGCGGAGAGCGTAGGAGCATTGGTGCGAGACCCGTAAGAACCAAGCCAAGTGTGATGAGCAAAAACCCCGATGCATACGACGTTCCAGCGAATACGACGTCTTCCATCAAGAACATTGCGGCTTGTAGTGCAGCAGCCGCTGCCATGAGTGCGAATGACCTGCCGCGCATCTCCAAATTAGTATCGAGTGCGCAGAAGGCGATCGATGCCACAATCAACAACGCGATGCCCGCATATTCATTTGTATCCAAGCGCTCATGCAAGAGCAGGAAGCTGAGCAGCACCACAAGCATTGGCACCATGTTCCAGTATGCAGCCACAATGCCGGCTTCTGTATATTTGAGTGCTTGGAAGTACAGAAGCTGGCTCAATTGGATGAGACATCCGGCGCCTAATGCCATCAGCGTTATTTCGAGTGATGGTGTTTGCCATTCGCTTAGCAACAAAAGAGCGCTCAGTGGTATGCACAGCACTGCGGAAGCAAGAGCACTTGTTACAAATCCCATCCACGGCTGGTCAAATACGTCCTCAACGCAGTACGCATCGACGACGTGTACAACGGCGAAGAACAGGGGAGTGAGGAGTGCAAAGAGAAGCCACATCTACTTTGACGCTACAGGAACGGCGAGGGCGGCGCGAGCCTTCGAAAGCTCTTGTGCCCCTGCGGAGCCTGTTTTTTCGGGGAGGAGTGCAACTGGCGAGAAGATCTTGTTCCAGCGCTTTTCAGCCCGCGCCTGCCAGTGCTTCTTGTGATACACATAGCTCGCTAAGTTGGGCAGTGCGAGTGTGGCTTCGGCAAAGATCATCTGTTCGGCACCCGATTCGATCTTGCCCCAGGAGTGTGCCTCTCGGAGTGTGGAGCCGGAGAGTGCACCATCGCGTTCATCAGCCACGGTGATCTGTACTGCGTACTTGTGCATCTTTGCTGGCATGCCGAGTACATCTGCACATACCACGGTATCTGCAGTGAAGTTCTTGGGAACGCCTCCGCCAATAATGAGCATGCCCGAAGAGCCCGATGAAGACACGATGCGTGTGAGCTCAGAAAAATCACGAACGGAGTCGTGGCTCACGTACCCCTTGGGCGAGTGCTGCTGGTGGAATGTGAGGCCGAAGCCCGCACTGCAGTCCGAGAGTGATGGCACGAAGATCGGTACTTGCTTTGCATAGCAGGTACGCAGCAACGAATCCTGCCCGAGGTTCTGTTCCTCCAAGTAGGCACCCAATGCCGCCATGAATTCACGGGAAGAGTGTGGCCTCGGAGGCAGGCGATCGGCAACCAGGCTGATCGTGGCATCGCACACACGCAGCTCGTGTTCCGAAATGAACGTGTCGTAGATGCGGTCGATTCCTAATTGTTGCAGCTGTTCATCATCCGCATCAGGGTCGCCAATGTAGTGGCGGAATCCCAGCCCTTCAAAGAAGTCCATGTCCACCATGTTCGCCCCTGTAGACACAATGCAGTCGACACTGTTTGTTTCCACAAGTGTGAGCAGTGTCTTCTTGAGACCGGCACTGATCAGGGAGCCCGCAAGGCAGAGGATTACCGTGCAGTCACGTTCCTGCACCATGGTATCGACAATCTGACATCCACGTGCGAGGTTTCGTGCTTGGAAGGCCATCTTCGACATCGCCTCCACAACTGGCACTGCATCAAACGCTGTAGGGTCAATGTGTTCGATTGTCTGCCGAAGATATTTGGACTGGGGGAGAGACATGGATGCGGCGAAAACTACTCCTGTGCGTGCACTATTGCCGGCTCTGCAGGAGTTGCGGAGAGTGCAGGCAGATCATCTTGCACGATATCGATGCTCGTGACTACAGCGCCGGAGCCATGAATGTCATGAATTTTCCTCGCACTCTCTATTCCCCGGTGAATGAACGTCGCGCGCCACTGCTCAAACTGCATATGCGCATCGGTTACAGTGACCACCGCTCGCCAGTCCACGGTTTTGCAGCTGTATACATCAATGCGAACATGCGGCAGTCGGCCGGGTTTTTCAAAGTAGTGCACACCAATATGGCTGGTAGTGATCGGTTGTATGAAAGACCACCCTGGTGCCCGCAAGTCTGCGGCATCGTGGAACTGCATAGGCCCTAGCTTTTCCATGCCCAGTGTATTGAGCAAATTCCCAATGTAACTCTGTGCCGCCTGTTCTCGATTTTCCGCCGAAAGCGGAGCACGCAGATATGCGTCAAGAATCAGGATTTCGTGATCAAGTCGAACGTCGGAGTCGTGAATACCGTGCATATGATAGAGATGCGAATCGCATGCGCGATTCTGTGTGCAGTATGGTGAACTTGCAAAAGCGGAATTACCAGTTTGTTGTCTGTTCATTTTTTCTGGAGAGTTACGAAAGACGCAAAAATGCAATGATGCAGCAACCCAGACGCAGACTGCGTTTCTCTGAAAATTGAATACAAAATGTATTCACAAGCATTCTGTACTCTCCTTCCTGCGGTGTGGGATGCAGCTTTCCTTCCAGAATGGATCGTCTAGGATTGCACTGTGCTCAGAGCACGCAACACACAACGGGTGCACTCGTGGGCTCTCTTCGCACTATTTTTGTCTGTAGTGTGTTCGAATACACAGCCCATGTTTAGTAAACTGCTGTATGCAGATGATTGGACGCCAGTGAGTCTCTATTTTTTGGCGCTCTTGGTCGTCACAATATTCTTGGCTGTGCATGAATTGCTGCAATCCGGCGAGGAGGGGAGATGGGACATGTCTGCCGAGGATATCAAAGGGATCCTGCTGACCACAGTGGTAGGTGGCGTAATTTCGCCGCTACTGTACTTCACGGCACTCGCGCATGTTCGCGCTTCCGATGCAGTGCTGCTTGTGGGGCTTCTCCCGTTCTTTACGGTTGTGTTTGCTGTACTCATGCTCAAGGAACACTTCACTATGTCGAGCGCACTGGGTGGGTGCATGCTCCTTCTCGGGGTTGGAGCGTTATTGTGGCCAGACATCCAATCCACCGGATTCAACTGGTGGTCACTTGCGCTTGCAGGATCATCCGTTACCGCTGCGCTTACGACGATCTTGCACAAGAAGTACGTGAAGTGCCGTCATCTGGATTCCGTAGTGCTGGTGCGGGCGACGCTCAGCATAGTGTGTATTGGTCTATGGATGCTTCTTACTGAGCCCCAATCCTTTGATTTGTTCTTACAGCCGCAGCAAATGGGATTGGTGTTCGGTTTCCCCATGCTTGGTCTACTTGCACCGTTCTTCCTGTTCTTTGGTGCATTGCGACACATCACTGCGCTCGAGGCGGGGCTCATATCTGGAGCAGGGCCTGTTGCGGGGGTGGTGTTCGCTGCCGCGTTTTTAGGTGAAGCAATTTTGCCGTACCAGTATCTCAGTCTCACTCTTGTGTTGATCGGAATCTTCACAATCAACATTCCCCTTACGCGATGGAGAATCGTTCCGTCTCGGCCCATCGAAATGGGACCATTGGGTAAGTAACGCCTACAGACGCTGTATGCCCAGGCGTTCAATGGCCTGCAGCAGACGATCCACGATCACTGCAGCTTCCGCGCGATTGAGCGCTGTATTTGGGCTGAACGTGCCATCGGGATTTCCGGTCATGATCCCTGTGATCTCCATCACTCCTGCATCGAAGAAATACCAGTCGTCTGTTGGCACGTCGGTAAAAGATTGGCCGTTCGTGAGCACCGCACCCTGCGAAGATCCCATTGCGCGCAAGAGCGCCGGTCCAAAAATACGATTGATGTATGCGGCAGTTTCACCGCGCGTGAGTACGGCATCTGGGTTCACCCATTGATCCGGTTCCCACCCACGTTCTACAAACAAGCAGGTGGCGTTGTGTGCATAGTGGGTTGCCGGAATTTGCAGTACGGTATTGCAGTTCTGCCCTGTACTCAGGCCACCTTGCGTGAGTACGCGTGTCAGCAAAATCATGCCCTGACCGCGTAGCAGAGAGTCGTCCGCACCGTATCGTCCGTCGTCATACCCCTGAATCACGCCCAATCGTTGTAGTGCCAAGATAGATGTGGAGGCCCAGTTCGGTAATGCATCGGAAAACGGATTGTCCGCACTGCTCAAAATTCGCACGGGTAACGTATCCTGGAAACCGCCACTACGCGCGATCACTTGGAGCATCTGCATGCCCGGGCTTGGAGTGAACGAACACGCCTTTGTCCCAGTACAACCGTTCAGTGCCTGCTCGCTTGTGCCAAGCAACAGTGACCAGTTCGCAGCAATTTGTTGTTCCATGGTCGCAAAGATGCCTACTGAGGTAAGGCGTACGCTTTGTGATTGCAGGATCTCCAGGCCGCCCACTCGATCTGGCTCAATGCGAATGCCTCGAAGCTGCGCGGGTGACGTGCGCATATCTGCGCTGGCCATGAGCAGGCTTGCGAGCTGTGGCTTGAGTGGCAGTCGTCTGCTGGCAATCCCCATATGCACCGATGGCTCCGCCATGTTCCCTAGCAGGAAAATCTGCAGTGCAATCACACCGCCAGAGAGGCCTACAAGAAGGCCGGCAAGTGTTACGTGTGTCCTGTGGGGTGTTGGGCGTTGCGGCATCAATGTGTGTATGGAGAGTGTGGTATCCTGTTTTGCGTTGATGTACATATAGTATACAAGAAAATGTTATTCAAAACAAGTCAAGCACAGCGTGTTCCCTTTGCCTGGTTCGTGGTGCTTTGTGCGCTGTCTGCTGCGGCATTTTTCCCTATTGCCGAAGTTGCTTTCACACTGCCGAAAATCCTTGGTTTCTCTCTACTTTCTCTCTGTGGTGTGATCTGGGTGCTGGGGTCGAACGCCGCATCGTCATTGTCACTACTGCCTCGCCGGATGACAGGGTGGTTCTTGCTGCTGTTTTTTGTGGCAGTCGTTGCAACTGCACTCCGGTCGCAGGCTCCGTTGATGTCGCTTTTTGGAGCTGCACCGCGGGTGGAGGGCGTTCTGACGTACGCTCTGTATGGCTGTTTGTTTTGCATTGTATTCTGCCTTGCTCGCAAGCCTGCCGGAGATACCGCTTTGCTGCAGGCCATTCTCTCGAGCAATGCACTACTGGTCGTGTATGGATTCCTGCAATTTTTCGGCACCGATCCCTTGGCAATGTTCTGGGCTGATCAAAGTTTTCTGGGTCGTACGTTTTCCTTCGCAGGGCAACCCAATGCGTTCGCTCTGTTCATTGTTCTCACATTTCCATTGGTTGCATACAACGCGGTGTGTGCCAAAAAAACAGATGAACGCCGCTTCCTTCTGTTATTACTTAGCATGAACTTGGTTGTGCTTTTTACTACCGCAAGCCGGGGCGGGCTTGTTGGTCTGCTTGCGGGAACCGTTTGCCTATTGGCCGTCGAAAACCCACTGCGTCGGCGCATGGTCACTCTCGCCAGGGAAGCACGCCTCCTGCTTCTTGCAGGGTGCCTCGGTCTCCTCATCATCGGCTCCTCTGCGTTCGCTGATCGCTTCATGCAAGAATCCTCCGCACGATCCACCAATGCGCGAATGTTCTTGTGGCAGGACACGATTGCTTTGCTCTACGAACATCCGCTCGGCATTGGTCCAGAGATCCTGGGAGTGATGTACCCACAGTATAAGAGTGCAGAATTGCTCGGGTTAGAACCACTGCGCGCAGGTGTGGATAGGGCACACAATAAACCGTTGGATCTTCTGGTTATTGCGGGGCCTGCAGGCCTGTTGGCGTACTATGCGGCTGTTATTTCCGCTGTGGTACTTGCTGTGCGGTTCCGCAAAAAGCAGCAGTCATTACTGCCGCTTGCAGCAGGACTGGTGAGCGCACAGGTCGCGCTCTTGTTCGCATTCGATACCATTCTCACCGCAGCATTTACGTGGATCTTTCTTGGGTGGATGCTTGGGCTGGCTTGGTCGGATCGTCGCGACACTCCTGCATCTGCTGCAGGCACATTGCTTTCCATTGTGCTTGGACTGATTGCGCTCTGCACAACAGCCCTTGCCTTGCAGTGGTCTACGCAACGCATGGTGCTCGAGAGGGCAGAGGCGGCGTTTGCAGTCGGTTCGGTGAGCACAGCCGCCGGTTTGTACGTACAGGCAGTACACATTGCTCCTTGGGATCGCGCGTCCATCCTCCGTGCAGCAGAGTCGTATCTCCATGTGGCGGAGTCACTCCCAGCAGGCGCACAGCGCAACGGTATGCTCGATATGGCGCGGCAGATGCTTGATCGCAACGAACGTCTTACAGGCGACATCGATGGTATGACATCGCTCTTGCGCGCATGGCACGCCGCGCTCTTGCCAGATGCGGCGTCTCTCGACCGCTTTGCTCAAGAAGCAAAGAACCGCATGCCGACAACAGTCGATACCTATCGCATTCTTGCGCATAGTTACCAGCGTATTGGAGATACCGCACAGGCACGCCAAATTGAGCAGCAGCTCATCGATCTGTTGCCCGCTCATTGGCAAGATAGTACTGGTGCTGCACGGGTGCTCTGGAAAGACAATCCGTGGCTCCAGGAGCTACTCAATTAGCACTCTTACCGCTTTGTAGCTTGGCGCAGCTTCCAGCCTGCAGCAATGAGTGTAGAGCCCAGAATAATGAGGAATACGGCAACGAGGTATGCCAATAATTCCGGTGCAGCAAGTACGGCCAAACCGAATGCAACACACAGGATGCCGTTGAAGAGCAGGCCAGCGCCCCACTGATTGCCACGCGGTTGATTCGATGGAGTTCCCATTTGCATGAAGAGCATTGTTGAACAGGGGAGGAGACCCTGCCAGTATAGCAGTAGGATGATTACGCTCACTCGTTCTGCGCTAGCTACGTCAATCGGCACCGTGGAGGTCGAGGCATCGGAGCGCGGGGTTCGCTCGATTCGGTTTTTGGATACGAAAGACGCTATAGCCCTTCCTGAAGCCAATAATGTGCAATTACAAGAGTGTATGCAGCAGCTTGCCGCTTACTTTGCGGGTGAACGACGTGTGTTCGATTCGTTCGCTCTTGCCATTGCTGCTACAGATTTTCAGCAGCGGGTGTGGGATGCCGCTATGGAAGTTGCATATGGCGAAACTGCAACCTATGGCGATATAGCCAAATCCATTGGTGCACCCGATGCGGCACGCGCAGTAGGCAGTGCTCTCAATCGCAATCCACTTCTTCTCGTTGTTCCCTGTCATCGCATTGTCCCTGCAAGCGGCGGCAACGGAGAGTTTGCCTGTGGGGCATGGCGAAAGGACTGGTTGCTGAATTTTGAGTCAGCTAAAGGTTAAACTTCCCTCCACCAGTCGGCATCATCATCGATTTCCTCGTTTTCGTCGCCCGCATCCGGATCGAGAACCGATCCGTAAATGTACGCTTCGGGATCGTTGAGCAGCTGGTACATGAGTGCCTGAATAGTGGCTGTGTCTTGTGGTTCCAAGTTCCCAAAGGTCACGCGGACCTCCTGTAGCGGGATACCTTCGGTATCGCACTCACATTCACCTTCCTCACTATCGAGATACAGGCTCATCCGCTTTGCTAGCCGCTTTGAGAATTTCTTAATGTGATCGATGATTTCATCTTCAAAGTCATTCTCATCGAGAGTGCTTGGAATGGCCACAACCATACAAAATGAACTGCGCATGGCGGGGCAGAATACCACCGGAAATCCATGTATTAAACAAAAAGACCGAATCAAGATTCGGTCTTTTGTGTTTTTGTGGCTCCCATCGTGTGAGTCCGAGCGCAGTGCTGGCGCAAACACGACTTGTCGGGAGTGTGAGGGGAGGAGCCCTCGACTATCTGCCTTGCTCCGGTCTCTTGTTTCTCCTCGCGACCGCAGCGAGGTCCTCGTGCCAGAATCACGGCCCCGCAAAAGCGGAGGGACTCATGAGGAGTAGGGGGGTGCATCCTAAGGGGCAGCCTCGCACCGATAGGACGACGTCGCAGAGCAGAGAGGGGAGTGACCACATGAACCCGTTACATCCGCTTCCTGTGCGGGCCTTTGTATCGGCCAGCTCTAGAAGCAGTATGGGGTATGAATGTCGTCCAACGATCACGGTCCTCGCCCGCAAAATCATTATGTATGAAGTGTGGTCAGGGGGAACGTGCGTGTAGAGCGGCGATGATCACTACCCTCTCTGTCGTATTCTGTGGTGTGAAGGAGCAGGTGAATGTTTGTGTTGACCCCGGGGTCTGTTGGTCTTTGTTTGTGATTGGTCAGGGATCACTGACAAATCACGCCATCGTACGCACTGGAAATGAAACACGCAAGATTCACATATTGCGTTGAGTGCATTCCATGTTGGAATATACTTTCTGTATTCAGGGTTTTCCTTTTCATACAGGGCTGAAATCAAAAAGCAGGTTTTGGGAATTTCACTGAAACTTTCTTCCGACAACCAAGAAGACTCGGATTCATTGTGCAAAATCTTGCTCACAACCGCCGTCACAGCAGGTAGTACAGAGTTGTCCGCAATGTGTGCAGAATGTTTTGAGCTTCCGTTCTATAGCGGCATTCCCGCACAGCGGACAATGAATGGCATCTGCGTGGGTGGTTGTTTGCGATAGCGAGGGATGTCCTGGTTTCTGCATGCCGATATTCTCTCATAGAATATGTCTGGAGACTTTGACATATATGTATTTACGTATGTAAAAATATATCTATATGGCATTCAATCTGCGCGAGTATTGCTGTCCACAGGCTGAGGCAAAGCGTCCATCAACGTTCGAACAGGAGCAGTTTGCCGAGCTTTTACGAAACGATCTAATGCTGATGGGGATAGAAATACGGATGATGGCTACGCATATGGAAATGCTAGCTAGTCTAGAAAACCTCCTGCAGGAGGATGAAGAAGATGGCACTATGGCGGAAACTCCGCTTATGCAGGAGGATAGGAAAGAAATAGAAGAGTACGCCAAACGCGTCGGTATTCCTGTTGCATTGGATGAAGTAGAGGATGAATGCGTAAAAAAGTCGCGTGCACTGATCAAAACAGCAAAGAAAGGATGTGAATTTTTGCAGGCGTATTCCGCTTCTATTGAGCGCTCTATTGCAGAAATCAATGAACAAGCCGGCAGCGAACGGGCCTTTCTTGATGAGCAAGAGGTGATGATGCTCCTTTGTAGGTACGATGAAATGAATCCAGATTCTTCGGAAAGAAGGGTGCCGCTCGTGCGTCTTCTGTATAGAAGGGAGGTTCTTCGCTCCCAACATCCGCAACTCTAAGTTCGTGTTTCATTCTTTACAGCTCAACATTGGCATCAAACACTGGGCGATGCTTCCTGCGTTCATGGTTGCCCTCGTTCTGCCATTCTCCGTAGATGCCCAAGTGTTTGGTCGAATACCCAATACGCTTGATGCAAATGAAGGAATATTCGGGCCGATACCAAACCTTTTGGATGTGGCACAGTCCACGCCCCGTGGCGGCTCATGGTCGATCCGACCATTCATGCGCCTAGGGAATGGCTACCGATCAACAGGCACAGGGTCACCGCGCATTCCACGCACTCCTCGCACTCCTACTACAGTTGGCATCTTCGGACCCATTCCGTTGGATCTCACCCGTGGCCAAGGATTTGGGGAAATCCCCAATTTGCTTAGCTGGCGCGACCGGTAGTTGCTTAGGTCTGCTAGGATCCTCGTATGCATCCGCCTCCTGTAGTATCGCTCTTCGCTGTTTCCTACGGCAAATCGCACTTTGCAAGGAAGTACATATTTTCTGGCGATACATCGGACGCAGAGGATCCTTTCGATTGGCTCTTCTATGTACTGCGCACTGAAACGGCAGTTATGTTGATCGATACAGGATTCCGCAATCCTACACTTGCCGCACAATATGCGGTGACCATTCGCGATATCCTGCTGCCGCTCAATGCCATCGGCATTCAGCCGCAAGACGTAACAGACATTGTGATTACACATGCCGATTTCGACCATAGTGATAACGTCGATCTCTTCCCCAACGCGCAGGTCTTCATCCAACAAGATGAATTGGAGCGCATTCTGCGTGTGTCGGACGCAGATGCATCTGCAGGTCTTGCCGCGCTCTTCACCAACAATCCGCGCGTACATTCGTTTACAGAACAGGCGTTGCTGCATGATGTTCTGCATGTAGAGAAGGTGGGAGGGCATACGATTGGGTCTTCCGTTGTCTGGTTTGCGGTAGGAGACACGACCTACATCATTCCAGGGGACGAGTGTTACGTGCAGGACAATGCAAAAAAAGGAATTCCGATTGGGTATCTGTATGATTTGGAGAAGAATCGGGGGTACGTAGAATCACTTTCTCGGCTTCAGGGAGCCATAATTCTCCCTTTCCATGATCCAAGCGTTTTGGCGCGATACCCCAATGTGGCAGAGGGAGTGGCACAAATTTTGTAATATAGATCACTTGAGAACGTCTCCTAAGAGAGCGGAACATGCTCTCCTATGATTTCTCCTTACGATCAATCAGCGCCCTGGCCGTGTATGCGCGGCAATATTCGCAATGACGGTGTCTTCCGACGCCAACCGTCGCCGCAGTCTACGCTCCCCATACGACATTTTCGTACGGGGAATTCGGTCTTCTCCACACCGGTAGTCGGCAAAGGTGACGTGCTCTACGTGGGTTCAGCAGATCACATCGTGTATGCATTCGATCCCGTGCATGGCACGACCCGTTGGCAACACGAGCTCGGTGAACTCATCGACAGCGGTGGCTGCATAGGCGCAGATGGCAGCGTGTATATTCCCGCAGCAGACGGGCTCTATCGTTTCAATCCCGACGGTACGGTGCGTTGGCACTTAGACGTACTCGCACGCAATGAACGATTCACGCCTAGCACCATCTACTGGTTTGAGGGGAATGTAGTCATGGGCCCCAATGGCTGGCTCTACATTGGTTGTGATGATTTTCATATCTACGCGATTGATCCGGAGAATGGCGAAGTGCAGTGGGCGGTGCGTACAGGATGTTGCGTATGGACTGCTGGAGTATTTGGTCCAGATGACACCGTGTACTTTGCATCGTTCGACTGCCACTTGTATGCCATGGATCTGCATACGGGCAGAATCAAGTGGACAAAGAACCTGTCGAACTTCGTGGTGTCGTCGCCTGCAGTAGGGCAAGACGGCACCCTGTATGTAGGCAGCTTTGACGGCAAAATCTACGCGATCAATGGGAAAACCGGCGATACGCTGTGGTCAATCCAGACCGATGCTCCCGTCTATGCATCTCCTGCACTTGCAGAGAACGGTATGCTGTACATCGGTTCGTCCGATGGAAAGATCTACTGCATTGATACAGCGGAACGCGCAGTAGCTTGGACGTTCTACACGGGCGATCCTGTTCGATCATCTGCAGCGCTTGGGCCAGATCCGGAAGGTCGGCATCCGTACCTCATCTATGTGGGTGGCGGCAATGGCTTACTCTATGCACTTGAGCCCACCGGTAAGCGACGCTGGTCGTACAACACGCTTGCGGGCGCAGAGAAGGGGACACAGTACTGCAATATTAATGCCGCAACTGTATTAGGTGACGGCGGCGTCGCCACAGCATCCGCCAATGGCGACGTTATCTATGTGCCGTATGACTTCTACCTCCGCGAGCCGACACATGCTGGCATGTGCATGGATCCAACCGATGGATTCCCGCAGAACGGCGTGTTTGCCTGCTCACTCTCTATTGGTGGAATTCCCGCGAGCCCTACAACGCAAGAGCCAGTGCGTATTCGATCAGGTGAAACAGTGAGCTTGCGTCTCCTCAAGCGGAAGAATGGAGACACCACGCCCATACGGCTACAGCGTCGCTCGCTCAAAACAGGCAAGCAGTGTTACCAGCACGATGCCATTCTTTCGCCCGAAGGGAATCAGGTGAACATCGTGCCGCACGGTCTGCAGGAGCCAGGTCGTTACAGTTTGCGCATCGAATTGCCGTATACAGCAGAAGGGAAGAAGGAGCGTTTCCGCACAGCGATACCGATCGAGGTACTCCCCGCACCTGCAGAGTTCCCGGGCATCCGCACACTGCCGCCGATGCGTATTACACAGATGTCGATTTACGACCCGGCAATCGTACCCAGCTTCGACCAAATTGCGATAGCAAGCTTGGCCATAGAAGTGCGCATCATCGATCATGATGAACGTACCGGAAAGGTACTTGGGTGGGGCGTGCAGAAATTTGGTGTGGATAGCAGCGGAAACGCATCGGTGGGCATTCCGAATCCACGATTCTTCTTCTTTGCCTTTCACGGGACGTACAAAAACGGTGCGTTGGAACTCGAGTGTCGCAACTGTTTGTACGAAATCACTGCATTCCCAGTTCCGCTTTCACGATTGCGTTTTAGCGCTACGTACAGCGGTGAAAGTATTCTCGCTGGCAGCATGCTAGCGGAAACGCGCATTGGTTTGCTCTCCGAAGTATGGAAGCGCGTTCGCAATATGCAGCTGCCGTACATTTCGGATGTTGCGCGATTCTCCTGGCGTCAGCTGGGCGCATTTTTGCAATACCTTCGCTCATGGTTCCCGCGGAATCCCGCACCTGCAGATGCAGGGCGGTTTTTCTACTCTTGCGGGCAATTGCTCCTTCTTGGTTGGGAGATCATGGCTTCGCGCATTTGGGAGCCATGGGGTCTCCTTGATCGCGAAGGGCGATTCTGCGGTGTAGGTACATTCCGCGCTGTTGCACCGGTATTTGGTCCGCATCCCAATTTGGAAGTAACGTCGCTACGGTACCACCGTCATTCGCGACAAATTATTGCAGAGTTTCGGGCGCTACCCGGCGCACGTGCAGATGCCGTGCCTGGCATTGTGCTCTACGACCATTACACAATGGATCCAGTTGCGATCAATTACAGCGAATGGATTGTGACTGATCGTGATGCGCAGGGCATTCCTGTGCGCACAACATTGCTACTTCCCCCATCTGTTCGCCTCTTTGGGAAGCGCCTTCGCGCAACCGTGCTCATTGATCTCGATGTACGCGCATCGATCGAACTTCACAACATGCCGCGCCTGCGTCGGGAACGCATCGGCGCATTTTTCCGCGCATGCATGCGCGGATTATCGTTCTCTTGAATAGCGTGGTGCTACGGAAGGAGGGGGATAGGGTCTATCCACTCGCTGAGCGAGCTCTCCTGCGCGGCATAGCCGCGCAATTCCACTGCTGAACCGCGGTGGATGGCGAGGTGTAGATGCGCACGTTCACCGTCGGTTTCCGAGGAATGCGCAGCACCTAGTACGCCAATCTTCTCTTGGAGCGAAAGCGATGTGCCTTTGGGCGCAAGAGATGCCGGGCTCAAGTGCCCGTACAGTACGGTGACATCTTCATTGTTCATACGGCATGTCTGTACCACCACTCCGCCGTATCCATTCACCGAACCAGAGTACGCAATGAGCCCTTCACAGAGGGATGAAACTGCTATTGTCTCCGGCTCTTCACCTGGCAATACCTCAAAATCCGCACCAGTGTGGTACCCGCTGAACCGTTCTGGTTGTACGGGTGAAGTGACTGGATCAATGCGAATGCCAAAGGGCTTCTTTGTTACTCGCAGAGGATCGTAGATGCTTGTTGCGGCAGCTGGTGTAGGTCGCAGATGTTCGTCGAAGAATGCCGCGGTCTGACGCATGAAGTCGTTCCACTGCGGCCCGAACTCATGCCCTTCACCCTCGTATCGCACCAGGCGGAATGCTTTTCCGTGTGCGGCCATGGTCTGCTGCAAATCTTCGGACCAGGCAATTGGCACGTCTTTGTCGTTCGTACCATGGAACAGCAGCACGGGGTCTTCGATATCCTTGATCCACGTTTTGGAGGAGAGGGCGTCCCACGCAGCGGGATTCTCCTCGCGTGTGCCAAGGAGCTCACGGGTACGGTCGCCCTCATCGCGTTCCGATCGCCAGCGCATGAAGTTCTCCCATGCGTCGGCATGCACAGGTGCATAGAGCACTACTGCATCCACACTATCCGGTCGCGCAGTGGCGATATTCAGCGATACGCCGCCGCCCATGGAGTGTCCGAGCATGCCTACGTGCTCCGTATCCACCCCAGGGATCTTGGCTTCTCGCATCGCAAGCACGGCATTCACGCTGTCCATGCTGTATTCCAGGCCTGCATCGTAGGCCATACGTACCGTATCTGGGCTCGGGTCCGAAGCTCCATGCCCGCGGTAGTCGGTGTGCAGTACGGCAAATCCCTGCCGCGCCAGGTAATCCTGCTCGCGCTTAAGTCCGCGACCGATCGTGTAGATCGACGGGGGGATGTGCCCGTGATTCAAAATCAGGAGTGGGAACGGCCCTTCACCCTTGGGGATATTCAGGATGCCGCTGATCGTGAGGCCATTACTTTTATATCGGATTTCGTGGCGCGTATAGGCAGTGTTGTCGTCGAGCACCTTCACGAGCTGCAGGTTACTGCCCACTAGCCGCATGTTGCCAAAGTACGCAACAGAGAGCTCTGCAGGAAGCTGTTCCATGGGTTCATCCGCTGCGATTGGCTGGGGAGCTTCGGGCACAGCTGTCCCTTCTGCCATTGCTGGCGGTTCGGGCACTGCAGCAGGCGTATCTCCTGCGCATGCGGTAAGACATAGCACAGGAAAGAGAACAGAGAGTATGGTACGAAGCATAAGTACGATCGTACGCAATTGCGCTGCGTATCGCGAGCGTAATGTGTTCTCTCTCTATCACACTCGTACAGCTTTATCGCTCAGAGCGCTTGCGGTCGTTTTCTTTGAGGTGCTTTTTGCGTAGGCGAATGGCTGCCGGTGTCACCTCTACGAGCTCATCATCAGCAATGTATTCCAGCGCTTGCTCGAGGGTCATGGGCTGCACTGGAGTGAGGAGAATTGCTTCATCGCTCCCTGATGCGCGCATGTTCGTGAGCTTCTTCTCCTTCATTGGGTTTACAGAGAGATCCTCACTCTTGGAGCTCTCGCCAATAATCATGCCCTCATACACTTTTGTTTGTGGGATGAGGAAAAGCTTTCCGCGCTCCTGGAGATTCCATAGTGCAAAGGCAACGGTCTCGCCTGTGGCCATGGAAATCATGGAGCCGCGGGTGCGGCCAGGGAGTTCACCCTTGAACGGTTCGTAGTTGATGAACGAATGGCTCAAAATTCCTTCGCCGCGTGTTTCGATGATGAAGTCTCCGCGCATGCCGAGCAGACCGCGCGTAGGAACCTTGAACTCCATGCGGGTGTGGCCGTTCTCTGTGCGCATGTCGAGCATTTCACCCTTTCGTCGAGCCATCATGTCGATCACGGTGCCATTGTATGCCTCTGGCACGTCGATGATTGCCTGTTCCATTGGCTCAAAAAGCGTTCCGCCCTCCTCGCGCATGATCACTTCTGGTCGAGATACCTGCAATTCAAATCCCTCGCGTCGCATGTCTTCGATCAGCACAGAAAGGTGCAGCTCGCCGCGGCCGGACACTTTGTACGAATCACTGCCAGGAATTTCTTCTACACGCAGTCCCACGTTTGTTTCCTTTTCCTTCTCCAGGCGCGCCTTGATGTGACGGGTCGTCACCAGCGTGCCTTCTTTGCCTGCGAACGGCGAATTGTTCACGAGGAACAACATGGAAATGGTCGGCGGATCAATGCTGAGTGCGGGCAATGGTTCTGCATTTTCGTCGGCAGTAATCGTTTCGCCTACGTAGATATCTGGAATA
The DNA here is from genome assembly GCA_020058765.1 of Candidatus Peribacterales bacterium. GTDB lineage: Bacteria > Patescibacteriota > Gracilibacteria > Peribacterales > Peribacteraceae > JAGVDM01. Next base: position 31,474 of record JAGVDM010000005.1, on the reverse strand, counting down.
CCAGCAATCATCACGATGTCACCAGCAATAGCCTCTTGCACCTCTGCACGCTTGAGTCCCTGGCTCACGAAAATCTTCGCAACTTTGCCTGCACGAGTTTCACCGTCTGGCTTCTTTACAAAGACTTTGTCACCAGCTTTCACTGTTCCTTCGTACACACGGCCGATACCAATGCGACCGAGATACGAATCATACCCGAGCGAGCTTGGTTGCATGCGGAACGGAGCAGTAAAATTCTGCTGCGCCTCCGGTACCCTCTCCATAATCAGATCGAAGAGTGGGGTGAGATCCGTGGAAGGATCGTCGAGAGTTTTCCTGGCGATGCCTTCGCGCGCGATCGCAAACAGATAGGCGAAATCGAGCTGCTCATCGTTGGCTCCCAGAGCGGAGAAAAGATCGAATACCATATCCACCACTTGCATGGGGCGGGCAGCAGGCTTGTCGATCTTATTGATGATCACAATCGGCTTGAGCCCAATCTCCAGCGACTTCTTCAGCACGAATTTCGTCTGTGGCATTGGGCCTTCTTGTGCGTCTACCAAGAGCAGCACCGAGTCTACCGTGCGCAGAATACGCTCCACTTCCGATCCGAAGTCCGCGTGCCCAGGGGTGTCCACAATGTTCACCTTACAATCCTTGTACTTGATTGAGGTGTTCTTAGCGTAAATCGTAATACCACGCTCCTTTTCCTGTGCGTTGCTATCCATCATCAATTCGCCCACGGTTTCGTGAGCAGCAAATGCTCCTCCTTGCTTGAGGAGTGCATCCACCAGGGTGGTTTTCCCGTGGTCGACGTGCGCGATGATGGCGACGTTGCGTATCTTCATAGGCGAAATCCGGGGCAGGATAGGGATTCCCGCGATATTCCGCCAGCGAATACTGTTGAATTGCGCATGAAACAAAAAACACCCCTGTGCTTATGCAGGGGTGTTTCTTTGTGAGAGTCGTACTCTACTTACTTGGCGAACGTGAACTGTGCCTCAACAGGCATGTCCTCGGAGAGGAGCTTGTCGCCGTAGCTGTCGTTGCCTACACCGAATTCCTTGCGTGGGAAGTTGAAGGATGTGCTGATTCCTTCATCGGTGATCGTGGCTTCAATGGTCATGGACTTGGTAACACCCTTGGCGGTCATGTCACCCGTAATGCGGTACATGTTGTCCGTACCAGCCTCAATGTTCGTGGATACGAATGTCACCTGTGGGTGGTTTGCTGCATCGAAGAAGTCTTCACGCTGCAAGTGAGCGTCCACACTCGAGTTGTCGGTCTTTGCGCTGGCAACTTCGATGGTGATTTCCATCGTTGCCTTTTCCAGGTTTGCAGGCTCGGCTGCATCCAAAGTGAGTGTTACGTTGAAGTCCTCAAATTCACCTGGGTGATCAATCAACGTACTTGTGCCCTTGAAGGTAATGCTGCTGCTCGCTTCGTCGATATCGGAGTGTGTACCGCTGAATGCGACAGTCGCAGTGTCAGCAGGCTGTTTTTCCTCCATTGCTGGTTGCTCTGCTGGCGTAGGAGCTTCCTGATCTGTGCTAGGAGCAGCAGGCTGGCAAGCCGCAAGGGTCAAGGAGAGAGCCAAAAGTGTGAGTTTGCGCATTGTCATTGAAGAAGATGTAGAAAAATAAAGGGTGCGTTTTCGGGATCATTCGATCCCAAAGCGGGCGTCACCATAGGGGCAATGCTCTAGAAATTCAAGGGTGTACTACCAAAACGGTAGTACATGTCACCGTCCGCGCCGAAACGGCTTGCGTTCGGAACGCCGGAACGGTGGGCGGGCGCCCTGGCGTTGTTCCCCGTAGGTCTGTGGCGCGCGATGCTGCGGAGCGTGGGCAGCGGGAACCGATGGGTGACTTCCGCGCTTAATGGAGATACGGATGAGGCGTTCGATTTCCCGAATATCTTTCGCCTGATCGGGCGTGGCGAACGAAATTGCCTTTCCTTCGCGACCGGCGCGTGCAGTTCGACCGATGCGGTGCACGTAATCCGATGCATCGTTGGGCAGATCGAAGTTAATAACTACTGCAATGTCTGCAACGTCTATGCCGCGGGCAGCAATATCTGTTGCAACCAGAATGCGGTACCTACCGCGCTTGAAGCCCTCCAGGGCTTCGCGACGCTGACCCAGCGAGCGGTTAGCGTGTAGCTCTGCAGCAGTGTGACCCATAGTGCGCACGGCGAGTGCGATTTTCTTTGCGCCGTGCTTCGTGCGGGAAAACACCAGCACAGTACCCTTCTGCTCCTGGAGCAGAGCGCCAAGCAATTTCAATTTGTCTGCTTTCTGTACCATGAAGATCTCCTGTTGAATTTGTGCGGCTGTAGTACCAGCAGGTGCCACTTCTATACGCAGCGGCAACTGCATTTCCTGCCGCGCGATTTCCATGATCTCCGCAGGCATCGTTGCCGAAAAGAGCATCGTCTGCCGTACTCGAGGCACGTGCGCCAAAATGCGATTCAGCTGTGGGCGAAAGCCCATATCTAGCATTCGATCCGCCTCATCGAGCACAAGTACAGACACCTCTTTGAGTGTGATGGTCTTTTTCTCCAAGTGGTCGTTCAAACGACCGGGAGTAGCAATGATGATGCGCGGATTATTCCGGATCATATTGAACTGCCGAGGGTAGGGGACACCGCCAATGAGTACCGCCATACGAATGCCCAACGCAGGAGCGAAAATATTCAGTGACTGCTCCACCTGCTCCGCAAGCTCGCGTGTTGGCACTACCACCAGCCCTCGCCCTTTGCCTGCGGCGAGCCGCTGAAGCATCGGGATACCAAAGGCAAAGGTCTTGCCCGTACCGGTTTGCGCAATGCCAACGATATCTTTCCCCTCCACAGCAGAAGGAATGGATTGCTGCTGGATGGGTGTGGGGACCGTAAAGGAGCGCTTTTCGAGAATTTCGAGAATTGCTGGTGCGATACCGAGCGATCGGAAGCTCGGAGCATGCTGTTGATTGTCTTCTGGCATCAAAGTCTCTTGTAAGGAATTGCACATATTCTACATGAATATTGCGCTTTCCGAAGCGTTTTCTGTGAAATTTCGCCTTTGAGCGAACGCTATTGCGATGCGGCAAATAGTTTATCGATCTCTGCTATGCGACTTTCCAGGAGCTTTCGTTGGGTATCAAGTTGATGGCGCTCATCTCGTAGGCGCCGCTGCAGCTCTATTCTACTGCGTTCAACATCTTTTTTGTCTTGTTCCAGCTGATGAACGAGGGTGGTAGTGGAATTCATACAAGGAGAGGGGTAGCGCACTTCATATGACGATAGTGCGCGTGCATTCTTTCATCATTGATGTGATTTGGATGCCCTGTAAGGATCGCTTCACAAGTCCGTCTTCATTTCTGCCGGCACTTTTTTTCTTTTCCTCATTTTTTATGCGTAGTACTCCATCCACGACAGATACTCAGGACATGGCCCATGACATGCAAACAGAAGGTGCATGGAAGGAAATTCATGGGAAAGCCCGCGAACTCTGGGGGGATATGATCGATGACGATATGGAATCCACGAAGGGCAACATTGAGGCCTTGGTGGGAAAAATTCAGCGCAAGACAGGTGAAAATATCGCCATCATCCGCGAGAAGCTCGGGCTGGAATAGTCTGTGTCTTTCCCATGCAGTGGCGGATATATCCGCCACTGCACTGGGGGTGATGCTTTAGGGAAGCACCTGCTCCAAATTCGTATCGTCCGTCATCATAATGCGCGCGAGTTTCATACGGTCATCTGTTCCTTTGATTGGGCGTGGATCCATAATTGTTCCTGTGACGTATCCTGCCGCTTTGGTGAGATCGCGAATGCGCTGATTATGCATCGTGAGAGGGTACGCAACGTGCTGTACGGTTTTTCCTGTTGCCTCTTCCAGCAGACGCTTGCTCTCGGCAAGCTCAGTGGTTGCTTGTGCGTTCGACAGGTTCGTGAGCCCCGCATGAGACATGGTGTGGGATTGGATATCCATACCCTTGGAGAGCAAATCAGGGATATGGGTGCGGCCGATTACTCCGGGCTGATCCAACCGATTCGCAACCAAATAGAACACACCGATGTGCCCGCGTGATGTCATAGCATTCAGTCCGTTTTCCAACACATTGATATTGTTATCATCGAATGTGAGTACCACTGGTTTCTCCGGTCCCTGCTTTTTGCCATCCAAAATTTTCACCAAGGTATCGAGTGTAATTGTCGTGTATCCATGATCCGTCAGCCATTGCATCTGCTGATCGAAATTTGTTGGAGATACGGTCATCTTCCAGCTCCATGTGCTTTTTGCCCACCCCTCGTGTTCGCGTACATGGTGGTATACCAGGATAGGAATCCGGAGTTCTGACAGATCCCTATTGGAAATTGGTTCCCCTTCTGCATTCAGAATAATAGCCGTATCGGTCTCCTCAATAGCATATGGGCCAGATCTACGATTCGGTGCATTTCCTTCGACCCGAGCAGTATTGGCCGTATCGGTGTCTTGAATAGCATGCGGGCCAGATCTACGATTGAGAGATTTCTCTTCAAGTTGGACGGTGGTTGGTACGTTAGGATTTGCGAGTTCTCCGTTCAGTTTTGCATCACTTGTTGTTGTCAGTGCAAAAATAAACATGGCCGCAATAACGGCGGAACGGCGGACTAGTGCACCCATGAGAGGAGAGGGGAGGAGATGTGTGTGTTCATAAATCTTCTTAGTATACAGAATCTTGAGAGAATTGGCAATTCAACAACTATGCACCCGCTCTATGCCGGTCACCCGTTCCGGAGAAATACGTGTACCTTGTTAAGCGGGCAACGCCGTACAAGCGTGAAGCCTCGCTCTGGGAGCGCAATTGCAGGGTGGATGAACGGGTATGCGTCCTGGTTGATGCCCTGCACGAGCATATCGCTTGAATTCAGAATGATGAGATCACGATGATCGCACATCCGTGCCAATTCGTCGAAGAGTGCCGTGATGTACGGCACCACAACTTCTGCTTCTTGCGCCGGATCATCACAAAGCTCTTGCCGTGGCTGTAATGCCGACAAGTAGATCACAACAGGGAAGGTTCGCTCTGTACTGGCTTTTGCGAGCCAGCCAAGTACATCATCTTGCATGGTGAATACAGGCATACCGTTCTCTTTCCGGCTACCGATGTCACCAATGCTCTTGTCGTGAACATAGTTTCCAGCAGCGTCTATAACGTCAATCGTATTCGGCATACGGTCGCCGATCACTTCTGCCGTGCAATCTACCTCAATACAACACATTGCCCCGAGTGCAGCAGCAAGCGGTGGGATTGCCACATCATGTTGTGCATCTCGTACTGCATGCAAACCGCATGGCATGTCTACAAACGCCGCGCCATGCATATGGTTGTGTATGTATTCCCCAAGCTCGGTTCGGGAGGCATTGTGAAGCCCGTCTGTTTGCCGAGAAGCAAGGCAGGCATCAGCAAAGAACCGAGAACATGAAATTTCCGGTTCTATGTAGCACTGCATCCGGCGGATGAGCGATACGTAGTCGGGCGGTACATCCCGGCTCATCCATGTGTGCAGATCGGCAGCAGAGAGAGACATGCAACTAGCTTACTCTTCCAATGCATCTGGGTACGCAGCTTCCACAGCTGCTTCCATCTTCACCACGTATTCATCCGCAAGCTCTTCACCGCGAGTCGCATGGCTTTCGATGCTGGCGATTGCAGATTCTGTCGCTTTGGAAGGATCGTTTGCAATATCCAAAATAGCAGCGACTGCTGTACGCATTTCTCCAATACCTTCGACGAGCAGTGGGTGAATATCGCTCAGGATGTCCGGCACGGACATGAACTCTACTTTTGCTGTAAGGGCGTCGAACGCTTCCACAATTGCTTTCAGCTCATCTTTTTCCGCTTCGGACCATTCCAATGCATCGTTCTGCACATTCATGAGCGTTTCGAATTTTGCGCCAGCTTCCACAAGCTCATTGCCGATTTCTTCTGCTTGGGTGAGGTAATTTTCGAGCAGTACTTCCTGCGCATCTGGTGCACAGGCACCCAGAAAGAAAACCCCAGAGAGTGTGACGGCGAGTAGGTGAGTGGTGCGCATGAAAAGATGAGGTAAAGAAGACGCTTCCTACTATAGCGGCGCTTTGGCTGGCGTATAGCAGACTTTTCCAGGGGAATCCACGCCCGGTCAGTTCCCCCAGGAAGCCTCCGTCATTTCTGTAAGGATAGATACAGTTCTACGTCTCCTATGAGAGAAAGGCCACATTCACTGAATGCGTTGCATTCGGAATCACCCCTCATTCTCTTTCCCCCCTCTCTGTATGAGACACATGCTTAGTCTCGGCATCATCGGCTCACTCTTTATTACCACTGGCGCCTTTGCACAGGATTCCGCATTCTCGCAGCAGCCGTTCACAGATGTGCCAGAAGGCAGCACATACTATGAAGGTATCGAATACCTTCGAACGCAAAACGTCCTGAAAGGGTACTTGGACGGCACATTCAAAGCGGAAAACCGCGTGAATCGTGCCGAATTTGTGAAATTCATTGTGAATCCGTTCATCTTGGATACAAATAATTTAAGTAATTGCATCCCAGAAAACGTCTCTGGGTCTTCTGCAATCATCTTCTTCCCGGATGTCGCAAGGGATGCTTGGTACGCTCCAGAAGTGTGCTACTCCAAGGTGAAAAAGATCATTGATGGTTATCCAGATGGCACCTATCGTCCTGCGGAATCCATCAACTTCGTGGAAGCAGCCAAAATTCTCTCGAACGTGTTCTCCCTTCAGATCGAGAAAAAGGACACAGGAGAATTCTGGTACCGCCCTTATGTGCAGCGCCTCTCTGACCTCAACGCGATCCCAACAAGCATCAAGCGCTTCGATCAGACACTTACGCGTGGCGAAATGGCAGAAATGGTCTTCCGCCTCAAGGCAGACAGAGAAGACAAAGCATCTGCAAAATTCAGTACGATCAAATAGCTGTGTGCAGTTGTTCTCCGGCGTGCGGAAACGTGCGCCGGAGGATTTTGTATTCTCGCCTTAGCGGCAGCGGTTTCTACCGGAATATTTTGCTGATCAATAGTCCGATCCAGTAGAGCAACGCTGCGTTCAGTACCATTGGCGCGAGCACCAATACATAGAGCAGGGCTCCGGATACATTTCCGAATTCGAAATAGGCGAATGCCATGCTCCAGGGTAACCCGAGGATGATGGCAATGAAGCTCTCGCCAAAGAGCCCTTGCGTGCCAATGAGCACTCCACACAGCACAATGTACGCACCAGCGAGTGCCGTACCTATTTTTGTAGGAAATCGCATGCGCACATCATAGCATGCTTGTGCGCTATGTGTTGCCCAATACACACAAGCTCCATGCGCACTCAGTTGGGCACGCATGGAGCAGGAATGCGACTGAAATTACTGGCCGATGACTGGTTTGAATTGGTTCACGTCTACTTTCTGCCAGCCACTCCAGTTGCAGTTCACCGTGACGGTGCCGCCTTCCACTGGGCAGCTTGTTGAGCTGCCGCATGTTACATCTCCACACGGCGTGCCTTTGCAGATTGGCACGGTGGTATTCATGGTGATGCTCGGCTGATTCGAGCACACGCAACTCCCAATGGTCGCTTGCTGAATGCCAATGGAAGCTCCCGATACGCATGTGTATTCCGAAATGTAGCTCTGGATGTAGTTGGACCAGTCGATGCCCACCTGTGCGTAGCCCTGACCCGCACAGACGTCTTCACAGCTCTGCTTGCACTTGTAGCATGTGGTATCACCCTGCTGCGCTGCAACGTCACATCCGTTGGGGCAGGAAGACGGACACTCGTTCTTCGTTGTGCCGTTGGGGCAGGTGAGTACGTCGCAGCGGTAGCACTCACCGCTTATGGGTGTGCAACTACCATCCTCTGGGCACATTTCCTGGCAATCATGCAGGCTTGCGGAATTTGCAGGGCAGCTGGGTGGTGGCGTGGTGACTGGCTTGTCCTCGCATCGGTAGCAGCTCACGCCATCGGATCGAGTAGAAGCTTTTTTGCATTCGCCTCCGTCTTCGGTGCAGAAGTCTTCGCACGCAGCGAGTTCCGATGTACCGTTCGGGCACTGTGCAGGGACTGTAGTTGTTGGCTGCTTCTTGCACTCATAGCAATCCACGCCATCTGGGCGCATGTATACCTTCTCACAGGATTCACTGTCATTTTCCCGGCATGAGAAAAGGCATTCGTCGAACGTTGTGGTGGAGCCATCGCATTCATAGCGAGGTGCTACAAGGTTTTCCTTGCACGTGACACATTCCGTACCGCTGCTGAGCGTGTAGGAATTTTCGCATGTACCACTGCACGTTTTTCGGCAATCCTCCATGGGCAAAGTGGGCGCTTCGCATTCTTCTGACTTGGTAGGACATGTGTAGCAACCCCGCCCATCGGCGCGTGTGTACGTGAGCTCGCAAATCCGTGGGCACCCCCTGTCGCATGTGGATTGGTCTTGTGTGGGTCCGTCGCACGGCACGAACACATCCTTGAGATTGGGGCATGTGTAACACCCTTTCCCGTTGGGTCTTGTGTATTCGATGACGCAGTCCACTTCACACGCGAAGCCACAAGCATCAGCATCTGCCCCTACCGTACATTCCTCATTCTGCGCTCCCTCCTCATTGCCCTCATAGGGGTCATCCGAATCCTCTTCGGTGTTCTCATCGCCATCTTCCGGTTGTTCCGAATCATCAAGATCATCTTCGGGATCTTCATCGCCATCTTTCGGTTTTTCCGAATCATCAAAATCCATCTCTTCCTCTTCGTCACAGAAGAGGCCAAACCACTCGCACCAGAAGCTCTCCGTATCATCTGTTTCCTCTTCAACCACGGGATCAGCTTCTTCAAATTCGAGTGAATAGTCGGGAATATTCCAGTCGTATTTATCGATGATGCGTACATCCATCGTGACCGAGAATTTCATGTCTTCTGGAGCGAGTGTGCAGTGTTCCTTTACACAGTCTTCGTATGCTTTGCGCAGTGCCTCCAGCTCAGCTTTGCAAGCGGCAGCTGCTGCATCTGCCGCTTCTTTCGCTGCACGACGCTGCGCAAGCGCGGTTTCCGCTGCATCCAAACGATCAATGGCTTTGGCTACCTCGTCTTCGAGCCGTTGCTGCTCCTCTTCGCGCAGTCGCTGGCGCTCCTCGTCGCTCAAGCCCTGCTCCCACTTCGCCTCCAGTTCTTGTGCAGTCAGCTCGCCGTTAGCGTACTGCGACCAGAGGGAGCGGTTGTAGGCTTCCATGATGCGCAAATCTGTGGAATCGGTTGTGCGCCCATCGGAAGATGCAGAACTGCGTGGATTGTTGAACGTATCCAATGCTGCTTCTGCGGCGGCAAGATCGGCTTGAGCCGTTGCCACTTCGCCTTGAGCCGCTCCAATAGCGGTTTCTGCCGCAGTTGCCTGTGCGCTTAATTGCTCGCATTCTTTCGCCTTGTTTTCCACTGCAAGCCGCTCATTTTCACACGGGTCACACAGCTTCACGGTGATCGGTGCAGGTTTTGCACCTTCACCGCCTTCTACCATCACATCGACCGTGACAGTTTCACCCGCGCCGACCTTAAGGTCATTCATATCAATAGTGATCGTTCCGTCGCCGCCAGCTTGTGGCGCTTCATTCAGCTCTTCCTCCGTCCATTCAATCACGTAGTCCAAGCCAACTGCAGTACTCCCGTCCATAACGATCGGAGGAAGCGTGACAACAGCTGTTTCTTGGGGGATAGATGTTTGTGGCGGAACACTGGCTTGCTCTTCTGGTTTGTCATCATCAACGATCGTTACCAGCACCATCTGATGCAGAGTTGGGAACCAGATGTAGAACACTTCGTCGCCTTCCACCTCATTGTCTCCATAGACACCAATCGAGATGGTGGTGCTCAAGCTGTCTCCCGTGAGACTTGCAGTCATTGCGCGGTTCTCACGAATGTTCTCGTGATCACGCCCTGCGGTCGCCTGATTTGCAGCAGGTTCACTGGGCACGTAGATGTAGTAGGGGATGTTCTCGAATGAACGAAGAGTATTGCTGCGCTTTAGTGTGATGTTGAACGATGTCGTCGAGTCTTCATCACCTTCCTGCACACTGCGCGATCCGGTTTCGAGTGTGATAACCGTGCTGATCACACTGCTCGGTTGCTCAGGTGCCAGATTGCCGGGCTCCGGATTGTCTGCCATCTCTTTTTGGCATTCACGCATCGCAGCTTCTATTTGTTCTATCGTGGGGTTTTGGATCTCCCGCATTTTGAGAGCAACGCAATACCATAGTGTTTCCATATATGGGCCGGCGCGATAAGGATCGTCATCGCCATAGGATGGATGATCTTTATCTGCCGAGGTGAACACATGCCATGTGGAGCCATCTTGCGGGCTCACGGCTTGCTGTTCAGCGAGCTCTTGGAATGACCCAGAGAAGCAGCTGTCGAGAATGATGTTCACATCCTTCGCCTTCACTTGTTCCAGTGTTTCAGCAATCGACAAGTCTCCACCGCGACCCTTGTTCATGTATCCCTTCGTGGAGCCATTGTAGGTAATAGATGACGAGAGGGAATCGGGCTTGTCATCATCATCTTCATCGGTAATGGTGCCGTGCCCTCCCACATAGAAGAAGAGTTTGTCGCATGGATCAATGGTGGCGATGATCCGATCAACTTCGCTCTTCACCTCTGCGAGCGTGGGGTGTGTTTGCGGGTTCATGTAGTGCATATCACCGGATTGCACACCAAGCCGACGGAACATACCCATGGCAGCACCTGCTGCAGCTTGGAAGCTCTTACCATCTTGGTAGCCGCCGGGCTTTGCGTGATCGGGGTGTTCGCCATTGATGACGATCGCCACTTTCTTCCGCGGTTCCGCACACGGTTGTGTACCGGCAGCAGATGCTTCGTCAATCCCGCGGAGCAGCAGCGACGCGATGCTTGGGTACGTATGCATATTCTCTGTGCCCGAAAGCAGTTCTGGTTCTGGATCATCCGCTGCACTCTCTGACTCTGGCACAAGCGGCCAGTCGCCGGCAGCAGGTAGATCATCGATCGAAGTCGGGAAGAAGCGATCCGGGGAATCGAAGCGTTCCTCCACCGATACGTACCATGTTTCGCCATCCAGTACTGGTGGCGAGAACACGCGCTTGCGGAAGACGTCCCCCGTTGCTGCATCTACCAGTACATATTCCGCGCGGTGCCCCCAGCCCGCATGCGGATCGAGATCGAGGAAGAAGAACCATGAATCTTCTGACACGTTCACCGGCGCGTTCTGCGAGAACATCCGCTCCACTACCGTTCCGGCACCAAGCAGTTTGGGCCACGAAAAACCCAGCAGTGGCAGCACGCGTCCTGTTTCCCTCTGCATTTCCAGCTGAATATCGGGTATCACTATGTTCTGTACGATGGTTTTTGCTTCTTCCTGATCCACGACAACTGCACTTTCGTCGCCCTTGGTACAACTGCGCAGTAGCCAGCACCAGAAGCCGATTTTCGGCTTGATGCGGAGGTGATCATTCTCATCGAAAACGTAGATATCGTCACCCACCGTGAGCTCCTCGCCATCGAAATTCTCCGACTGCCGCAGCACGTCGGCTGCAGACGAATCGGGCGTGAGCACGATCGGCGAGGGGAATGTGAGGGTGGCGGCGCTATCTTGCGCTGCAAGCAGCGGTTGAGCTGTGAGCGAGAGCAATGTCGCAACGGTCAGGCTTGTACGGGAGAGGCGCATAGGAGAACTGGAAGGAATGTGATCGAGCTTACCACTTTTGTGAATAGGTCAACAATTGATGACAAAGACTGTAGAATTGAGAGGTCTATGAATATGTTCAAGCCTACAAAGGCTGCCACTGTGAAAGAGTATCTGCAGGCTGTCCCTGCCGATCGACGCGGGGCTATGGAATACCTGCATGCTTTTATTCAAAAAACCGTGCCAAAACTCAAACCATACTTTTCGTACAACATGCTCGGTTATGGCGCGTTTCCATACAAGAATTACAAGAAGGAGATGATTGAATGGCCAGTGATTGCGCTCGCCAATCAGAAGCAATACATCAGTCTGTATGTTTGTGCCGTGGTTGATGGTCAGTACCTCGCCGAAAAGTACAAAAAGGAGCTCGGAAAAGTGAGTGTTGGTAAAAGTTGCATCCGTTTCAAAAACGTAAGCGACATCAATATCGATACATTGAAACAAGTTTTAAAGGCAGCAGAGAAGAACCTTGGGCTCGCTGGGGCAGGGGAGCACGCAAAAAAATAGCTCCGTGGTCCATCAGTGCCAATGTGTTACACTTTGCCAATGCAGAAAATCGTCCCGCATCTTTGGTTCGATACACAGGCAAAGGAAGCAGCAGAGTTCTATGTCGACGTGTTCGGCGGCGACTCGAAAATCCTTCATGCATCTGTCCTCAAGAACACGCCGTCCGGTGATTGTGATGTGTTGCGGTTCCAATTGTGGGGGTACGAGTTCATGTCCATCAGCGCGGGACCGTACTTCACGCTCAACCCGTCGATCTCGTTCATGCTCAATTTTGATCCATCAGCTGATCCGCAAGCACGCGAACATTTAGATGCCCTATGGGACAAGCTTTCCGATGGTGGGAAGGCACTTATGGAGATTGGCGAATATCCCTTCAGTAAGCGGTATGGATGGATCCAGGACAAGTATGGCGTTTCCTGGCAGCTCATCCTCACCGATCCCGCAGGGGAATCTCGTCCGCCCATCATTCCGTCGCTCCTCTTTGTGGGCGACGTGTGCGGCAAGGCAAATGAAGCAATCGATTTCTATGTATCCGCTTTCCAGGGTGCTAAGCGTGGTATGACTGCACGTTACCCCGCGGGAATGGAACCGGACAAAGAGGGGAACGTGATGTTCGCCGACTTCCAGCTTGAAGGACAGTGGTTTGCAGCGATGGACAGCGCACACAAGCATGCGTTTGTTTTCAACGAAGCGGTTTCCCTGCTCGTGCGTTGCGAGCATCAGGAGGAGATCGATGCGCTCTGGAACACGCTTTCCGCCGTGTCGGAAGCCGAACAGTGCGGCTGGCTTAAAGACCGCTTCGGCGTGTCGTGGCAGATCACTCCGTCCGCCATGGACGCAATGATGGAGAGTGGCGATCAGGCTGCCGTTGACCGTGTTACAAAAGCATTCCTCCAGATGAAGAAATTCGATCTTGCCGCATTGCGCAAAGCATACGAGTCCAAATAAAAATGTTCGATCGTTCGTGCATATCACAGTCAATTACTAGGAAATCATGAGCTCTCGCTCAATATCGGTTGGAACATCAGTGTGTTTATCTCGTAAATGGGCTGCACTGCCTTAGTGTTTTGAGCGATTCAGCCCATGGAATATCGATTACTTGCAGAACTACAACTATTATCGCAGTCTTTCCAGTAGCCCCTTTCGCTTCACGATGTTTTTGTAATCCCACTGGATGTCTTTAGATTTCTTGAGCCAACGGGTGAGGTCATCCTTCGATATTTGCTCTGCCGAAGTGTACCGAGCTTCTGCAGCTTTGAAGCTCCCTTCTTTGTGGAGACCAGCTTCATGAAACGATTGGCCACTCCAAAAGAGTAATCGCACGCAGTCTTTCAGTTTGTGGTACCCAACAATCGGGTTCCCATCCAAGAACCACACTGGGTGCCTGTGCCAAATCTTGTATTGGGCGTCGGGCAGTGCACGCAGTATTTCACCAGCCAGCACGTCGCATATCTCTTTGTCTTCTGCCGAGAGGGAATCGTGGTAGTCACGGATATCTTGCTGCATGAGCGGATTCTACAGAAATTCCTTTCGAGCCACTGCATTTCTTGCATCACACGTATTCCTTAGTGCGGAAAGAGACCACGGAACACACGCTCGAATGAAAGGATTTTCCGGTGTACGATGCATGGCATGACCCATTTTGTGTGTAAAGGCAGTTGCGGTGGAACCCTCGAGCAGATCGGTGTTTGCGAAACAAGCGGATGTTCTGCCCAATGGGAGATGATGGAAGAATGTGTATGCGCAGACGGAAAGCACGGCAAAGCGGATGTTGACGGTGCCCCCGAGGTCGTTGCGAAAGACAGCAACGGTACCGTGCTCAAGGATGGCGATACGGTCGTGCTCATCAAGGATTTGAAACTGCGCGGGTCGTCCACAGTGTTGAAAATTGGCACCAAGGCGTCCAGCATCAGGCTCACTGGTAATCCCGACGAGATCGACTGCAAGCTCAACGGGACGGCGATCGTGCTGCGCTGTGAATTCGTGAAGAAAATTGCATGATGTGATGCACGTGAAGTTGGAGTGTAGACATTGATTGAAATACAATATATTTTTATTGTAATTCGATAAATTCTATGTTTGCATATCCGCACATCATTTACTTCTCCCGCATGAAAGCTACGTCCATCAATGCCGTTTCCACTCTGTTCCTCAAGGCGGTTCTTGTGCTCATAGGCATCGCTGTACTTGCACTGTGTGTATTCTTCTTCCCTCTGATCGGGAGGGAAATCTTGGCCGTGCCAGAGCTGAATACCGTGTCTTACCCGGGGCTGCTGGGTTTCTACCTCACACCCATTCCATTCTTGTTTGCGCTGTACCAAGCATTTCTGTTGCTGCAGTTGATCGATAAGAACATTGCATTCTCGCAAACGGCGATCAGTGCGCTTGTGAAGATAAAGTACTGCGCAATTGCCATGAGCATCCTGTATGCCATGGGCTTGCCGCTGGCGATGATCATTGCCGAGCTGGATGATGCACCGGGCCTTGGTGCAATCGCATTGGCCTTCGTGTGTGCCCCGCTCGTGGTTGCGACCTTTGCAGCGGTACTGCAGAAACTTCTGCACAGCGCCCTCCTCATTAAGATGGAGAACGATTTAACAGTCTAACCTCTTCTATGACTATTCACATTTCGCGCACGCAAACAGTGTTTCTCAAGGCGGTGATCGTGCTCATTGGTATCGCTACGTTTGTGGCGATGCTGTGGGAACCGCATCTGGAAGGTGTGAATGCCAATGCCACCACGCTTTCGGAAATTTACCTCGATGATCCGTTCCTGGCGTACGTATACGCCGCGTCCACTCCGTTCTTTGTAGCGCTCTACCAAGCGTTTCTGCTGCTTGGGTATATTGGTCAGAACAGACTGTTCTCCCCACATTCCCTGCGAGCTGTGCGGACAATCAAGTACTGTGCGCTCTCCCTCATCGCACTCGTTCTCATCGCGGAAGTTTCCATCGTCTTCAGCATGTACGGCAAAGATGATATTACCGGCGGTGTCGCCATGGGGCTCTTTGCTATGGTCGGCAGCGCTGCTGTTGCCATTGCCGCCGCTGTGTTCGAAAAGACTATGCGAAAGAATGCCACCACAATGTGATCCTTACACCACGCCTATGCCCATTCGCATCAATCTCGACATCATGCTGGCCAAACGGAAAATGAGCGTCACCGAACTCTCGGAGAAGGTGGGGATCACCATGGCGAATATTTCCATTCTGAAAAATGGGAAGGCCAAAGCAATTCGGTTCCCCACGCTCGATGCGATTTGCAAGGCGCTTGATTGCCAGCCCGGGGATATATTGGAATACCAGCCAGAGAAGAGGCCATAGTTCTTCCTTTTATTTTCGCAAAATCTTCTCCATCGCTCTGCCCTTTGCGAGCTCATCAATCAGCTTATCCATGTAGCGGATTTCGCGCATGACGGGATCTTTGATGTCTTCAATGCGGATACCGCAGATCACACCCGTGATCAGCTTCCGCGCAGGATTCAGTTTCGGAGCATCCATAAGGAAGGTCTCCAGGTTCGTTTCTTTCTTCAGCTCGCTTTCCAACCCTTTCTGCGTGTATCCCGTCATCCAGCGGATGATTGCATCGACTTCTGTTTTCGTGCGGCCTTTCCTCTCTACTTTCGTAATATACAAAGGGTAGATGCGCGCGAAGCTCATGCTGTAGATACGGTGTTTTGTTCCGGCGGCTTTTTCCTTCATATCTTCGATAGTCTAGCACGATAAATTGGCTCCCCGACGTGGCTCCTTCTAGAACTGGGGACAGTGTATCAGGCACTCAAAACCATATCCCTTTCTAAGTTAATATTATCGGCTTTGGCGACATCAAGTCTTGCTAGCCAACTTAAAATGGCTTACATCCTGCTGCAGATGCCCCTTGAAATCATTTGAAGAAGTAGTTGAATTGCCACGGCCACATGCAGTGAGAAGTAACGAGCCAATGGGTAGCGTACAAAAAAGTATTTCAGTATCGTTTAGGGTTGCCAGTCGAAATCTACCGTCACTATCTTCCCATTTATTTGGAACTGAGTGAAGGCGCGGTAAAAATCTCCCAGTACGGAAGTATTAAATACAGGGTCTGCCCCATCTTCTGAAGCGTGGGCATGAATGAATTCGCCTGTTGGCGAGAGAAGAACGCTGTGGCCTCTAGCTCCAAGATATTCCTCTAACCGCACAGGCTTGCCTGCCAGATCGGTGATCTTATATGTGAAGGAAACAATTTTATCTGTCTTATTTGTTTCCTGTGCGATTCGATACCCATCCACAATTTTCACTGTTTCACTATTTGGCTTAATGCCAGATGTACCAAGATCGCCCTCATATTTTCTTTCAAAGCGAATGGTATGTGATGCCCCATTCTCTTCGATGAAATCTGCGTAGAGCCAATATGCTCCTGCAGCAGGAGCAGTGTAGGAAACATGCCAAACACCTTGTGCATCTCGGTCTGGGTGTAAGTGGCTGAAATGCTGTAAGTCATCGCGCACGACGATTAGGTGCATTTCCTTCGTATGGCTGATTCCATAATCTGAGAAGACATTGCCGTCTTCAATGACAGCAAAGGCAATAGTGCCGTCGGTACTCTCATCATGAACTTCCAACATACGTGTGCTTTCTGGCTGGTCTTCCATATGCCCGCCACTATGTTCAGAAACCGGAGAAGAAATGACTTCAGTTGGTGAGCTGATCTTCGCAAAGAGGAAGAAAACAGCAGTGAATCCAATGACCATAACCCATGGTGCAATATCGGAGATCCAATTTTTCTTATTCGGATGAAAACCTTTCAAGAGCAACGAGTTTGTCACAACGGAGACAGAGCTAAACGCCATAGCGAGCCCAGCGAGCTCAGGGCGAAGTACAATGTCCCAATGCATGAATAGACGAGCAGCAATAGGAATACCGATGACGTTATAGAACAAAGCAAAGAAAAGATTCTGCTTAATCTTATTCACCGTTGCACGGCTGAGCTTAATAGCTGTTACCACATCTCGAAGATCATTCCGCACAAGTACGATGCCACCTGTCTCCATAGCAATATCCGTGCCGCTTCCCATCGCAATGCCAAGATCGGCTTGGGCAAGCGCAGGACTATCATTAATTCCATCTCCGACCATGGCGACTTTCTTGCCTTGTTGTTGCAGCTTCTTCACTTCGTTGGCCTTCTGTTCGGGCAAAACCTCTGCGAGCACGTTTGTGATGCCGACACTTCTCGCAATCGCCTGAGCCGTGCGATTGTTGTCTCCTGTGATCATGTAGACATCGATGCCCATCTTCAGTAATTCATCGATAGCCTGTTTTGAAGTTTCCTTCACTGTGTCTGCCACAGCGACAATGCCGAGAATTTTCTCTGAATCAGCAAGAAGCATCGCCGTTTTTCCTTCTTCCTCTAAGCGCACTAATTTCTGCTCTACATCTCCAAGAGCAATCTTCTGCATTTCCATCAATTTGCGATTGCCGAGATAGTACGTCTTGCCATCTACAGAACCTTCAACGCCATGACCAGGAATTGCTTTGAAATTTCCATTCATAGAAAGAGCGAGACCCTTTGCTTTGGCATACTGCACAATGCTTTCAGCAAGCGAGTGTTCAGACCCTTGCTCCAAGCTGGCAGCGATCATTAGCAATTCTTCATTCGTGCCTTCAAATGCGAGAATATCCGTTACTTCGGGTTTGCCATTCGTGAGGGTTCCCGTCTTATCAAACACAATAACATTGATCTTGTTTGCCGCTTCCAAAGGTTCTCCGCCACGAATCAGAATGCCATGTTCTGCACCCTTCCCAGTCGCAACCATAATGCCTGTGGGCGTTGCAAGCCCCAAAGCACACGGACAGGCGATCACAAGGACGGAGACTGCGGCAAGCAAGGAAAACGTGACTGTTGCCTCTGCAATGAGCCAACCAATAAGCGTGACGATGGCAATAATGATAACTGTCGGAACGAACCATGAAGAAACCCAGTCAGCGAAGTCCTGAATAGGTGCTTTCGACCCTTGTGCATCCTCAACAAAACGGATGATGCGTGCGAGTGCTGTTTCGGATCCAACTTTCTCTGCTCTAAATTCAATACTGCCATTCCCGTTCATCGTTGCTCCAAAGACATGATCGCCTTCTTTCTTCTCTGTAGGAATGCTCTCGCCCGTGAGCATGGATTCATCCACAGAGGAAAGCCCTTTGATCACCGTGCCATCAACAGGAATCTTTTCACCCGGACGGACTACAACGATGTCATCTACTTGTACTTCTTCAATTGGTATATCAACTGTTTGTCCGTTGCGCAGTACTCGCGCTGTCTTTGCCTGCAACCCCATTAGTTTTTGAATGGCTGCAGATGTTTTTCCTTTTGCTCGCGCTTCCATCCACTTCCCAAGAAGCACGAACGTGATGAGAAAGGCTGCAACTTCAAAGTAAAGGTCATGTACCTCTCCGAAAATTGATCCTGTCATAATGACATGCACAACTAGGTTATAAACGCTGTAGAGATAAGCTGTGAGCGTCCCAATAGCGATGAGGCTATCCATACTGAATCTAAACATCCGAAGGCTCGACCAAAAACCCTTCATGAATCCACTGCCCAGCCAGAACTGCACTGGTGTTGCGAGGATGAGAGAGACAATGCCCATGTAGTGCATCAGTGCTTCATGGAGTGCTGTATTTGGAAAGAATGTGAGCACCATGAATCCAAGCATTGGCAGACTCAATGCAAGTCCAATAAGGAACCTTGTTCTATAATTATTATTCTCATCTTCTTGCCGCTTTCTATCCAGATCCACACCATGATGACTATGTGGGTCATGCACTTCTGCTCCATAACCAGCTCCTTTCACGGCATTAATAAGATCATGCTCATGGATTTGGGCAGGATCATATTTCACTCGCGCCTTTGCAGTTGCCAAATTCACGCTGGCATCTTCAACACCTTTCGTCTTTTTAAGTTTACGAGTGATAAGTGCGCTGCAACTGGCACAGTGCATGCCGGTAATGGAGAGCGTGGATTGGGAAGACATGAGAGTATCAGGAAGCGGATTGGACTTTGTAGGTATCACCAAGGGTTTCGATTTCCTCTGTCCACTTGGACAGATCAAAATCTTCACCGTGCTCCAAGGTCACTTGCTTCGTTTCGATATCGACATCCGCTTTTTGGATCTGGGAAAATTCAGAACTCACATCTTTGATAAGGGTCGCGCAGGCTGCGCAGTGAATGCCGGGGATGGAAACAGTGGTTTGCATGGGAATAAATGGGAAAAGAAACAAAAAGATTAGCGTCGGGATAGTCCCACAACATTCAACACTTCATTGATGAACGCTTCCTTGTCAGCGGGAGAAGAAAGCTTTTTCGCGGCACAGGTGTGCAAGTGGCTTTCGAGCACAGCCGACTGGATATGCTTGATGTGTCCCTGCATAGCGAGGGCGAGTTCGAGAATCTTTGCACAGTAGGCATCTTCCTCAACTTCTTTTCGTAGCTTTGTAGTCAGGCCTTCTAGCCGTTTAATCGCATCGAGCGTTTTCTTCTTGGCATCATCTCTCATAATTGGATGGGTAGGGGGTAGGGGTACCATACCTCTACCCCTTTCTTCACACAAGAGATTCCCTAAAGATTGCCAATGAAGTAACCGACGATCACTCCAATGAGTCCCATGGCCACTGCAGGCCAAGGAGTTTGTACAGATGTATTGGAAGGAGCATGCTTATGTGCAGAAGCATCATCGGGTGAGTCTTTCCATTTGAGTTGAGCCATAGAGAAGGGAAGGAATTAGATGACGGTAAAGGAACCTCGCACCATGCCCATAGAGCACATGAAGGCGAGCTGACCCCTCTGAGGAGCTGTAAATTCAATAATATTTTCACCGCTACTGAGCGTCTTTGAAATATTGAGCGAAGGAATAGTGAGTGTACTTGTGCATCCCAATGCTCCTGATCCATCGACTTTCCATCGAACAGGAACACCTGCCGTGATAGTCAGGTTGCTTGGCTCATAGCCACGGGTAGTTACTTTCATGGATACTTCTTGCACACTGCCATTGAGCATTGGTGCAGGCGCGCCGGCTTGTTGCTGACTGTTGTCGGCAAATGATCGAGAGAGATCAATGCCTGTAAGGGCAAAACCGCTATTGAGATTGAAGAGACCCAAGAGCAGGACGAGTGCACCAGAAAAACGCAAAAAGATCCGTGAGAAGCTTCCTGTCGCAGTGGAAGAGATGGCACTGATTCCGAGGAGAGAGGGAAGAGTGCCAAGTGCAAATACCAACATGACCATTGCGCCTGTCATGAAGTTGCCCGATGCCAGTGCAACAAGCTGCAGTGATTGCGTAAACCCACAGGGGAGAAAGAACGTGAATGCACCGAGTGCCAAAGGTGCCCCAGGATGGTCGCTTTCTGAGAGGTTTGCGATCCAGCGAGAGAGTTTCTTTGGTGGTCGTATGGGGAAATTTCTCTTTGGAATGATTTCAAGAATAGAAAGCGCAAGGAACACCATGACGAGTGCCACGATGATATTCATGTAGCCTGTCATGCGAGTGCTCAGAGTAATGGATTGGCCTAATACTCCGATAAGCCCACCAAGAAAAAAGTATGACGCCAAACGACCAATATTGAAGTGCAAGAGCGGTGCGAATTTCTGCGATGGAGTCTCTGCTTGATGCAGCTCGTTATGCCTCGCAGCGAGCGCAAGTAACAGTCCACCTGTTACAGCGAGACAGCTACTTGCCCCTGCTACAAGGCCAATAATGAGAATTCCTCCGAGTGACAATGCGCCAGAGGTAGATGGTGCAAGTGATACGAGATCGAATGCTTGGAGCAGTTTGTAGCCTGCAAAAATGACAAGCAGAGCTACGCCAATCTCCATCCATTTTCTCTTATCGGGTGTGAGCGTCGAGAGAGACGGAGCATTTTCGTGAATGACGTTGTACCCAGCATCCTCTATTACAGTAGCAATACGTTCAATGCGGGGGAGTTGGTCAGCTTTTGCTGTGATACGGGCAACACCGGTTTTATAGCTGATATCCACATCTTTCACGCCGGGTACTTGCTTGAGCTTTCTTTCAAGAAGAAGTTCACAGCTGGGACACGTCATTCCGCCTATGCAGACTGTGGCATACCGTTCTTTTGGAGAGTTTGCTGACATGGTTCGTAAGAAAAAAGTAAAAAACGTGACGGAAGTCCGCACGAGAAATACTGGTCTATTGTCTCAAAACGATTGTGTGAATACCTGTTTCCGGTGGTGGTCCCTCCGCAGTGAGCTGCCATGAGGGCTGATCGAACGTTGGTTCAGGTGCTGCAATCGGCAAAGAATTTGTGACTGCTGGGCTCCGCATGTTGACGGTCACACTTGATGAAACCAATCCTTCAGGCGCATGTGCAGAGATACAGTGGCCAGAAGCACAGAGCATCTTCTTTTCGGAGTCATGGTCTTCCTGAGGGCAGTCGTCACAATCCTTATGTATAGCGCTCATGCTTGGCATCGCCTGCTCTGCTGCCATGGCATGTGCCATTGGCATCATACAAAAACTGCCAATAACCGCGTGAAGTCCAAAAGCCAGTGCGGCGAGTCGCTTATTGAGCATTTCGACAAGAGTATACCGCATTTCTGAATGCGATATTTTCTATGATAAAAAAAGAGGGCCCGAAGGCCCCATACTTACTCCTTCATTCCGGTAGTTGCACAGGCATTGCACTTGTAGCATTTGGTGCAGACTTGGCCTTGTGCCTTGCAGGCAGCACAGCCACCTTCTTTCATCGGCGTTTCGCAGGCCGGACAGCTCGTATTTTCCATAAAAAATGGGGGAAATGAAACTAAACAAACGAGAAATACGTTCGCAACTAGAGGACGTTTGATTCGTACGATTCTGTCGTAACTTTCATTGTGTATATATCAATAAGTTATTTATGGCTCCCCCGGTTGGATTCGAACCAACGACCCATCGGTTAACAGCCGATTGCTCTACCACTGAGCTACAGGGGAATATCTCCATTGGAACAAAGATCAGCCGGACCCCGCAGAAGATTCGGCAGGCCGAGTATAGAAAGTCTTTGGCGGAAAGTGGAGCAAAAATTCGACTATCCCCGGTGACGGGCAATATGCCCGTACACGGCTTGCCCAAGGCGCGCAGCGCCTGGGAACCACAGAAATGGCCACAAGGGGAGGAGCAGCGGAAGCTCCTGTGCAATCCGGCGGAAGGCGTAGAAGCCCACAAAGATGCTGCCCTCTGCAGTACGTGCATGCATCTCTCGCATGAGTTCATGCTGGGGAATATCGATCTTTGTTCGGGCGAGGGGATCGTGCAGATTCAGAAATTCGATCCGTCGCAGCCAATCCAGCGATCGTAGCCATCGAACACTCCGGCGGCAGAGGGTACACCTGCCGTCGTAGAAGACCGTGAGTGTGGTCACTGGTTATACGGGGAGGAACACGGCGATTTCCCGCCCAACGAACTGTTCGGGACGGCGGTAGAGGAGCGAAGCATGCTCTTGGCCGGGTGCTGGTTCTACGGGCAGAGCCGCCTTGTAGCCAAGTTTTGCGGCGGCTTCCCAAATCTTGTGTAGCCCTTCTGGCCCTTTGCTTGGGTACCACACGGGGAACGTGCACACCACGGGAGCGTTGGGGTAGCACTCCTTGGCATTCCGCAGGAATTCCAGCTGAAGCTTCTCGTTTTCTGAGCGCATAGAGAGCATTTCCTTCTGTGTGGGGCGTTTGGTGAGCGATGGACCCAGGTGTGTTTCGGTCACGATCATGTCTGGTGCTTGCTTGAAAGGGAACGGCTTGCGAGCATCGTGCTTCACTACTGTGCTTGGCACATCCTTCTTGGCGATCTTTTCTTCTTTGCGGAGCCACTCGAGGTTTTTCTCGCAGCCGTTTACTCCTTTGAGACCAATGTCGCTTGCGAGCACCGGCCATTGGCGCAGCAGCGTTTCCATGGGGATCACTCCCGTGCCGCAAAACGGATCGAGCACGGTGAGCGTGGGGAGTGTGAACTTCTTTGTCGGTTTCTTCTCCTTTGCTTTGGGGTTTTGCTGCACTGCCCATACGCCCAAATTGAGCAGAATCTGTGCGAGCTTTGGCGGGAGCAGGCCTGCAGTAGTATCGCGCACCGGCTTCTGCATGTCTCGCTTGGTGTAGGCATCAATGTCCTGCGCACCCACTGTGCGGCCAATCCACAGGTCACCCGATTCTTGATCTGCGATGATGACAATTTCCACACCGCGCTTTCCGTCGATCATGTCGTTCTCGTGGAGCACAATCGGCGGGGCAGGCTTGTGTTCATTGCCTACGTAGCGGCTCGGTTGTTCCTTCTTCTTCAAGTGCGTCTTGCAGTTGCGGTACAGATCCTTCACCACGCGCGGCGACAGACCCACCGTACGCAAGCTGAATGTCACCTTGCTGCGCTTGCCGCCTTGCACTTCATTGCTCAGGAGTGCAGGAATATCAGAAAGCTCGCTCTCGCTGCTGCTCAACTGCTTTGCCAGTAGCATGGTGCCACCGAGTAAATTGAGGAATGACTGATCCAACTCTTCCTTGGTTTCGAACACGGCAACCACTTTCTCGCGGCGCGAGAAGCGGATGTCTGGGAGGAGCGAAGCGATCTCTGCTGTGCTGATGTGGGGCTGGTGCCCCAGGAATGCTGCGTAAGTTGGCATGTGTGCAGCATACAGACAGATACGGTCTGCGGAAGCTTTGCAAAAAACCCGAAGTGTTATGCGTTCGTATGTCTGTCCACAAGTGTTCGTTTCGCTTCATGAAGAAGCACTGTGGCCAACAAGCAGGCAGTGGGAAGGAGCTGCACCACGCCGCGGCCGTACCCCGTTTGGTAGATCGCCTCTACAGAGAGCGAAGTGAACAGGTAGATCATTGCCTGCAAGCCGTAGGTGCACAGCAGGAATCCTGTAATGAGCACCAGTGGCGTGCGCAGTGCATTGCGCCAATGCACAACGAGCAGCGCGATCAAGCAGGGGAAGAACAGCAGCCACCCACCGGTGAGGAAAGAATTGCGCAGTAAGGCACCCACCACACCCTTCTGCCACCCAATATCCAGCCCGCTCACGTCTTTCGCGTTGCCAAAGCCCAGACCGTTCATCCATTTGTACGCGATCCATGGCAACACAAGCGCTGCACAAAGGGCTGCACAGAGTAGTAAGGTTTTGATTGCACGGGGGTCATTGCGCATCCGCCAGATTGTTACAACTGCAATGCACGCTGCGAGCAGCGGGAAGAGCAGTACTGTTCCTTCATTCTTTGTAAATG
The DNA here is from genome assembly GCA_020058765.1 of Candidatus Peribacterales bacterium. Taxonomy (GTDB): domain Bacteria; phylum Patescibacteriota; class Gracilibacteria; order Peribacterales; family Peribacteraceae; genus JAGVDM01. The sequence continues at coordinate 7,045 of JAGVDM010000005.1, read as the reverse complement.
CTGTGAGCCCTGCACTCAGCGCTGCAATGAGCAACAAGGATCGTGCGTGCGCTCCATCTGCCGCAATCAATGCTCGGTAACACAGCGATACCGCAATGAGCACATGGATAGACAGGAACAGATCTGCATACGCCACGCTGCCATGGAGTAAGTAGAGCGGAATGCTCGAGAGCAGATACGTACCCACAAGGCCCCACCCGAGTGAGAGCCGCCATCGCAGTTGCCAAAAGAGGATCACGAGCGCAAGCGCGTACCACACGATGTGCGGCAAGTTCACAAGCCCCTCGCTCCACCTACCCATGAGGATTGTCATGTTCGCCTTGATGAGTGGGATGGATGGTGGGTACGACGTAACGGTATTGGTGTCCACCACGCCGTAGCCGCGGTCGAGCGTGAGCGTGAGCGCGTTTCTATGGAGCAGTGTCTTCGCGCGGAAGTTCCAGTTGTTAATCACGTCGTCGTAGTACGGTGGGCTCATGATGAGCAGAAAGCCCCCAGTACAGAGCTTGAGCACAATCCATACTGCGGCAATGCCGGCGAGCCACCGTCCCCATACAGGGAGAGGTGCTGATGCAGGCAGTGCAATCGATATGCCCTTGAGCCCTTTGCATTGCCAGAGCCATACGATTCCCAGTACCAGTGTTGTGCCGCCAGAACTCATGAGCAGCCCCGCTGTATTTACGCCAATGATCCCACTCCACAGCAACAAAAACTGTATGAACACCGTGAGTGTTGCTCCAAGAATTGCGCCGATTGCCCAGCGTTCCCACCGTGCGAGTACGGGGTGCGCTCCCTCGAGCACGCGTAGAGCGAGCCAGCCGTTGAGTGCAGGCACGCCTATGCCAATCGCAATCGAGAGAATTGTCATTGGCGTATGCGGAACAGGAAGCTATCGAGGTCGTACACAGCTACCACATCACCGGGAGGGGTCTGGAAACCAGTTCCCAGTATCAGTCGTCCGTCAGCGTCCATCAGCGCATCTGGCCGGTTGAATACCGCAAGAAGCGTAATGCCTGTTCCCATGGCTTCTGGGCGCACGGGGAGCGAGGGATACGTGATGTATCGTAGGAAATCGACGTAGTTTTCATCCCCTGCCACAAAGCCGTATTCCGGCACTTGTTGCAGGATAGGTGCCATCATCTCGGCATACGCATTAAAACTACCGCGTACACGGAAGATTCGATCTTCGGGTGGCATGCTCCAATACATGTTGTAGTCGTCTTGCAGGTAGCCCATGAATTCGCTGCCCATGCGTACGTCGTACGCAATCCACAGCGTTGCAACAGTGATGCAGCACAGAGTACACGCACGAGACACCTGCCATTTCCTGCTGCGAACCATTGCCACACAGACAATGATCACAATCACGATGAGGCCATAGAGCAGCACATTCACCGAGGGTGCTTTGGGAGGAATAGTTACAAAAAGATCATTGAGTTCCGCTGGTGTGAACACGAGCCGTGGCCCCCACAGGAAGTTGATGATGTAGGGTTTTGCCGTATCGAATTTGAGCAGTCCCTGTAGTACATAGCCCACCTTCTCCACGGGGTTCACCGATGACACGGTGATGCGCTGCAGCGTGAGATCGAGACCGGCGGGCACGGCAATGCCCACCATTTCCGTGCGGGGATCCCACGCCTTGTAGTTCGTGACAGGTGGTTGCACCTCTTGCGGCGTAGCGGTAGCGTACACCTTCACGGGAATCTGATACACCTTGTCGCCGTCGGCGAATAGGAAAAGAAGCTCGGCATCCTGCATGCTCGTGTATTCGATCGTTACCAGATCAACGCGATGCTGCGGAGCGAACACGTGTTCTATGCGGCCTTCTCTGCTTGATCGAATACGCAGGCCATCACGCCCAAGCGTGGGTGCGGGCGAGAGTCCCGTCACGCGCCATTCGCCAGGCGCATTCCCGTTCGTAAAATCCCACACCGTCTCCTGCGCGGCAAGCGCGGAGCAGGGGAGTGCGAGAAGTGCGCAAGCGATGACCAGTGAACGCAGAGACTGCATTGCACCGATTCTAGCGCCTCCCGCGTTCTTGACCATATCGATTGCAGGGGCTTGCTACGGCTTTTGCTTTGGAATGGATCGCAGGCTCGAAACTTTATTTAAGTACAAAATTATGTTATAATATTAAAGTACTTTTCAAATACACACACATGTCATTTTTCATTCTTCGCGCGGTCAGTTGGGTACTCATGGGCACTGTAGGATTCTCGGGACCCTCGAGCCTGAGCTTCGCTCCACTTGCGTCCCTCCTTTCGCAGTCACACGCTGCGGCAGGCAGTGTCATTCAGGATTCTGGATTGATCGCGAAACTGCCCAAGCATTGCAAGAAATTGAAAACTCCAAAACCGAAGAAAGCGACAAAGAAGAGCAACGACATGTGCTGGTGTACTCCAGGTGGTCCGGTTGCATGCAGCCAGATCGACAAGAAAAAAACCAAGAAGAAAAAGACCAAGAAATCCGAAGTGCTGCCGATGTTCGCGTCTCCGTTCACGGAGTCCGAGATTCTCTAGGTCGTTACACCTCTTTGGCCACCTCGATCTCACTCGGGCCACCGCTCACCACGGCCTTAATACGGCGCACGCCCGAGCTGGAGCTCTCTTCCTTCTGGATCTTGAAGCTTCCAAGCATCCCTGTGCGCGCTACGTGCGGGCCGCCGCAAATTTCTTTGCTGAAGTCTCCCATCACATACACCTTCACATCTGCGGCGTAGCGGTCATCGAACACGCCAATGGCGCCTTCCTCCTTTGCGCCGTCCACCGTCGTAACGTGATACGAGATCGGCAAGTCTGCCTTGATTGCCTCGTTCACGAGACGCTCGGCTTCGGCGATCTGCTCCGGTGTCATTTTGTCGGGGTGGCTGAAGTCGAAGCGCAAACGCTCAGCCGTAATGTTGCTGCCTTTTTGGAACACATGGTCGCCAAGCACTTGCCGTAGGGCTGCATTCAAAAGATGTGTTGCGGTGTGCAGCTTGGTGGTTTCGCCACTGTGATCCGCGAGACCGCCTTTGAACTTCTGCTCGGCGCCTGCGCGCGAGAGTGCTTGGTGCTCCTCGAATGCTTTGGCGAAACCGGCTTCGTCCACATTCAACCCCTTCTCCGCTGCCATCTCCTTGGTGAGCTCCAGTGGGAAGCCGTAGGTGTCATACAAGTGGAAAGCATCGGTGCCGCCGATCGTTTGCCCTGCACCTTCTGTCATGCGCTCGAAGTGCTTCATGCCTTCTTTCAGTGTGCGGCTGAATTGTTCTTCTTCTGTACGGAGTGCCGCGAGTACTTCCGCTGCCTTTGAACGGACGTGCGGGTATGCGTCGCCGTACTGAGCGATCACTTCTTCTGCAATGCTCGGCGTAAATGTGCCGTCATGCTCAATACGCAATTGCCGCGCAGAGCGGATGGCACGGCGAATGATGCGGCGCAGTACGTAGCCTTGGTCCACATTCCCCGGCGCCACGCCGTCGGCGATCATGAAGGTTGCAGCCTTGAGGTGATCCACAATGATGCGCATGTGGCGCACGTCATCATGATCGGCAAGCTCACGCACCTTGGCCATGATTGGCGCGAACCGATCTGTTTCGTACACATTGCTCACTCCCTGCATCACAGCGGCAACGCGCTCCAATCCCATACCTGTATCCACGTTCTGCTGCGCAAGCGGCACGAATGTTCCATCCGCCTGCTTGTTGTACTGCATGAACACGTCGTTCCAAATCTCCATCCAATCCGGATCGTTTACTGCGGGGTTGCCGTGTGGCTCGCCTTCGCCTACCCAGTAGAACATTTCTGTATCTGGTCCGCAGGGGCCGGTCATGCCAGCAGGTCCCCACCAGTTCTTCGCCTTCGGTAAGAACCCAACGCGCTCCTTAGGGATGCCGAGCTTCATCCAAATCTCTGCAGACTCCGTATCCTTTGGTGCGTCGCTATCACCCTCAAAGCACGTCACTGCAAGTTTCTCTACAGGGATCTGCAATATCTTCGTAAGAAATTCGAAGCTCATGCTGATCGCGCCTTCTTTGAAGTAATCACCAAGCGACCAGTTCCCAAGCATTTCGAACATGGTGAGGTGCGTGCTGTCGCCCACTTCATCAATATCCTGCGTGCGCACACAACGCTGCACATCCACAAGGCGATTGCCTGCGGGGTGGGCTTCACCAAGCAGGTACGGCACCAGCGGATGCATGCCCGCTGTGGTAAAGAGCACTGTTGGGTCGTTCTCCGGTACGAGCGGCGCTCCGTTGATCACGGCGTGGCCGTGCTTCTCCCGGAAGAAGTCGAGGTAGGCCTGTCGGATTTCGTCTGTAGTCGTAGGTCGCATGGGATCGCAGTATAACAGCTGCGGTAGGCCGTGCAGCAGTTTTCCTTTTCCTTTCGGACATGTCACAATTTCTTCACTTTTGCATTGAGGAGAGCGCTGATTTCCGCGAGAATCATCCCTTCTCTTTCCTCTCTGGTATGAGCAAAGCAGCATTCCCTACCGGCGAGTACGAGATCCGTACGTTCCATGTGGGACCTATGACCGATGAGGAATATGCACTGTTGCCCCAAGGCATGCGGAGTGACATTTCTCGTGTGGCATCGGGCGAGGCTCACGAGAACGATGACAACGTGAACATCCTCGCGCCCCAAAGCCGCGATGCAATCATGGCCGTGCAGCAGGAGATTTCTCAATTCGCTCGTCGCTACATAGTAAGTAAGGGCATCACAACGCCGCAGGTGATTGCAGCGATCGATGAACTGCAACGCAAAGAAATGCTTCAAGCACCGCCCGATGTTGTCCGCGATGATGCTCGGTTGCACCGCATTCTCCGCGAGACTGTTTGGCAGGTGATCTACCGCATTGAGCTTGCGCTCGAAGAGGTGCTCACCAATCACTTAAAGCACGGCAACAAAGATCCGCGCAAGAAAGTAGGCGGTGAGTACTGGATCAATCCCTTGGGCGAGCTGCATGTGGAGAGCTGGGATAGTGGAGAGGGTTTTCGCCCAGAAGGTGTGCCCGATCCCACTGAGCGCGACCGCCTGGAGGTGACCAACGGCAGAGGTCGCTTGCTCGCTACCGCATTCAGTGACGGGTTCGAAGACGGATCGAACGGCCCCACAGGAAAGCTTGGTACAAGCGTGCACCAGTGGCATCGCCTAGAGCGCCTCCAAGAAGTGCCAAGTCACCTGGATGAGTGCAGCGTGCTTACGCACTACGTGCACACCGCAATTGGTACGGTGTTGCATACAGAAGAAGAGGAGCGCAAAAAAGCCGCAGAGCGCGAGCGCGAGCGGCAGCAATCATGATCCCTTCTTGTCTCGTTCGCTCTTGAGCTGCTGGTACTTGGTGTAGAACGCATCACCTGCTTCACCAAGGAAGCGTACCGCGCCTTTGCCTGCCTTTTTGGCTGTCTGCAGTGCTGGGTGGGAATCATCTTCTTTCACGGGTTCTTTTGTATCTTTGCCCAATGCCTTGAGTCCTTTAAATCCCATCTCCACAAAAAAGTCCACGCCGTCCTGCACGTGCGCAAACAGATGCCCAAGGTTCTCTGCTGCCGTAGAGCCAGTTTTCTTTTCGTTCTCCATGCGCGCAGTATACCACATCTTCGCTATGCGGCGCTCCTGCGCCTCCACAAGAGCACTACTACAGCCAAGTATAGTCCGTATCCAGCGGCTTCCAGGAGCGAAGGGTTGCCGTTGTACCCAAACACACCTTTCATCAGGCTACCGACCGTGCCGTTTTCATTCAGCAGTGCATTGGTATCCCACACATGCTCTACAAGAATGGGGATCACTCCGGCTTCCTGCAATTCGTGCACGCCGTGTGCCACAAGCCCGGCAGCAAACAACAGGAGCAGCACGCTCGTTACGCGGAAGCACATGCGCACAGGCACCCGGCTCATACCACGGAAGAACAACACGCTTGCGAAGATTGCAATCGCAATCCCCAAGCACGCACCAAACAACTGCTCACCTGCGCTCTGCGCTTGCAGTGCCGCAGCCTGCAAAAAGAGCACCGTTTCCACGCCTTCGCGAAGTACCGCAAGGAACACGAGCAGAAAAAGGCCAAACGGATGCTTGGATTCCACGTGCGCTTGCACCTGCCCCTCTATGTGCGCACGCATCTCGCGTTGCGCACTGATCATCCACAGGAACATCCATGTAATCAGCCCCGCTGCCGTAAGCATAATAATACCTTCGTACAGCTGCTCGGCTCTGCCAGTGAACCCGCCAAATGCAAAGTGGAATACGACCGCGAGTGCAATGCTCATGATCACCCCGGAACCAACGCCGCTCCACACCCAATGGTTCTGTTTCTGCTGACTCAGCACGCGCAGATGTGTAAGCACAATGCCTACCACAAGGGAGGCTTCGAGTGTTTCGCGCAACGTAATCAATGCTGCAGCAGTCATAAGAGGGTGGGGGATTGGTCCCCCCGCGTATCTGTCGCGGGGACGAATGGAACCGCGACAAGCCTACCCCCCGCTTTTGCCCCAAGTCAAAACTTCCGGTATTTCGGCTGCAACAGCAGCGGATGTGGAATATACTGAGTGGACTGTTCGTTTACAGCACTGGGGATGACAGGCTTCGACAGCGTGATTCTAGTCGTCGACCGTCTCTGTTCGGGATTGCTATGGTTCCCGATACCCACTGTAGCACCCTATATCTGCCAACTCAGATATTCTTGCAAAGGCCCGCGAGATCGCTGGTAAGGTTCGCCTTCCACAGCTCGTTCCGGTACTTGCTTAAGTTCGCCTCAGCGCGAGCACGTCTGCCCGTTGACCCCTACTATTCGGGACAGGCGTCACTAGTGGGGTGAGTACCGACCTGGCGTGATCGGTCCTGACAGTTAGCGCCACCCCTCTCTGCAGTTCTTCGTCCGATTCTTATTGCAGGGAACATTGAACCGGACATGACAGTACAGACACGGCAGCTACACGTTGGACCCGGGTTCAACTCCCGGCATCTCCACCATTGTGATACATTCGACTAATGCCCCCCAAATTTTCGTTTCACTGCCCGTAAAAGATCCAAAGAAGTCGATCGCGTTTTCGAAGCTCTCGGTT
>JAGVDM010000010.1 GCA_020058765.1 Candidatus Peribacterales bacterium | reverse complement strand
TGTTACTCAGCCGTTCGCCGTGGGTCTAAACCCACTCGACTTGCATGTGTTAGGCGCACCGCTAGCGTTCACTCTGAGCCAGGATCAAACTCTTCAAAAGAAGAGGAACCAAACATCCCTTGCGAGATAATCTGGTTACTAATTGTCTAAATGTAATTGTTGCCGCTCATCTCACAATAAAGTGAGAGTCGGCGCTTCTCTACTCGGCGATGCTGTGAAGGAGCTCGAAAGACCGCACGCATGCGACGCAAAGCGCACATGCAGCCGGAACATGATAGGTGGCCGAAATCGCCCGTCAAGGATTTCTGCGCATTTTGCAGAGGAATTTTGCAAGCTCACTCCGCGGGAGGCGGACTATACTCATCGGCGCTATGGAACCCCAGGTCGCTCACGACCACTACGATTTCGGCAAATACACCTCGCCGGCGCGATGGATGAGCCACTATTACCAAATCCGTTCCATCATGCGGCGCAACCCGGAGAGCGTGCTCGAAATCGGAGTAGGAAACGGGATACTCCGCAGTTACCTCACGGGCAAAACCAAGGTCAGCTATACAAGCGTGGATATCGCCGCGGATCTGAAGCCCGATATTGTGGCGAGCGTCACCAAACTTCCGCTCCCGGATACATCCCACGACATTGCGTGTGCGTTCCAGGTACTCGAACACCTTCCCTTCGAGGAATTTTCCGTCGCGGTGAATGAATTATGCCGAGTAGCAAAGAAGGCAGTCATCATCAGTCTCCCCCATAGTTCTCCATCACTCTCGTTCCTCCTTAAGCTGCCCATTCTTCCGGTGCTCCGGTGGGCGTACAAACTCCCGATCCCCGTGCAGCATGCGTTCGATGGCCAGCATTATTGGGAGATCGGGAAGAAAGGATATCCGCTTTCGCGTATCCGCAGTGAACTACGAAAAATTGCAGACATCGACGAAGAATTCATGCCGTTTGAAAACCCGTACCACCGGTTCTTCGTCCTCCGTCCCCGCTGATCATGCGCATCGCGTACTGCACCAACGTGCGGCTCCCGAGCGAACGCGCCCATGGTCACCAAATCGCACAGGTATGCGATGCATTGGTGCAACTGGGACACGACGTGACGATCTTTGCACCCAAAAGATGGAATCCCGTGAAGGAGGAATACCACTCCTATTACCGTAGCGACGCGCGAGTGAAACTCCACTACCTCCGCGCGTTCGATCCGAACATGCATGGGATCAGCACGGGTTTGCCCGGCTTGATGTTCGCCAACTGGACGACAGGTTGCGCGACTCGATGTGCTCTGCAAACTGAACCGTTCGACTCTGCTCACGGCAAGCAATTCGACCTCCTCTATACACGCGCTCCGGCACTGCTCGGCAAACTCCTGCAAACAGGAATGCCTGTAGTTCTTGAATTGCATCAGCTCCCCCGTTTCGGATTGAGGCGGTTCGCCCGGCGCTGCAATAAGTGCGCAATCGTCGCGTGCCTTACCTCGCCGATGCGCGATCGTCTTCTGGAACTCGGCGTGCATCCGGATCGTCTGATCGTGGAGGGCGACGCAGTGGATCTGGCGAGGTTTCAAAATCTTCCGTCACGCGAAGAAGCGCGGAAAGCACTCGGGGTTTCCACGAATCGAATCGTTGTCGGATACGTGGGTCGTTTAAAAACTCTTGGCATGGAAAAAGGAGTTTCGCATCTCCTGCAGGCATTAAAAAAACTGCAGCCGTTCGACTCGGCTCACGGCAAGCCGGAAGCCAAATTTTTCGGGTTGGTTGTCGGCGGCCCGGATGGTGACAAACAACAGTACGAAGCGCAGGCGCGGTCACTCGGTCTCACCGAAAAAGACGTGCGATTCACCGGCGAGGTATCCGCGCACGATGTACCTGCAGCACTCGCCGCATGCGACATCCTCGCGATGCCGTTCCCCGATCTCCCGCACTATCGCAACCACATGTCGCCGCTGAAAATGTTCGAATACATGGCGGCGAATCGAGTGATGATCACGTCGGATCTCCCGACTGTGCGTGATGTGTTAAGCGAGAAGACGGCGGTCTTCTGTGCACCCGGTGATGTGCAAAGCCTCGCCGACGCACTCGTGTTTGTTGCCAATCATTCTGATGAAGCGAAGGAGCGGGCCGCTACAGCGCGATCTTTGGTGGAGCGGCACACGTGGCTGGAGAGGATGAAGAGAATCTTGAGTGCAGCAAAGTAGCGGAAGCCAGCCCTTTTCCTTCCTCCCGGGCGGTTTTGTGGGCACGATATCCGCATTCCTCCAATGAGTCCCAAGAGCACTTCCACGACGCGCGATATCATCCGTCTGCTCGGGCATGCGCATATTCAACCTGCGTACTACCTGATCCCCATGATCATGTCCGCGATTGCGGCGCTCTTTGAGGGTGTGGGGGTCACGTTACTCATCCCATTGCTCAACGGGTTCCTCACCATGGACTACAAGTTCCTGTTGGAGATACCAGGGTTCGAGAGTGTGCTGGCATTTTGGCCAGCCGGTATTCAGTTGCGCGACAGAAACCTCTTCCTCTTCCTCATCGGGCTGTTTGTCGTGCTGATCGTCCTGCGCAACGTTCTCAAATACGTGAGCAGTGTGATGTTCTCGTACCTCACGCTCCGCGCGCTCCACCATTTGCGCAAAACGCTGTTCGGCCGCTACCTCACATTCGGCAAACTCTTCTTCGACCGCACGAGCGTTGGCCACCATGGCACGGTGCTCGCCGATTTCGCGCAACAAGCGTTCTTCCCCCTTATCAAGCTGGGGTCGATCGTGAACTCGTTCTTCTCCATCGCCGCATACGGCGTGGTGATGTTCTTCATTTCCTGGCAACTGACACTGCTGGCGATCCCGCTCTTCCTCATCCTGCACTTTTCCATGAACTTCATCGTGAAGCGGGTGCGCAACCATTCACGCACGCTCGCGGAGCGATCCAAAGATCTGGGGAAGAAGGTCATCGAAATCCTGGCTGCCATGCCGCTGGTACAGATGAACAATGCCCAGCGCGCGGAACGCGAACATTACGCGAGCATCAGCGATGAACAAGCCGCACTGCAGCACCGCATCTTCGCACTCCAGCAATTCGTCGTTCCGCTGCAGGAGGTCATCATCCTGTTTGGCGCCCTCTCACTGCTCATCGGCATGTCGTACCTGCTCATCCTGCGTGGAGAGAGCACGCCGTCATCCTTCCTCGTGTACTTTTATCTGGTAATGAACGCCGGCACCAAGCTCGGCGTCTTTACCGAATTCTGGAGCCAGATCGCACGCGCGAGCGGGCCTGTGGAAGCCATTAATGCCATACTGGAAGACGAAGGCAAAGAACGTGTGCCGGAGGGGCATGTGCCGTTCACGGGGCTCAAAACCGAGATCCAATTCCGCTCACTCAATTTCTCGTACATCGAAGAGAAGGAAGTACTCAAAGATCTCTCGCTCACGATCCCGAAGGGGAAAATGACAGCGCTCGTCGGTGCGACGGGATCGGGCAAATCCACCGTGGTGCAGCTGCTCACACGTTTTTACGATGTGTCGCCCGGCACACTCTTCGTGGATGGCAAAGACATCCGCGAGTACACCATCGATTCCCTTCGCACACACATGGCTCTGGTGAGCCAGGACACACAACTCTTCCACGAATCGCTCCGCTACAACATCACGTACGGCATGGATGGCATTCCCGATGCCACATTGCAGCGAGTGATTGAGCAATCACGCCTCGCGGAGTTCGTTGCGCAGTTGCCGCACGGGCTGGATACGCTCATCGGCGACCGGGGCGTGCAGCTTTCCGGCGGCGAGCGCCAGCGCGTTGCTATTGCGCGCGCGCTGCTGAAGGATGCCGAAATCCTCATCCTGGACGAAGCAACGAGTGCTCTGGATTCCCGTACAGAAACGCTCATACAGGAAGCGATCGACGAAGCTGTGCGCGGGCGCACGACGATCGTGATCGCGCACCGGCTCTCCACTATCCGCAACGCCGACAACATTGCCGTTCTCGACGAAGGTCGTCTTGCGGAGCAGGGAACATTCGACGAACTTACCAAAGGGAACGGCAAGTTCTCCCGCTTCTGGGAGGCACAGCAGTTCGCGTAAGATTCTCCTATGGCCCTTTCACCTTCCATCATCGCCATCATCCCTGCACGCGGAGGATCGCAGCGTGTTCCTGGCAAGAATCTTCTGCCCGTTGCCGGGCACCCACTCCTCGCACATAGCATCTTGCAGGCGAAAAATTCCAAGCATGTGCAGGAAGTGTATGTCTCTACAGAAAATGCCGAGATTGCCGAGGTCGCGCGTCATTATGGTGCCACGGTCATCGATCGCCCCGTCGAACTTGCTGGCGACAAGGCCTCAAGCGAGTCTGCCCTTCTTCATGTTCTTGATGAGCGCATCAAACAAGGTCTGCGCGATCCGGATATCGTTGTTTTCCTCCAGTGCACTTCTCCTGCCCGCAAACCAGATGATATTGATAATGCACTGGCCCAGCTTGAGCGTGAGAAAGCAGATTCCCTCCTCACCGCATGCAAGGATCTGGGCTTGTTTTGGGATACGTCGGGTGCCCAGCCGCATCCGATTAATTACGACTACCGAACGCGCAAAATGGAACAGGATCGCCAGCACCATTTCCGCGAAAACGGGTCGTTCTTCATTTTTCGAACACCTGTTTTGCGAGAAGGCGGCAGTCGCTTGGGGGGCAAAATCGTGATTTATGAAATGCACCCGTACCACTCTTTTGATATCAATGATCCGCATGACGTGTCATTGGTCGAATGGTCTCTTAAACACCTAGGGCCACCCACACACTTCAAAGATGTTGCACTCGTAGTCTTTGATTTTGACGGAGTCATGACGGATAACAGCGTGCTTATTTCCAAGGGTGGCGAAGAGCAGGTGTCCTGTAACCGAGCCGATAGTTGGGGGATTACACAATTGCAGGCCGCAGGCATACCGGCAATCGTCCTTTCCACCGAAGCACATTCCGTAGTGGCTGAACGTTGTGCAAAAATGAACATTCCTTGTCATCAGGGATTCAAGGATAAGCGCAGTTTTCTGCAGGAATATCTCGCCAAGGAGAATATCGATCCGGCACGTGTGGCGTATGTGGGTAATGATTTGAACGATCTGGAATGTATGAAAATGGTAGGTATGCCAGTCGCCGTTGCGAACGCAGAATCCGGCATTCTGGATGTCGCCATTTGGGTTACCCCCCGGGGCGGTGGAGCAGGTGGAGTTCGTGATGTATGTGATGCAATTCTCGCCACGTTGTAGGTAGAATGCACCTCTTGTATGAACACATCTTCCTCCCTCGCCGGCAAAAACTGCCTGGTAACCGGTGCGAGCCGGGGAGTGGGGTATGCCATTGCACGCAACCTCGCTGCTGCCGGATGCAATTTGGTTCTGACTGCTCGCGATAAGGCACAGCTAGAAAAGGCCGCAGACACGGTTCGTTCAGGAACAGCCGGAAAAGTGGTGCACATATCCTGCGATCTGGCTCAAGAAGCGGAAATCGAAACCGTGGTTCATTTTGCCGAAAAGGAATTGGGCAGTATTGATGTATTGATCAATAACGCCGGCATCTTCCTGGTTTCTCCTCTCGAGAAAACAACTCTTCAGGAATTCGATGATTGCATGGCCGTGAACATCCGTGCGCCGTTTCTCCTCACGAAAATGCTCATTCCTTCCATGGTAGAGCGGCAGTGGGGACGAATTGTGAATATTGGCTCCACTTCGGCATATGCGGGGTTTACCGATACCGCAGTGTATTGTGCCTCGAAACATGCAATTCTCGGTCTTTCCCGAGCATCGAATGCAGAATTCAAAAAACACGGTGTGCGTGTATTTTGCGTTTCTCCCGGTTCGGTAAAAACGGACATGGGGCGGCAGGTGAAGAGCCAAGATTTCGATACGTTCATTGAACCCGAGGACATCGCAGAACACGTTGTGTTTCTGCTTAACTTCAACGGCGCATCCATTGCCGAGGAAGTTGTCATTAAGCGGTTTACCGGTCAGCCATCCGAATGACCATGATTGGCATCATGCAAGGGCGCTTGAGTCCGCCCGAGAACGGACGCTTCCAGTGTTTTCCGCTCGAGTCATGGCGTGAGGAATTCATGCGCGCCAAACAGGCGGGCTTGGCATGCATTGAATGGATCGATGATACATACAGCGGCGAACGTAACCCGTTACGTACGGCACAAGGGGTGCAAGAAATACGCACTCTCGTCGAGCAGACAGGTGTCCAAGTTCTTTCCATTTGCGCTGATACATTCATGGAACAGCCCTTGGTTCGCTGCAGCGATACCGAAAGGCTCAAGAGAGTAGAACTCCTCCACTTGTTGCTCCGGCAGGCTGCGAGCCTTGGCGCGCGTCACATCATGCTGCCGTTCGTGGATAACTCTTCCTTAAAAACAGACGAAGAAGTCGCAAGCATCGTCGGTTCGTTACGAGCCGTTCTGCCAAAAGCAGCAGCCTTGGGTGTGGGGATTCATCTGGAAACAGATCTTTCACCCGAGAGACAGCGTGCGTTGCTCGCCCAACTTCCTGAAGAACATCTACAAGTGACGTACGATATTGGGAATAGTGCCGCAAACGGTTTTACGCCCGTTGCGGAATTTGCCGCATATGGTGAGCGTATTGGAAGCGTGCACGTCAAAGACCGCATCCGTGGGGGCGGTACCGTGCCGCTCGGCAACGGCGATGCAGACATTCCAACAGTGTTCTCACTGTTGCAGCAACGGGGCTATAACGGCATTTTTATCCTCCAAGTTGCTCGGGAGGTTGCAGGAAACGAGGTAGCATGGGCACAGCAGAATATTGCCTTCGTCCAATCCCTCCTCCATGGATCTGCAGCTGAATGATGCCATTGTTCTGATCGCGGGATCATCCCGCGGAATCGGTCTTGCGACGGCAAAGGCTTTTTTGGAAGAAGGGGCAAAAGTGATGATCACCGGTAGAGATAGAGATGACGTGCGTGCTGCGAAGGAAGATCTAGTCGCGCAATTCGGTCCGGAGCAGGTTTTTTCGTTCAGTGGTGACTTGTGTGAAAAAAAAGATATCGATGCGTGTCTTACCGCACTGCGCGCACATTGGGGAGATCCAACCTGTGTTGTTGCGAATATAGGAAGGGGGCGTTTGCCGAAAGATTGGCAGTTCAGCACAGAGCAGTGGGAAGAAACATTTCGTCTCAATTTTCGTGGAAGTGTCTTGCTTGCCGAAGCTGTTCTGCCGGCCATGCGTGCTGCGCAGCAAGGCAGTATTGTCTTTACCGCTTCCATTGCTGGTGTGGAGGACATCGGTGCACCACTCCCGTACGCCGCGGCGAAGGCGGCACTCATTGAATACAGCAAAGGACTGGCTACTCAGGTCGCTGCACAACACGTCCGTGTGAACTGCGTTGCTCCGGGAAATATTCTTTTTCCTGGAGGCTCGTGGGAACAGCGTTTGCAGGAGAATGCGAAGGGTATCGAAGCATATATTCAAGAAAATGTGCCTCTCCGGCGATTCGGTACACCGAAAGAGATAGCCGATATGATTGTTTTCCTCTCCTCACCCCGTTCAGCGTTTACGACAGGTACCTGCGTCGTCGTCGACGGAGGCCAAACCAGTTCCCTGTGAACATGCACCCCCTGTTCGACCTTACCGGCCGTACAGCGCTCATTACGGGTGGTGCAGGATTGCTCGGCCGTCGCCATGCGGAAGCCATTGCTGCCGCTGGAGGTATTCCTGTCGTATTGGACATCAACGGCGATCGCGCTGTACAAGTTGCTGCAGAACTGGGAAAAGGCGCTTTGGGCATGCAACTCGATATCACCGATCCGCAACAAGTCCAAGCCGCAGCCGATACCATCCTCAATCGTTTCGGACACATCGATATCCTTATTAACAATGCG
>JAGVDM010000007.1 GCA_020058765.1 Candidatus Peribacterales bacterium | reverse complement strand
TGTTACTCAGCCGTTCGCCGTGGGTCTAAACCCACTCGACTTGCATGTGTTAGGCGCACCGCTAGCGTTCACTCTGAGCCAGGATCAAACTCTTCAAAAAGAAGAGTGATCTGAATTCTCTCCGCTAGGGAGAGAGAACAGATTTCAAAGTGTCTAAATTATTGTTGCCGCTCATTTCACACGAGGTGAAATGTCGGCGCTTCTCTACTCGGCGATGCTGTGAAGGAGCTCGAAAGACTGCTTCACATACGCTCTAAAAGCGCATGCAGCCGGAACATGATAGGTGGCATCGCGAGGGCGTCAAGGATTTCGCAGCATTTTGCCCGGGAATTTTGCGCGGCCTTCCCGGAGCGGACGGACTATACTCTGGAGCGATATGGAACAGCAGGTCACCAAAGAGCACTACAACTTTGGCAAATATACGACGCCTGGGCGGTGGATGAGCCACTATCATCAGATCCGCAGTATCCTTCGATTTGCACCAAAGAGTGTGCTGGAGATTGGCGTGGGTGATGGCGTACTACGTGCGTATCTGCAACGGAATGCAGACATGACCTACACCAGCGCAGACATCGCTGCCGATCTGCAGCCCGATATTGTTGCGAGTGTTACCGCCTTGCCCGTACCCGATCAGTCCCATGATGTGACATGTGCATTTCAGGTTCTAGAACACTTGCCGTTCGAGGAGGTTCCAAAAGCACTCGCCGAACTCTGCCGTGTTGCACGCAAGGGTGTGGTGATCAGCTTGCCGCACAACGGTCCCTCTTTCGCCTTTCTCCTGCGCCTGCCGCTGCTCCCTGCACTGCGCTGGGCATGCAAAATTCCTCTGCCGCAACGGCATACATTCGATGGTGAGCATTACTGGGAGATCGGCAAGCGTGGCTACCCACTCTCACGTGTTCGTCGTATGTTGCGTGGAGTTGCCGATATAGAGAGCGAATTTCTCGTGTTCGAAAATCCGTATCATCGGTTCTTTCTTCTGCGCCCCCGACGATAAATGCGCATTGCCTATTGCGCCAACGTGCGGCTCCCCAGTGAACGTGCACACGGGCACCAGATTGCCCAAGTGTGCGATGCCCTCGCTGCGCTCGGGCACGATGTGACTATCCTTGCACCCAAGCGTTGGAACCCAGTACAGGAGGAGTATCACGCATACTACAAAGCCAATCCCAAGGTGCACCTCCAATATCTCCGTGCGTTCGATCCGAACATGCACGGTATGAGCACGGGGTTACCCGGCTTGCTCTTTGCCAACTATACGACGGGCTGCGCCATCCGCTGCACCTTACAGAAGCAGCAGTTCGATCTGCTCTACACCCGTGCCCCTGCGTTGCTCGGAAAGCTGCTACAAACAGGTGTGCCGGTTGTGTTGGAGCTCCATCAGATCCCGCGCTTTGGGCACCGCAGATTCGTTGCGCACTGCAACCGATGTCGCATTGTTGCGTGTCTCACGTCGCCCATGCGAGATGCACTCATTGCGATGGGGGTTGAGCCGGAGCGGATCATTGTAGAAGGTGATGCCGTCGATCTTTCTAGATTTACGAAACTCCCCTCGCAAGTGGTGGCCCAAAAGCAGTTCGGCGTACGTACCAAACGCACGGTTGTTGGATACGTTGGACGTTTGAAAACACTCGGCATGGAAAAAGGAGTGTCGCATCTGCTGCAGGCGCTGAGTGTGCTCAGGCCAGAAGCAACGCACTTTGGGCTTATTGTTGGTGGGCCTGACGGTGATTGTGCCGAGTATCAAGCGCAGGCGAAGTCACTTGGCCTCACAGAAGAAGATGTGTGTTTTACTGGTGCGGTGTCGGCGCACGATGTGCCCGCCTCACTTGCAGCCTGCGACATTCTCGCGATGCCGTTCCCCGACTTCCCGCATTATCGCAACCACATGTCACCGCTGAAAATGTTCGAATACATGGCAGCGGAACGAGTGATCATCACCTCTGATCTCCCAACTGTGCGTGATGTGCTTAGTGAGGAAACAGCAGTTTTCTGTGAGCCGGACAATGTAGCGAGCTTGGTGGGAGCACTACAGTTCATTGCAGCGAATCCGGATGATGCGAAGAAGCGAACAGCGGCAGCGCGTTCACTTGTGGAACATCACACATGGCAGGAGAGGATGAAGAGAATTTTGAAAGCAGCAATCTGATGGTCTTGTACTTTCTTTGTCTACCCGACAAAGAAAGTACCAAAGAAAGCGCACCGCGCGCCAAAGCTCCTCCACGTGCCGCAACACCCCCCGTGGCGCGCGGAGCCTTCCCATGAATCCTCGGAACGTACCCGTGCATGTTCGGAACCCTTCAAATTGCTGCGAATTCTGCGTGCAACTGTTCGCGCTAAAGGGCTACTTCGGGCACGATATCCGCATTCCTCTAATGAGTACGAAAAGTTCCTCCACGACGCGCGACATCATCCGTCTGCTCGGGCATGCGCGCATTCAACCAGTGTACTACCTGATCCCGATGGCCCTCGCGGCTCTCGCTGCGCTCTTTGAGGGCGTCGGTGTCACGCTGCTCATCCCCTTGCTCAATGGGTTTCTCACCATGGACTACAAGTTCCTGTTGGAGATACCAGGGTTCGAGAATGTGCTCGCATTTTGGCCCGCCGGTATTCAGTTGCGCGATAGGAACCTCTTTTTGTTCCTCATTGGGTTCTTTGTATTGCTCATCGTTCTGCGCAATGTCCTGAAGTACGTGAGCAGCGTCATGTTCTCGTACCTCACGCTCCGCGCACTGCACCACCTACGCAAAACGCTCTTCGGCCGGTATCTCTCATTCGGGAAACTCTTCTTCGACCGCACGAGCGTTGGTCACCATGGTACGGTGCTCGCCGACTTCGCGCAGCAGGCGTTCTTCCCGCTCATCAAGCTGGGGTCGATTATGAACGCGTTCTTTTCGCTGTGCGCCTATGCCGCGGTGATGTTCTTCATTTCGTGGCAGCTCACACTAATGGCGGTACCACTCTTCCTCATTTTGCACTTCTCCATGCACTTTATCGTCAAGCGTGTGCGCACGGAGTCGCGCACGCTCACAGAGCGATCCAAAGACCTGGGCAAGAAGGTCATCGAAATCCTCGCTGCCATGCCGCTGGTGCAGATGAACAATGCGGAACGCGCGGAACGCGAGCACTATTCGCGCATCAGCGACGAGCAAGCTGCGCTCCAGCACCGCATTTTCGCCCTCCAACAGTTCGTCGTTCCCCTACAGGAAGTCATCATCCTGCTCGGTGCCCTCTCGCTGCTGATCGGCATGTCGTACCTGCTCATTGCGCGCGGCGAAAGCACGCCTTCCTCGTTCCTCGTGTACTTCTACGTAGTCATGAATGCCGGTACGAAGCTCGGCGTCTTTACGGAATTCTGGAGTCAGATCGCCCGCGCGGCCGGACCGGTAGAGGCGATCAACGCTGTATTGGAAGATGAAGGGAAAGAGCGAGTTGCCGACGGCCGCGAACCGTTCACCGGACTCAATACCGGCATCGAATTCCGCTCCCTTACCTTCGCATACACCGAAGCGAAAGAAGTATTGAAAGGCTTTTCACTTACGATTCCCAAAGGGAAAATGACCGCGCTCGTTGGCGCCACAGGATCAGGAAAATCAACAGTGGTGCAGCTGCTCACGCGCTTTTACGACGTGCCCCCGGCCAGTCTATTTGTAGACGGCCGCGACATCCGTGAATTCTCTACGGCAACACTACGCGACCATATGGCGCTGGTGAGCCAGGATACGCAGCTCTTCCATGAGTCGCTCCGGTACAACATCACCTACGGTATGGAGAACATCGACGAAGCCACACTGCAGCGTGTGATCAAGCAGTCGCGCCTTGCTGAGTTCATTGCACAATTGCCAAACGGTTTGGATACCCTCATCGGTGACCGTGGCGTGCAGCTTTCCGGCGGTGAGCGCCAGCGCGTTGCCATTGCGCGCGCGCTCCTGAAAGATGCGGAAATCCTCATTCTGGATGAAGCAACGAGCGCACTCGATTCCCGCACAGAAACACTCATCCAGGAAGCGATCGACGAAGCTGTGCGTGGACGTACAACGATCGTGATCGCGCATCGTCTTTCCACTATTCGCAATGCCGATAATATCGCTGTATTGGAGGAGGGTAGGTTGATGGAGCAAGGAACCTTCGACAAACTCATTCGAAACAAAGGTTCGTTTGCTCGCTTCTGGGAAGCGCAGCAGTTCGCGTAAGATTCCCCTATGACCTCTTCACCTTCCATCATCGCCATCATCCCCGCGCGCGGAGGATCGCAGCGTGTTCCTGGCAAGAATCTTCTACCTGTTGCTGGGCATCCATTACTTGCACATAGCATCTTGCAGGCAAAAAATTCCAAGCACGTGCAAGAAGTGTACGTCTCTACTGAGAATGCCGAGATTGCCAAGGTAGCACGTCATTATGGGGCTACGGTTATCGATCGCCCCGTCGAGCTTGCCGGCGACAAGGCGTCTAGCGAGTCTGCCCTTGTTCATGTTCTTGATGAGCGCATCAAACAAGGTCTGCGCGATCCGGATATCGTTGTTTTCCTTCAGTGCACTTCCCCCGCGCGCAAACCAGATGATATTGATAATGCACTGGCCCAACTTGAGCGTGAGAAGGCCGATTCCCTCCTCACTGCATGCAAGGATCTTGGCTTGTTTTGGGATACATCGGGCGCCCAGCCTCGTCCGATTAATTACGACTACCAAACGCGAAAAATGGAACAGGATCGCCAGCACCATTTCCGAGAAAACGGGTCGTTCTTCATTTTTCGAACACCTGTATTGCGAGAAGGCGGCAGTCGCTTGGGGGGCAAGATCGTGATTTATGAAATGCACCCGTATCACTCTTTTGATATCAATGACCCGCATGACGTGTCATTGGTCGAATGGTCTCTCAAGCACTTGGGGCCGCCCACACATTTTAAAGATGTCGCACTCGTAGTCTTTGATTTTGACGGAGTCATGACAGATAACAGCGTGCTCATTTCCAAAGGTGGCGAAGAGCAAGTGTCATGTAACCGAGCCGACAGTTGGGGAATCACGCAGTTGCAGTCCGCAGGCATACCGGCAATCGTCCTTTCCACAGAAGCGCATTCCGTAGTGGCCGAACGCTGCGCGAAAATGAGCATTCCTTGCCATCAGGGATTCAAGGATAAGCGCAGCTTTCTACAGGAATACCTTGCAAAGGAGGGTATCGACCCGGCGCGTGTGGCGTATGTGGGCAATGATCTGAATGATCTCGAATGTATGAACATGGTAGGTATGCCAGTCGCCGTCGCGAATGCAGAATCCGGCATTCTGGATGTTGCCATTTGGGTTACCCCCCGGAGTGGTGGGGCAGGCGGAGTTCGTGACGTATGTGATGCAATTCTCGCCACGTTGTAGGTAGAATGTATCTCTTGTATGAACACACCCTCCTCTCTCGCCGGCAAAAATTGCCTGGTAACCGGTGCGAGCCGGGGAGTGGGGTATGCCATTGCACACAACCTCGCTGCTACCGGATGCAATTTGATTCTGACTGCTCGCGATAAGGCGCAGCTAGAAAAGGCCGCAGGCACTGTTCGTTCAGGGGCAGCCGGAAAAGTGGTGCATATATCCTGTAATCTGGCCCAAGAAGCGGAAATTGAAACTTTGGTTCACTTTGCCAAAAAGGAGTTGGGCAATATTGATGTATTGATCAATAATGCCGGCATCTTCCTGGTTTCTCCGCTCACAAAAACAACTCTTCAGGAATTTGATGATTGCATGGCCGTGAACATTCGCGCACCGTTTCTCCTCACACAAATGCTTGCTCCCTCCATGGTCGATCGGCAGTGGGGACGAATCGTGAATATTGGCTCCACATCGGCGTATGCGGGGTTTGCCGATACTGCGGTGTACTGTGCCTCAAAACATGCGATTCTTGGTCTTTCCCGTGCATCGAATGCGGAACTCAAAAAACACGGTGTACGCGTATTTTGCGTTTCTCCCGGTTCGGTAAAAACGGACATGGGTCGGCAGGTGAAAAGTCAGGATTTCGATACGTTTATCGAGCCCGAGGATATCGCAGAGCACGTTGTATTTCTTCTCAAATTCAACGGTGCATCCATTGCCGAAGAAGTTGTTATTAAAAGGTTTACCGGCCAACCATCCGAATGACTATGATTGGCATCATGCAAGGGCGCTTGAGCCCGCCTGAAAACGGACACTTCCAGTGTTTTCCGCTTGAGTCATGGCGTGAGGAATTTACGCGTGCCAAGCAGGCGGGTCTGGCTTGTATTGAATGGATCGATGACACATATAGCAGCGATCATAACCCGTTACGCACGGCACAAGGGGTGCAAGAAATACGCGCTCTCGTTGAGCAAACAGGTGTCCAAGTCCTTTCCATTTGCGCTGATACATTCATGGAACAGCCTTTGGTTCGCTGCAGTGATACAGAAAGGCTGGAGAGAATAGAGCTTCTTCGTTTGTTACTCCGGCAGACGGCGAGTCTTGGTGCGCGTCACATCATGCTGCCGTTCGTGGATAACTCTTCTCTGAAAACAGACGAAGAAGTCACAAGCGTCGTCAGTTCGTTGCGTGCTGTTCTGCCCGAAGCGGCCGTGTTGGGCGTAGGCATTCATCTGGAAACGGATCTTCCCCCCGAGAGACAGCGCGCATTACTCGATCAACTCCCGGAAGAACATCTGCAAGTGACGTACGACATTGGCAATAGTGCTGCAAACGGTTTTACGCCCGTTGCAGAATTTGCCGCATACGGTGAACGCATTGGAAGTTTGCACGTCAAAGACCGTATCCGCGGAGGCGGTACCGTGCCGCTCGGCAACGGCGATGCAGACATTCCAACAGTGTTCTCACTGTTGCAGCAGCGGGGCTATAACGGGATTTTTATCCTCCAAGTCGCTCGGGATGTTGCGGGAAACGAGGTAGCATGGGCACAGCAGAATATTGCCTTCGTCCAATCCCTCCTCCATGGATCTGCAACTGAATGATGCCATTGTTCTGATCGCGGGGTCATCCCGCGGAATCGGTCTTGCGACGGCAAAGGCTTTTTTGGAAGAAGGGGCAAAAGTGATGATCACTGGTAGAGATATAGATGACGTGCGTACTGCGAAAGAAGATCTGGTCGCGCAATTCGGCCCGGAGCATGTTTTTTCGTTCAGTGGTGACTTGTGTGAAAAAAAAGATATCGATGCGTGTCTTGCCGCGCTGCGCGCACATTGGGGAGAACCGACCTGTGTTGTTGCGAATATAGGAAGGGGGCGTTTGCCGAAAGATTGGCAGTTCAGCACAGAGCAGTGGGAAGAAGCATTCCGTTTGAACTTCCATGGGAGCGTATTACTTGCGGAAGCGGTATTGGCAGCCATGTTCGTGGCCAAGCGGGGTAGTATTGTGTTTACGGCTTCGATCGCCGGTGTGGAGAACATTGGGGCACCCGCCCCGTATGCTGCAGCAAAAGCAGCTCTCATTGCCTACAGCAAAACACTCGCCACTCAAGCCGCTGCGCACCAGGTTCGTGTGAACTGTATTGCGCCGGGGAATATCCTTTTCCCAGGCGGGTCCTGGGAACAGCGTTTGCGAGAAGATACCACTGGCACGAAGGCCCACATTCAGGCAAATGTTCCTCTGCAGCGATTTGGCACACCCGAAGAAATAGCGAATGCGATAGTGTTCCTGTCTTCGTCAAAATCAGCTTTTACCACGGGTGCCTGTGTTGTAGTGGACGGCGGTCAGACCCATTCGTTGTAGCATGCATCCTCTCTTCGATCTTACCGGCCGTACAGCGCTCATTACGGGTGGTGCAGGATTGCTCGGCCGTCGCCATGCGGAAGCCATTGCTGCCGCCGGAGGTATTCCTGTCGTATTGGACATCAACGGCGATCGCGCTGTACAAGTTGCTGCAGAACTGGGAAAAGGCGCTTTAGGCATGCAACTCGATATCACCGATCCGCAACAAGTCCAAGCCGCAGCCGATACCATCCTCAATCGTTTCGGACACATCGATATCCTTATTAACAATGCG
>JAGVDM010000006.1 GCA_020058765.1 Candidatus Peribacterales bacterium | reverse complement strand
TGCGTTTCAGGCGGTATTTGTGCGTGGAGAGAAGCCGAATCTTCGGGATGTGAAATTATTCTTCAAAGCCTATGGAGACAAAACAGTCGAAGGCTATTTTAATCCGTACTACGAGAAGGTTTCCAACATCTCCGAAGAAGAAAACATTCGCAATATCGGCGATTTCCTAGCGGAACAAATCCGCGCAATCGAAAAATAGAGTTACAACGTCCAGCGCATCACCACTCCTTCCACAAAGGTAAACAGCAACGCACCTGTAACAAATAGTCGCAGCAACACTTTCCCGATGGCGAGAGCTTTAGCGTGCATGGTAACCGTTATCGAGCATGAATTGGTATTCCGCCTGCGCATCGCCGAACGGGTCTTCTGTCAGTGCTCCGTCGTAGTAGTACGTATGGGAGGGGATGCTATGCCAGGTGAGTGCAGAAAGACCGATGAAGCCAGCCAGCATGGAGCCGATAGCCAACCGGTGCCATCGTGGAGCAAGACGTAGGTGCTGTACGTGTTCCAGTGCGATCATGAGCACGAGCGGGAGCATCGGTACGAAGAAGCGGAATTTCGTGATGGGCCAACCGGCCGCGATCGCTCCGTGCATCGCAAGCAGGAGCAGGATCGGTAACATCTTTCGCGCGCGCTCCCGATCGAAGACGTAGTCCACCGGGGCATACACGAAGAAAAAGAATGCCACTGGTGCAATCACAAAGAGCTTCCGGGCGATGTAATAGGCATTGTTCGGGAACCAATGCGTGAGGGAATAGAACCCTATGGAGAGCGTGGTGCGCAGATCCGTTGCGACGGTATCCGTTTCAATTCCAGCTTTCTCGTACAGATATCCCACCGCATTCATGGCGTGCCCAAAGAACGGATCGCCGAAGAGCAATGCACTGCGCACGAACCACGGCAGTGCGATCACTGTCGCAAGCGTAAAGCATGTTGCCGAGCCAATAGCCTTGGCACGGATAGACGACCTTTCCGTCCAGAGTAAGAGGATCGACGCAGCTGTAACGAAGATGCACTGGTACGAAAGCATGTAGGCGCCGCCACTAATGAGGCCGAATAGCAGGGCCTTCTTCTGTGTGTTTATGTCTGCGCTTGCAACTAGCAGCCACAGCATGAAGAGCGTTGCCTGCAGTGCATAGAACGATCCGTTTCCCGAGTAATCCACCATGATCCACGACACGGCGAGCAGTGCTGTGAGAATCAGCGCATTATCCCCGCCGATGAATCGTTTCCCTGCTGCGTAGGCGGCAGGTAGCAACAAAATGCCGAAAAACAGGCTCACGATCTTCAGTGCGAAGAAGGCGGACTCTCCGCTGATTTGCAGTCCAAGGAGCCGCAGGGTCCCGGCGCCCAGCATGGCCCACAGCGGCGGGTGCTGTATTGCCCGCTCGCCGCCGGTGTGGCGCACGTCGTAGGGCACTTTGCCTACGGAGATTTCCGTCTCCGTCGGATCGACCATGAACACGCCGTCTTTTGCGAGCCACTCCACTACGCGGATATCCGTCCCCGTATCGCCGTGCGGGATCGTGTTCCAATAGGTGGAGGCAATGCGCACGCCGATGCCCGCCACAATGAGCAGGAGCAGGAATGCTCGGAACATCGTCTGCTTACGCGGCATGCGCGCTTGATTGGAGGAATTGTTCGTACACAGCTTCAATTTCCGCAGTTCTTGTTACCGTGTCATGTGTCTTCGCCCACGCGATGCACTTCTCTGGATCGATCAGGTTTTTATCTAGAATCTTCACGAGGCTTTCCGCGATCAATTCCGGGTTCGCCGGATCCACGTGGTAACCGCTTACATCCTCTTTGATGGCTTCCGCGGCGCCGCTCGTCATGGGGCCGATGCACGGCACGCCGCGGGCGTTGGCTTCGATGTACACGATTCCGAAGCCTTCAAAATATGCGGGCTCGGTATTCACCGGCAACAGAAAGACGTCCGCTTCGCTGTAGCAGCGGTCCAGTTCCTCGGCCGAAACGGAGCCGGCAATGCGTACCTGATCGGTCATGCCTAGCTCCTCTATGCGTCGTTTTGTGCGCTGCACGTAGGCGCTTTCCTCCGCTATGTGGCCGACAATGGTGAGGACGAACGGTGTGCGGGATCGTGCCTTGTATGCGGCGCATCCTTCAATCGCCTCCAGCACGCCTTTGCGGTGCTTTACTCCCCCCACATGCAGGATGTGCTTTGTGCTCCCGCTTTCTTTGGGGTTGGCCTGCATCTTCTTAGGCAGTTTGATGCCGATATGCACAAGGGTCGCGTGCGCATCCACATGCTCTGCGACGGCGGGATCGATTTCCTGTAAACGTGCAACTACGGCAGTACGCGCGTAATTGCTGATGGGGATAAAGCACTGTATCCGCCGGTAGTATGCCAGGGCGAGACGGCGGAAAAATGGCTTATTCAAGGGGAAAATCGCATATGTTCCGTTGATCGTCAGCACAACTTTTTTTGCGATGCCCTTCGGCCAGAAGGGCACCATTAATGCATACGGCTCCGCGATCAGATGCACGATATCTGGCCGTTCCTTCCTGATGATGCTTGCGACACGCCACGCGATAATTGGCACCAGCCAGGGCTTGGAATAAAAATCCATGTCCCGCGGAATCACGGGGTAGTCTCCTTCGCCCGTGCCAGTAGGTGTCACGCTGATCACTTCATGCGAACGCTCACGTAACCCGTGCGCGATGTTCATCGCATTGGATGACCATCCGTTCTTGCCATCCAGCGTGGGGCTCAACATGAGGACTTTCATCTAGGCGAGTGTACAGCGGCATACTCGTTTTCCGAGCAGTTTTCCCAGCGGAGATCGTGCAATTGTTCGTGCCAGTGTTGCACACCACGCACCGGGCAGCTGGCGCAGAGACACCGTTGCAGGGTGCTCGAAGCCGAATGTTTCGAAGAAGTATTTTGCAGCGGTCACGTTTGCCGACTCCGCAACAATCTGGTCTGTGAGATCAACGAAGTCTTGCAGTACTGAGGATGGGGCGAATGGTAGTGCCTGCAGATCTGTTGCGCTGTGCCGTTGCACATGCGCAGAAATAGGCCCCTTTCCTTGCAGATACTGTGCGTACAGCGCTCCTATCTCGAGTGGGAAGAGGAAGAGAGTGCGGTTGTATTTTCCCCCAAGCTTCTTGAGGAGGGGCAGCGAGAATGTTTCCACTTCCATTTCTATCTCCGTTCTCCTTTCCTGAAAGACAAATACTCGCTCATCACCATCGATGACGAAAGAATGAGGATAGCGTTTGCAGATGGCAGTCGCTTCACCGGATTGAGCACATGTTGCCGGCACCGGTTGTTGCTCAGTTGACGCAGACATGTATGTCGCGATGATTTTGAGCACGTTTCGCATCGAAGCGCGTAGGTGATCGATGCCTTCGTGCATCTGCTCTCCTTGTTGTTCAGGCGTGAGCGTGAACCATTCTTCACGAATGCGCTCGTAGAAAGGCACGTTCTCATCATCTTCTTTTGTAATGTTCAACCGTCTCAGCTCGCGGTACATGTACTTGGGCACAATGCAGATACCGAGGTACAGGTGGCAGGGGATCGCTTCAGCACTGTGCGTACTGGCAAGCAATCGGAGCAGGGTGGTGGCCCATTGCAGCATGAATCGCAGTGAGAACCACCGATGCTCCTCTTCACTGAGCGCATCTACATCTTCCATGGAGTAGCCGTCCGTTTTCTTGAGTAGCGGGTGGATATGCACGATCCACGGATCGATGCCGCGCAGCCGCTTGAACGTTGCAGAGCTGTACACGAACGGCTTGTGCATTGGCGCGTAGCGCTCATCGCGGTAGATCTCTTCCATGCTCGGCATGTGCACGGTGCTATACGCTTCAATGATCGCAATCAGGTCCACATCGGAAATCCCCGGCAGATTCGTGGTGCCGAATTCCACCACTTCGATGAGGTTTGAAATATTTGCGTACTGTGTGCGCACAAAATCTCTTGTGACGTCGAACGCGGACGAGTCGAGCACCTTCGGCAGATTCACCAGTCGCATGCAGGGATACTATTTTCCTCTATAGGGCTTGAGCAAGCGAATCCTCTGGGCAATTCGCTTCGAGCAGTTTCATCTTGTGGTGCCGACCATGTCAGGTATACAGTGCAGACATGTCTGTGAAGACCGCCAACTTTCGTGCCAAATTTTTTTCCGGGGAACAGCCGCTGCGCATCGTTGGTGCGCACGACGGTTTAGGAGCCCAGCTCATTGAGCGCCACGGCTTTGATGGCGTGTGGGCCAGTGGCTTGGAAATCTCCGCCAGTCACGGTGTGCCGGATGCGAACATCCTCACCATGACGCAGTGTTTGGAGCGCGCACAGGAGATGAATACCGCGAGTAATTTACCGATCATTGCCGATGTGGATACCGGCTACGGCAACTCTAGCAATGTGGCGTACATGGTAAATCAGTACGAGGCGGCGGGTATTGCCGCAGTGATCATTGAAGACAAGCTCTTCCCGAAGGTGAACAGCTTCGTTCCTGGACGACAAGAGCTCGCCTCCATTCCTGAATTTTGCGGCAAGCTCGCTGCTGCACGAGATGCGCGGCTCAGTGAGGACTTTCTTGTGATTGCTCGTGTGGAGGCGCTCATTGCAGGGTGGGGGCAAGCTGAAGCACTCAAACGTGCACAGGCGTATGTAGATGCCGGAGCGGATGCGATTCTCATTCACTCCAAATCCAAGGAAGCTTCCGAAATTCGTGAGTTCCTCACCGCATGGAAGCAGCGCTCACCCATCGTGCTCGTGCCCACAACGTATCCCGATCTTACCTACGAAGAAATGAGCGACTTCGGTGTGAATATGATCATCTACGCAAACCAAGGTATTCGCGCCTGCATTCGCGCGATGCACGATGTATTCGATGTGATCGATAAGGAGAAATCCACCGTGAGCATCGAAGACACGATTGCGCCGGTAAAGGAGATCTTCGAGCTGCAGGGCATGTTCAAGTTGAAAGAACACGAGAAGAAATTCCTACGTACCCAGAAAACTATCCATGCAATCATCCCTGCTGCTGGGGTGCCGAACATGGGTGCGGATATGGCAGATCTGCTCCAGAACAAGCCAGTTGCAATGCTGGATACGGAAGGAAAGCCACTTATTCAGCGCATTGCAGAAAGTCTCAATCTTGCAGGTATCCAAGATGTGACGGTGATTACTGGGTATCACGGCGACCAGGTTGTGGCAGAAGGAATCAGCACCCGACAGATCGACACAAAGGAGCAGACCGGCATCGTGTATTCCATTGAGCAAGCGGCAGACAAGTTCACCGATAGCGTGCTTATCCACTTCGGTGATGTCATTGTCTCACATGAGAATCTGCAATCATTCATTGCCTGTGATGATCCTGTGGTCGTAATGGTGAGTCCTCTTAGTCGAGATGATAAAGCGCTCGATTACGTGAGTTATGTGAATCCTCGTCATACGGGCCGGCGCACGCTTGAGCGACATCCGCGCAATCAGTTGCGCAAGATTGCCAAAGACGTTGCGCCTGATGAGCGCCATGGCGAGTTTGTTGGCCTTGTGCTGCTCAACCCGGAAGGTGTCGCACTCTGGAGGCAGGTGGCTGCAAGCCTCGGCGAAGAGCAGGAGAAGTCACTCACACTCAATGCGTTTTTAGAGAAGATGATCGCGCGTGAGGTTCCGATCACAACGTTCGAAGCACAGACCGGCTGGGCGGAGGTGCACTCCCGCCAGGATTACGATCATCTCTGCACAATTATCCGCTACTCCTAATGTCTTCTTCTACAGTATCCACACAGGCAATCGCTCCCGCAGAATTCTTTGCACAGCTTGCCGCCGAGGATATCGGGCCGTTCGTTGGTGTGCCTTGTTCGCTTATTAGCTCGCTTATTGCGTATGCGGTGGATCACGGGCAGGAGGTGGAGTATGTCAATCCTGTGCATGAATCGCATGCCATGGCATTTGCAGCAGGTTCGTACATGGCCACAAAGAAGCTTCCTATGGTGTTCATGCAGAACTCTGGGTTCGGGAACATCATCAACCCGCTTACTTCTCTGCATCAGATCTACGACATACCGGCCATTCTTCTTGTTACCTGGCGTGGAGAAGAGGGGTACGGCACCGATGCGCCCGAGCATTGGATTGTTGGTGAGCATATGGAGGAGTATTTCCGAGCGTTTCAACTTCCGTATCGTGTCATTACACCAGAGAGCTGGAAGACCGATCTACGGGACATGAAAGAGGAGGCGATGCGTACGCGTAAGCCGACGGTGATTTGCGTTCGGAAAGGGCTTTTTGCTAAGTATGAGAGTGCAACTGTACCGGGGAAGCAGTATGAGATGACGAGCGCTGACGCACTCAAAATGATCAAATCCGAGTTACAAGGTTCCGTGTTCCTTTCAACAACGGGCATGCTCAGCAGAGAGTCCTTTACTGCGGAAGACACACCAGACTTCTACATGATGGGTTCGATGGGTCTTGTTGCTGGCATTGCTGCTGGCTGCGCCCAATACAGCGATCGTCGTATTGTCGTGCTCGATGGTGATGGCGCGATGATGATGCACATGGGTCTGCTGCCCTTTATTGGCGCACGCAACTATCGCAACCTCTTTCATATTGTGATCGATAATGAGGCCTATTCATCCACTCAAGGGCAGCCCACGGTATCGCCGTCAGTTGACTTCGCGTTGGCCGCAAAGGCATGTGGTTATGCGAGCAGCGTACGCGTGGAAACCGCGCAAGCGCTCTCGGCCGCCCTCAAGGATCTTGGGAATACTCCAGGGCCGATTCTGCTTCATGTAAAGGTACGGAGTGGCAACGATCATCACATCGGCCGCGTGTCTGATAAATACACGTGCCCAGAAGTAACCGAACGGTTCTCGGGCAATTTCTCCTGAAGACGCGTATGTCCTACGAGATGCCGACGATCATTCTCTTCGGTGAAGGATGTCTGGCCACACTCCCCGATCTTCTCGCGCCTTACCGCAAGATCGCATTCTTTCACGGGCGCGCATCCTATGTACCGAACGCACAGCGCATGGATGCTCTGCTACAAGGGAAAGACATTCTGCATATCGCCGACATCGCGCCGGAACCGGAGGTGCGGCATCTTCAAGAGTGTACGGAGCAACTTCAGTCCTTTGCTCCCGAGTGTGTGCTCGCACTCGGCGGTGGGAGTGTGCTGGATATCGCCAAAGGGGCAGCGTTCTGTGCAATGCAGAGCACATCTGTCGAGGGGCTGCTTTCCGCGTCTGGTGGGCATTTTGCCGATTCTCTCCCAGTCATTGCCATACCCACCACCGCTGGTACTGGCTCCGAAGTCACGCCATTTGCGGTGTTCTGGAACCACGGCGAGAAGAAGAAATACTCCTTTGGATACCGGGAACTTTTCCCTGCGCACGCGCTCGTGGATCCCGAACTCACGTACTCCATGCCGCCCATTGTTACTGCCTGTACTGGCATGGACGCCTTCACGCAGGCTTGCGAGTCGTACTGGAACAACAACCATAATCCCACGTCCGATGCGTATGCTCTCGAGGCGCTTTCGCTCATGCTCTCAGCACTGCCAAAAGCAGTGGAGGATGGTGCGGACGCATCCGCAAGGCACGATGTGATGCTCGGCAGTCTTCGAGCCGGGCAGGCGTTCAGTAACACGCGTACTGCTGCGTGCCACAGTATCAGTTACCCTATGACGCTCTACTTTGGTGTCACGCATGGACAAGCGGTTGGCGTTACTCTTCCGGAAGTCCTACTGCTGGATGCACAGGCAATGCCAAACAGAATTCCAGATTTCTGCGAGGCGCTTGGTGCTTCTTCTATGGGGGAAGCCGCAGAGAAAATCCGAGACATGATGCGCGCAAGCGGACTCTGTACGCGTCTTTCGGAGTTGGGCATCGATCGGGCGGGTATCGATATCATCGTCGAACACGGGTTCACACCGGAGCGTATGAGCAATAATCCCTATGCGTTCACTGCAGAATCTCTGCGTACTATGCTCCTCCACCTTCTGTGATGCGCGCCCTTATTCTTGCTGCTGGCATTGGTTCTCGTCTTGGCGAAGCGGCTGGAGGGGCGCCTAAAACACTCATGCGGATAGGCGATACGCCCATTCTAGGTCGTATTCTGCACGATCTGGTTGCCGCCGATATCCACGATGTCGTCATCGCCACGGGGTATCAACAGGAACATATTCATGCGTACATCGAACACGAGCCGGCATTCAAACTGCTCCGAATCCAATACGTTCACAATCCGCTCTTTGCGGAGACAAACTACATTTACTCGATGTGGCTCGCACGCAAGGAGCTTGAGGGTGCAGATATTCTCTCATTCCACGGCGATATGGTCTACGATCCGGCCCTTCTCACGCGTCTGCTGGGGTTGGAGGGCAGTGCGGTCTTCGTGCAGCGCCACGGGTCGGTGCCCGAAAAAGACTTTAAAGCGCGTGTGCATGGCGGCCGTATTACCGAGATTGGTGTCCATGTGTTTGGGGAAAACGCCCGTGCCTGCATGCCAGTGTACAAACTGCTCTCCCAGGATTTCGCAGTATGGATGGAGCATATTGATCGGTACGTGCAGAGCGGTGAAACGCGTCGGTATGCGGAAGACGCATTCAATGATGCCGCCGGACAGATCGATCTTTCACCGCTCTACTACCAAGACGAACTCTGTATGGAGGTCGATACGGCAGAGGATCTACAACGGGCGGTCGATCTTCTACAGTTGTAACTGTCGTTGCTCTTTCCACCAGGTGATTGTTTCTGCAATGCCGCTTTCTAGAGTTTTCCATGGGAATGAGGCAAGGCAGGGGTGGAACGGTAACGGAGTATCCTGGTGAGGTCCTTCTGGCTTCGTTGTATCGAATGCGAGAGCGAGGTTTGGATGCGCGTGCTTGCAGATGATCGTTGCGAGCTCTGCGATGGCTACTGTGTTCGGGGGAGAGACATACTGCACACCAGTTGCTCCGGCATCCAGGAGTGCAAGCGTCGCATCGATCACATCCGTCACGAATACGAATTTCCGATGTTGTTTCCCGCTGCCCCATACCGTAAGCGTATGTTCTTCCTCCACAGCTTTTGTGATGAGGGCGGGTACCACATTAGAGTCCTTGCTAAATTTGTCCCGCGGGCCGTACACACTCACTGGTCGCACACAGAGGAGGGGGATCTGCGCATCAGATGCAAGGCTTGTGAATACCTCCTCGCAGAGAGCCTTGCCCAGCTGGTATCCGTCTGTTGAGGTTCTCGTATCGTCCCGTGCATCCGGTGGAATATTTGCTGTACTAAAGAATGTGAGTGGCGCTGGATGGTGACGAACTGCATCCGCAATAGCATTGGCCATCTGTACGTTCTTCTCAGCCACTTCGGTAATGTTCTGCTGGTGATAGGCGATATTTCTACGAAAGGATGCTAGGTGGAACACGTGGTCTACTCCTTCTATTGCCTCACGTGCAAACGCTGCATCTGCAATATCTCCCTGCCGGAAATCCATGACATTATCATGCTCCATGCGCCAGGAGTTTTCCTGACGATAGGGTATGCGCACGATTGCACCTTTCGCATAGAGGTGCTCGGCAAGGTGACTGCCGATGAATCCGGTTCCGCCAGTGATGAGCACAGTTTTCCCATGCCAATCCATAGCTGCATTCTGCCGGATTCTGCAAGGCAATGCGAAGATCTTCCGTGATTCCTTTTCGGATATTTACAGCGACAGATACTGCTTACCTGCCGAGATGATATTTTGCCGATCTAGCACTCCCTTTAGGTCGTAGAGAACGCCACCGTCCTTCACCGCGCTTGTGAGTGTTGCTACAGGCGATGCGAGATATTCATGATGTGGCACCAGCAGCGCCACAGCATCAAATGGCCCGTCCTCCAGTGTTCCCCAATCAAAACCGTTGCGCTCCGCTGCTTCTGGCGCCACAGGGTCGTGTACTCGTACTGCACAGCCAGCCTTTATGAGAGCCCGTACAACGTCGGGCACCTTGCTGTTGCGCGTATCCGGCACGTTCTCTTTGAACGTGAGGCCAAGAACCAGCACGGTTTTTCCTGTGGGATCCCCCATTGCTGTTGTGATTTGTTCAGCCACTGCTGCACCCATGCTGTCATTCACTGCACGGCCCGCGGTAATCACATGTGTTTTCATACCAAGCTGTCTCGCTTTTTCCACCAAGTAATACGGATCGACGCCAATGCAGTGGCCTCCTACCAGACCTGGCGAGAAGGGGAGGAAGTTCCACTTTGTTTTCGCCGCAGCGAGCACGTCTTGGGTGCCAATGCCAATGCGATTGCAGAGGAGTGCTACTTCGTTCACAAAGGCGATATTCAGGTCGCGTTGGGCATTCTCGATCGCTTTGGCCATCTCTGCCACCTTAATGTTCGGCGCAGCATGTACGCCTGCTTGCACAATGGCACCGTAGAGAACGAGGAGTTTTTCTAGCGTTGCGGCATCCTGACCAGACACGATCTTCTTGATCTTGGTGACGGTGTGCTCCTTGTCGCCCGGATTAATACGCTCTGGGGAGTAGCCGAGCGTGAAGTCCGTTCCGCAAGTCATACCGGATTCCTTCTCCAAAATTGGGCCGCAGATTTCTTCTGTTGTTCCTGGGTACACCGTGGATTCGAATACCACGATTGCTCCGCGCTTCAGATGCTTTCCTACCGTGGCTGTTCCTGCTTCTAAGATGTGCAAATCTGGCAAATTGGCATCATCCACAGGGGTTGGTAGCGCCACGATCACAATGTCTGCCTGTGCGATGACAGAGGCATCTGTACTGAATGTCATCTGTATGGCTTGTAGCTGTGCGTCAGTGAGTTCGCCAGTACTGTCGTGCCCCTGATTCAACTCGCCAATACGACGTTCGCTGATGTCAAAACCAAGCACCGCATATCCCTTTGCGGCAAATGCATGCGCAAGGGGCAAGCCTACGTATCCCAATCCTACAATGCAGAGCACTGGTTGCTGCGACATATTTGCAGTGTACTCGACTGCAACAGACCAAGAAATATATGCAGCAGCTTTTCGGCCATGTATGCTCGCCCGCGATGAAACATTGGTTTATAGGAAAGGCTGAGCGCTCCAGGATTCAATTTTTCCGCTATTTCTTCGTGGGAGGCGTCTCCACGGTCGTCGATTTGGTCGTCTATGGGTCACTGCTCTACTTGTTCGGGCATGCGTGGTACCTCGTGTTCGCATTCTTGGGGTATATGGTTGGCTTGGTCTGCAATCACCTCCTGTGTCTATTATGGGTGTTTGAGCGTAAGCACAGCCGCCGCAAGGAATATTCTATGGTCTTCTTGATCGCGCTTGGAGGTTTGTTTTGGACGGAGCTGTTCCTCTGGCTCGCCGTGGATAGTTTTGGGGGAGATCCGTTCTTCAGCAAAATGGGCGTAGTGTTCCTGGTTCTCGCCTGGAACTTTGGCATGCGAAAGTTGTTCGTATTCCACTAACTACTAATCACTACCTACTCGTTTCTCGAGTAGTGAGTAATGAGCGGGTGGTAGTGAGTGGTAAGAGGCTTATGTGTTGGCCAAGTACCACTCAACGGTTTTTTTGAGCCCTTCCTCAAACGACACGGTCGGGTTGTAGCTGAGCACCCGCTTCGCTTTATCAATATTGGCGATATAACGCGTTACTTCGCCTATGCGTGAGGGCTGCATAGTGATCCCTGCATCGCTTTTGAGCAGCTCCTGTATACGTTTCGCTAGATGCACAATGGTCGTCCCTTCGCCAAAGGCGAGGTTGTACACTTCGCCATTTGCAGTATCGAATTTTTCGATACCAGCAATAATGCCGCTCACGCAGTCATCAATGTATGTGAAGTCGAGGCACTTCTCTTCACCGAAAACAGTGAGAGGCTTATTTTCTCGAGCGGCACGAATAAAGAGAGGGATGACACGGTTACTATCGTCATACATGCCGTACACATTCGAGAAGCGGAAGATCAATGCCTTTACGTCGTAGCAACGATCATAGGACCATACCAACGCCTCACCACCGATTTTACTGGCTGTGTAGGGACTCTCGCAGTTTTCTACGCGAGCCATATCCTCTGTGTATTCCGCTACATCAATGTTCCCATAGCTTTCGCGCGAAGACGCAAAAATAAACCGCTTCACCTTCTTCCTGCGGCAAAACTCGAGCGTATTGAAGAGCGAGAGGAAGTTATCTCGCGCCATTGTTGGGTCAACGACCAAGTCGTACACACGAGCGTTGGCAGCGAGGTGCACCACGATATCCACGTCGCCGGGCATCGTTTCTGCTGCATCCAAATCGCGCAAATCGACAATCAGTGTTTGCTTGTTGATTGCGGGTGACCACTGGTTCTCGCGCCAATCGACGCACACAAGTTCATGACCGTTTTGGGCAAGCCTTTCGCAGAGCCGTGTGCCGATGGTGCCGGAAGAACCAGTAACAAGAATTTTCATAGTATTAGATTTTGTAATACGAACGGTACCACTCTATGAACTGTGGCACACCTTTTGCAATGGTGGTTTTTGGATCAAAGCCGAGCATGCGCTGTGCCTTGGATATATCTGCAGAGGACGCACGCACGTCACCGGGCTGCATAGGCATAAAGTTCTTCTTTGCCTCCTTGCCGCACGATACTTCTACCATACGCACGTACTCCATTAGCTCCTCTTGTTTGCCGCAGCCAAGATTGAAGATCTCGTAGTCGTAGTTCTTGTCGATGGACGCAATGATTCCTTGCACGATGTCGTCCACGAACGTGAAGTCACGCTGCATCTTTCCTTCTCCAAAAATATTCAGCGGCTGATCTTTGAGCAGCGCCTCGGTGAAGAGGAAGAGTGCCATATCGGGGCGACCCCATGGCCCGTAAACGGTAAAGAAGCGCAAGCCCGTGGAGCGTACGCCGTGCGTGGCATGGTAAGTAAAAGCCATCAGTTCGTTATCTTTCTTGTTCATGCCGTAGAGCGATTGCTGGGAATCAGTGCGATCTTCCTCGCTGCTCGGGAACTTCTGCGTATTGCCATACACCGAGCTCGATGAGGCGTAGATGAGACCTGGAATTTTTTGCTGATGTACTTCTTCGATCACATTGAAGAATCCACGGATGTTGATATCGATGTACTCGTCTGGATGTTCGAACGAATATCGCACACCAGCGAGTGCCGCAAGATGGCATACACGATCGACACCCTGCATTGCTTTGCGCAGCGTGTCTCTATCCAGAATATCGCCACGAATGAGCGTCCATCCCTTCACGCCCTCAAGTTGCGCCACACGCGCCTCTTTCAGCTCGGGGTCGTAGTACGGGGTGAAATTGTCGTATCCAATCACTTCGTCGCCACGAGCGAGCAAAGCCTTTGCAGTATGAAAGCCAATGAAGCCCGCTGCCCCCGTAAGAAGAATCTTCATGATCGCGAAGTGGGAACTTTTTGCGTATTCGGAGCGGGAGTTTGCGGTGCCGCAACGGGCATGTCTTCTGTAGCGATGCCAATACCGTGATATTGCAGGCCGACTCCGCGCACTTCCCTCGCATCGTAGATATTTCTTCCGTCGAACAGATGGCGGCCACGCATCACTTTCGGCAAATCTGCGAGGTTGATGCCGCGGAATTCGTCCCACTCCGTGAGCACAATGAGCGCGTCTACGCCTTCTACTGCTTGCATTGGTGCGTCTACAAATTGCACCGCATCATCGACCAATTGCTTTGCATGATGCATGGCCACGGGATCGTAGGCGCGCATAGTGAAGCCCTGTTTCGTGAGCATCTCCATAAGATCCAAACTCGGCGCTTCGCGCATGTCGTCGGTTTTCGGTTTGAACGTGAGGCCCCAGATACCTACCACACCATTCTGTGGGAGCACGTTGAGGAGCTTCTGGAAGAAGCGCATCCGCTGGCGCTGGTTCACATCATGCACTGCCTGCACAATCGGCATAGGCACATCGTGATGACGGCCCGTGGCGATCAATGCTTTGACGTCTTTGGGGAAACAGCTGCCGCCGTAGCCAATACCAGCATGCAAAAATCGAGGGCCGATTCGGTCGTCGAGTCCCATGCCTTTTGCAACATCGCGGATGTTGGCTCCTGTTTTCTCGCAGAGCTCCGTGAGCATATTCACGAATGAAATCTTCGTTGCCAGGAATGCATTGCTTGCGTACTTCACCAATTCCGCGCTTTCGCGCTCCATGAAGACGACAGGCTTCCCTGTGCGAGTCAGTGGTGCAAAGAGTTCTTCCATGAGGTCTTGCGCCCATGCATCGCCGTTCACACCCACAATAATGCGATCTGGGGCCATGGTGTCCTTTACTGCGGAGCCTTCTCGCAAGAATTCGGGGTTGGATACAACAGGGATACGGAAGTGCACACCACGTTCAGCCAGAACCGCGGCAATACGCGCCTCGCAGGTATGTCCCGTCCCTACTGGGACGGTCGATTTGTTTACAAAAACAATGTCGTGATCCACCTGCTTTGCAACCGATTCACACACCGCATATACAGCACGCAAATCAGCAGTAAAGTCCTCATTGGGGGGTGTGGCAACTGCAGAGAATACCACTGTGGTATTGGGTAGTGCCTCACGGATATCTGTGGTGAACGAGAGTCGCTTTGTAGCAAGACCACGCTTCAGGAGCTCCTCCAATTCCGGCTCATAAATTGTTGGCACGCCAGTTTTCAGTTTTGCAACTTTCGCTTCGTCTATGTCTACGCCGATCACAGTGTGACCCAGCTCCGCGAAGCATGCCGCAGAAACAAGACCAACGTAGCCAGTACCAATTACAGCGATCCGCATATGGGAACGATTGTATCCGCCTTACCCCTGCAGGTCGACCCCGTTGGCGCGCTTTCTGGCTCTGGCGCTATTCGCCCATATGCCACTTATCCGCGTCTTCCGGCTTGAGCGCATACAGGAAGAGCGGAGCATACTTTGCGCGGAGTGCAGTGTGCTCTACTGCGGCGCTACCGCTCAGCCCACTGTGCTCCAGTTCCAACTGCAAAGTTGCAAAACGCAGTGCGTCTGCTTGCGACAATGGCACATGGAATCTCTCATGATTCTTGTGGCGGATCACGCGTGGCTTGAGGCCGCCGTTTGCAAGCTGCATGTAGTACGCAGCCATTGCCTCTATTCGCAGGCGAATTGCCTGATCGACCATCTGTTCGGCAGAGTCCTCCTTTTCTACAGGATGGTCCGGAGTCTCGCCCCAGTAATCACGCACGTCCTTCCGTTGCAGGCCGTTTGCGTGCCACCCCTCGGGAGCTGGCCCGTTGCCTTGCATGTATTCAATGTAGAGTTCCTGCTGAGGAGTGGGCTTCATGGTGAAAAAAAGAAAATGGAGAGCATGATAAATATCTTTCCGCCTGCGTCGAGGCAAAAGAACGGTTTTCCGAATACTGCTCGCACGCATTCCTCTGCTACGCTTGTTCTGTATGGCAAGAACACTCATCACTGGCACCATTGCGTACGACGTACTGCTTGGTTTTGAGGGATCCTTTCTCGATACAATCAAACCTGCCGAGCTCGCGACACTGTCGGTCTCTCATTTTGCTCCGCACTACACACGCGAACACGGAGGCACGGGTGCCAATATTGCATGGACACTGCGTTTGCTCGGTGGCGATCCGTTGCTGGTTGGAGCGGTGGGGAGCGATGGCCGAGAGTATCTCGCGCATCTTCGTGATGCCGGTGTAGATGTGTCCTACGTTGCGGAGGTAGAAGGGCAGGTGACGGCTACGGCGATCATTGGTACAGATAGCGGCGCACGTCAGATTGCCTTTTTCCATCCTGGTGCGGATTCCCACTCACCATGGCCAGATCTTTCCAAGGAGCGTGATGGACTTGGCATGGCTATCGTCAGCCCTCGCGATCAACAGGCCATGACTCGCGCTGTTGATTGGTGTGCATCTGCTGGTGTTTCCGTACTCTTCGATCCTGGTCAGCAGGTACATGCATTCGGTCCGGATGAAATGGAGCGCATGGTGCGCAAGAGTGCGGGCGTAATTGTGAATGAATACGAGTGGAACATTCTCCGTACAACGCTCAATCGCGATGAAGCTGGCGTGCTTGAGTTGTGCCCACTGCTCATCGTAACGCTTGCAGAACGGGGAGTGATGATTGTGGATGCGGAGGGGCCTCGGATTTTTGCCGCGTGTTCTGCGGATCACATTGTGAACCCTACGGGCGCTGGTGATGCATTGCGTGCCGGTGTGCTGCGCGGTCTCGATGCAGGGT
The DNA here is from genome assembly GCA_020058765.1 of Candidatus Peribacterales bacterium. Lineage (GTDB taxonomy): Bacteria > Patescibacteriota > Gracilibacteria > Peribacterales > Peribacteraceae > JAGVDM01. The sequence goes on along the minus strand of JAGVDM010000006.1, from coordinate 296,039 downwards.
GGTCTATTGATCGAGCGGTACAGCTTGGCGCAGGTATCGCCTCATTTGTTGTGGAAATTGATGGGACGCTCCTCCCGGAGCTCAATGCCGATGCACTTCGCACACGAATGACACAAACATATGGGGAAGCGTTGCCACCGATTACATTCTGAGTAACAATTCGTCGATGTCGTACGTCAAAGACCCATCACTCGCCGAACAAGGGAGGCTCAATCTGGAGATCGCCGAGCGCCGCATGTCTGCGCTCCTTTCCGTGCGTGACCGCTTTGCGAAGGAGCAGCCGTTCAAAGGGCTCACCATTGGTATGGCACTGCACGTTACCAAAGAGACAGGCGTACTCGTGCGTACGCTTGTTGCTGGTGGAGCAAAGGTGGCAATCACCGGGTGCAATCCGCTCTCCACACAAGACGATATTGCTGCGGCACTCGCCGAAGAGGAGAACGTGCTCGTATGGGCGTACAAGGGTGAAAGCAAAGAGGATTACTACAAGTTCATTACAGCGGTGATTGATGCAAAGCCTGATATTACCATTGATGACGGCTGCGATCTTGTGACTGAAATTCACACCAAGCATCCACACTTGCTTGAGAAGATGATTGGCGGATGTGAGGAGACAACAACAGGCATTATTCGCCTGCATGCCATGGTAAAAGAAGGCGCATTAAAAACTCCGATGGTTGCAGTGAACGACAACAAAACAAAACACCTAATGGACAACTACTACGGCACAGGCCAGTCGACATTCGACGGTATTCTCCGTTCCACCAATTTGCTGATTGCAGGGAAGACGGTGGTGGTACTTGGCTATGGTAGCTGCGGGAAGGGTGTTGCAATGCGAGCTAAGGGTATGGGCGCACAGGTCATTGTGACTGAGGTGGATGCATTCTGCGCGCTGCAGGCTGGTATGGACGGCCACCGCGTAATGAAGATGCACGATGCAGCTGCAATTGGTGATCTGTTCATTACTGTTACAGGGAACCTTCATGTGATTCGGATGGAACACGTTGATCGCATGAAAGACGGTGCCGTGCTCGCAAACTCGGGTCACTTCGATAACGAGATCGATATGAAGGCACTGGAAACGAACGCGAAACGTAAGCGTCGCGTTCGCCACTATCTCGACGAGTACCTGCAGAAGGATGGTCGAGTCATTTATGTTGCCGGCGAAGGCCGTCTTGTAAATCTGGCGTCAGCCGAGGGGCACCCAAGCGAAGTGATGAGCCTGAGCTTCTGCGGGCAGGCATTAGCTTGTGAGTACCTTGTGAAGAATCGAAAGCACCTCACGCCGGGGGTGATTACTCTTCCACCAGAAATTGATCAGGAGATCGCTGCGCTGCAGCTTATTTCGATGGACTTATCCATCGATACACTCACTCCAGAGCAGCGTAAGTATCTGCAGAGTTGGCAGGAGGGGACGTAGTAACGCGCGCAAAAAGCGCGTACATCGGTTGGCGATAGGATTGTCCGGGGATTTGGTTGTGCTCTCGCTGTTCTCGGTTGTGCGCCCTGCGACACACTTCGTCGGCAGCGCGCAAATTCTGATCAAGCCTTGTCCTTTCTAAGCTAGCAATAGTGGAGTGACGAATGTGATCAGACATACGATCATTGTTGCGCTTCTTCTACTTACCGTGCCAGTTTTGCATTTCGATCTCTACAGATTCTTGATTTTGCTTTTTATATAGAGGAAAAGCCGAGTATGGAGATGTACCGATAGATCAGTACAGTTCAGTTGACATTATATTGACAAGTTGTCTTGGCATATTTACCATACAGTGCAGATATGAAGCACTGCTCCATTCTTTTTCCGGGCTATACCTGCCTCCGCATGTGTGCGGAAGGGGGCTCAGGATGCACGTGCTAAGGCACTCTACGGAATCCTGAAAGTCACCCCCTCCAAAAGAGGAATGGGCTCTTGGTTGTTCCTTCACAGTATTGGTACGTATTCAGGAACCTGTCTTGTACAGGGCTCATCTCTTGGCTACAGCGGAGTCTGTAGCCCACGCATTCGCGTGTATTTGGGAGATGAGAATGGATTCTCGTTTGTAGGGAGATTTGTGCTATGGGTAAGCGCGCTAAGCAAATGGTCGCCATGGGTGTCGAGTCGCAAAAGGCTCTTCGTAAGGAGCTTCAGCGGAAGCGTTCTCACAAGAAGAGCCACCACGGCAAGACGCCCCATTCGCTTCGTTCGAAGCAACCCGCCCCCGTGTTGGTGCGCTAGTCACTAGCGCCCCCTCCCCACATTTTGCCCACCTCTCCGGTCTTGTACCGGGGAGGTGGGTCCCGCCAAAACCAGGCAGATTCCTGTATATCTGTTCATTTACATGGTCGTATTTGCAATGAGCAACCTGTCTTTACGCCCCAGTGCGGGCGCGCCCCTGCCTCATGTGAGGTGCTGCCGCGGAGGACCGCGGACGTAGGCGGACAGGATCGTTGTTTTCGCATGGAGGAGGTCTCAATGGCCCCCCGGTACTACGGCATTTCCGCGCCAATCGATTTTTTCTCTCGTCGTCATCCGCAATGGAAGACGCTCCGCATTCGCAAGCGGAATGGTCACATCGTGACCGTCCCCGCGACCAAGCGGAGAATCCCGAAGGGAGAAGTCTTGCGTCGTTAACGCCACGTTCCCGCTGAACAACATCATCCTCTCCCGTCGCATGCTTTGTGCATGCGACGGGGGAACCCTGAAGCCAGATTGCTCCCTGTATTCATGCATTATTCCGTCAACAAAGGCGATAGGCTGGAGGATATCCCACAGGATATCAATCTAGTCACGATGGGCATCAACCCTTCGAAGTCTGACGTGCATCTTGGGCACTACCTTACGATGTACCAGGCACTCCGATTGATTGCCGATCGACGTGACACGAAGGGGCTCTTTTTTGTCGATGATCGAGAGTACGACAATAAGAAAGAGCGCGAAGGTCGGGGTGTATGGATGCCGCCAAACGATAATGTGGCGAGCATTGTTGTACGCATGCGGTCCTTTATTGCAGATATGGAACGTGAACTCAGTAGTGATGGATTGCAGGAACGAGTCATGGTTCGGCCAATGTCGAACCACATGTCGCAAGCTCCGCATGCTGAATCACTCGGGAATGGCTACCGTCTCTACGAGATGATTCGGCTTAATCATGATCGTATTTCCAACGCATTCCCCATCTTTCGGCCCGACTATCCGCACGATAAGGGGCAGCTCTCCATGCGGCCGGTGTGCCGTGAATGTCACTACGCGCCGGTAGCATGCAGTGATGTGCAAACAGAACCGGGGAAAATGTATGGCGCGTGCCGCAATGCAGCATGTCGCTGCAGAGTAGTGACAGTGGATCTCGAACGTGATCAAACCAACTGGGCCATGCACTACACGATCGATCCACTCCGCGACGTGCTCCTGGCGCGCGATAAAAATGCGGGCGTGGCGCATGTATTTGGTGGGGATTACGGCATGGAGTGGGGCCCGGGTCGCACACCCAAGGCACAACGTTTGAGCGGGCTTATACGGGATATGAACAAGGACGTTGTTGTGCACCATTACGTAGGGCCACTCCTTACGCGGTATGGCGAAAAGCTCTCCAAGAGTAATGGAGATCATTCACAGCAGCCTGCCGCACGTGAGCTCGAGCGCATGCTCGGGCATGCCACGCTGGAAGTGAATGCCGTTGCGGGCCATTAACGCATTGCCCGCAGCTTGGTATGCTGCAAGACATGGCGAATAATCTTCGGGTAGCCGGCATGCTCCGCCAGATCGCCACCCTGCTCGATGAGCAAGGTGTGGCGTTTAAGCCTGCCGCCTATCGGCGTGCAGCGCAGGTAGTGGAAGATTTGCCCAACGATGTGTCCACCTATGGGAATGAGAAAGAACTCGAAAAACTCCCCGGTATCGGCAAGGCAATTGCCGGCAAGATTATGGAATTCCTCGAGACTGGTCGTATGCACACTCTCGATCAGCTGCTTGCGGCACAGGGGGGCATACCTGCGGAGCTCATGGATATAGAAGGCTTGGGTCCCAAGCGCATCCGTAAGCTGCAAATGGAGCTGAACATCCAGACCGTTGCCGATTTGGTAGCGGCAGCGAAGGCGGGCAAGATCCGTGATCTTGATGGTTTCGATGCAGTCATGGAGCAGAAGCTCTTGGAGAATGCTGGACGCGTGAAGGAGCGCACTACTCGATTCACGCTCGTCGACGTGGAGGATGAAGTAGAAACGCTGCTCAAAGCGATTCGCAAAGTGAAAGGAGTGGATCGTGCAGAAGTCGCGGGTTCGTATCGGCGCAAAAAGGCGACAGTTGGTGATATCGACATCCTTGTGGTGACGAATGCTCCCCACGAGATCTCTGCGGCAATTGCCGCGTTGCCAATCGTGCGCAACGTTGTAGCGCACGGCGACAAAAAACTCTCCTTTGATTTTGTCTCAGGTCTGCGCGTAGATGTCCGTTTTGTAGAGGCCGATCAGTGGGGTGCTGCCCTGCTCTATTTCACTGGATCCAAAGACCACAACATTGCCATGCGAAAGATCGCGATTCGCAATGGCTGGAAACTCAACGAGTACGGTTTGTTTGAGGGTGATCAGGTGATCGCATCTCAGACCGAGGAAGAGATCTATGCGAAGCTCGGTCTGCGATATTACGAGCCTACCGAGCGGGAGGGGGGTCTGTAGTTCCGCCACCAGGAGTATACGGTGGCGGAGAGGGGGAGATTCGAACTCCCGATCCCCTTGCGGGGATACCTGCTCTCCAAGCAGGCGCACTAGGCCACTATGCGACCTCTCCATGTCCGTGAACCATACAGGAGGCAGTGCGTGGCGCACTAGGCACCATCTGTGCGACCTCTCCGTATTGCATTGATAGAAAGAACTCTACTGGAGACAGTGCGTGGCGCACTAGGCACCATCTGTGCGACCTCTCCAGCGCAGGCGAGTCTACCGTTGCCCCCGCCATGCGCAAAGCGTCTTCCCGAGGACTTTTACTCGTGCAAAGGCAGGCAGTTCTGGAGTATTCTCTTGGGCGAAATGAAGATCTCTCTTGAATGGCTCGGCGAACACCTTCAGTGGAAGGAATCTGATCCTGCTGCGATTGCGCGTGTCATAACAGCGCACATTGCCGAAGTGGATGATATCCACCAGCAAGGGGCACTCCTACGCGATTGTTGCGTAGGCAAAGTGCTCTCGGTGCACAAGCACCCCAATGCCGACAAGCTCTCCCTCTGCGATGTGCAAACCGATCGCGGTACCAAGCGTGTTGTGTGTGGCGGTACCAATCTGCGCTCCGGTATGCGTGTTGCCTTTGCGCATGTGGGTGCCACTGTGCGGTGGCATGGAGACGAGATGGTTACCCTCGAACCCGCGAAGATCCGTGGTGAAACAAGCGAAGGGATGATTTGTGCCGCTGAGGAGCTGGATATTGCCGACCGTTTCCCTGCAACGCCCGATCAAGGAGAGCGGCCGATTGTAGATCTTGGCGATGGAGAGAGTGATGTTGGCACTTCACTTCAGGAATACTTGGGTCTCAACGATACGGTACTCGATATCGATAACCATGCGATTACCCACCGCCCAGACCTCTTTTCACAAATCGGCTTTGCCCGTGAGCTGGTTGCGGTTGGCCTGGCTACATGGAAGAAGGAGCCAGACATTGCTGCCCCAGCATTCGGCAAGGGTGCGGTGCCATTCTCGCTCAGTATCGAATCGCCAACGCTCATGCCCCGCTATTGCGCGTGCATGATAGAGATTGATGGTTTGGGAGAAACTCCAGAATGGATGCGTCGTCGGTTGGAAGCCACAGGTTGGCGCTCTATCAATTTGCCGATCGACATCACCAACTATGTTGCGACGGAAATTGGCGTACCACTCCACAGTTTCGATGCAGATGACATTCGCGGTGATGTGCACATGCGTACGGCAAAGAAGGGCGAAAAGATCACCACACTCGATAACAAGACGTTCGCACTTCCCAATGGCGCATTGGTGCTGAGCGATGACGAAGGCATCTTTGATCTCCTTGGCATCATGGGCGGTCTTCGCAGTTCCACCAAGTCGAGCACACGTCGTATTTACCTACACAGCGCGTCACTCGATCCTATGTCTATTCGCAGAACGGTCATTGCTACGGGTCACAGAACAGATGCCGCCACCGTGTACGAAAAGGGCGTGCCGCACAGCACGGCAGAGCAAGGCTTCTATCGGGCCGTGGAGCTCTTTCTGGAGCTTGTGCCCGGTGCACGTATTGCATCCAAAAAGGAGTCCGTTGGTACCAACGGTACAGCGCAGGTCATCTCTCTTTCACTCGCTCGTGTACAGAGCGTATTGGGTGCAGAGATCCCTACCGCAGATGTCGCACGCATTCTCGAGGCACTCGGTTGCGAAGTGCAGAAAGGCAAATCAGCCGCTGCCGATTGGTCTGTTACACCGCCGTTGTGGCGCATGGGCGACATGAAGGCACAGCATGACCTTATCGAAGAAATCGGGCGCATCTACGGCTATGACCGCATTGCATCGCAGATGCCACTTGCTGCGACTGTCCCGCCTGCGCGCGACCATCGGCAAAACCGCATGCGTGATGCACTCAAAGAAGAAGGCTGCATTGAAATCGTGCCGCTCTCCCTTGTTGGCCCGGAACTGTTGCGGCGTTGCGCCATGGATCCAGAGGCTGCACTCGGCGTAGATAATGCATTGGGTGAGGAATTGAGCTTGCTCCAACCAAGCGTGCTGCCTGCATTGCTTTCGCATGCGGAAGAGAACTTGCGGCACACCGATCGGGCGTGCAAAACGTTTGCGATCGCGCACGCGTTTTCTGCACAAGGTGAACACACCGAGCTTGCGATGCTCGTGGCATCGCGCCGCAAAACAGGCACCAAAGATGACCCATTCCTGGAGGTGAAAGATGGGCTGATTGCTGCACTTTCTACCGCCGGACACACGCTAGAAGTGGCTCCAGCAAAAGAAGTTCCTGCATTTGCCCATCCAGGTCGCTGCGCAGCTCTGCTGCAAAACGGCGTATCTGTTGGCACAGTGTTTGAAGTGCACCCTACAGTGCGTGAGGCATTTGATCTGCCCCATCGCGCTGCTGCGGTTGTGCTCAATCTCGATGCCGTCTTCAAGGCAGATCCAATTGTTCGATTGTCGCCTCGCTTATCGGCATTCCCCGCAATTGTGTACGACGTCACAGTGCAACTCACGCCGAAGCAATCTGCTGCAGTATTGCGATCCAAAATGCAGCAGCAAACATCGCTCTTGCAGCAGGTGGAATTTGCAGATCTGTACGGTGCACCCGGTGCAAAGGATTACGCTGTTACCTTTCGCCTTACGTACCAAAGCAATGAGCGCACACTCACGGAAGCCGAAGTGAAAGCCGAGCACGAGAAGGTTCTTGCGGTTCTCCAGTAACACCATATGACACGGCCTAGTCTTTCTACGGCCACGGGTGACGATGGGACAACGGGGCTCATCGGCGGGTCGCGTGTGTCCAAAACGGACGAGCGTATTTGGTCGTTTGGAGAAGTAGATGAACTCAACGCGATCCTTGGATCAGTGATTTCTGAGCCCGATTTGCCGCTGGCACTCCGTGACCAACTTCCGCAAATTCAATCCACACTCTTCGAAGTCGGCACAGATCTGGCGGCGCCGGAGCATGTGACTGTTGATCGGATCACTCAGGAACATGTCGCCTTGCTCGAACGGTGGGGGACTGCACTGGAAGCCAATCTACCGGCACTTACGCGGTTTGTGCTCCCGGGCGGTTCCCGGGCAGCAGCTCTCCTCCATCAAGCGCGCACAGTATGCCGGCGTGCTGAGCGGTGCATTGTCGCGCTCGCAACAGGGCAGCGCATCAACGAACACGTTCGCGTGTATATCAATCGTTTGAGCGATTACCTATTCCTCGCTGCACGTACAGCAAACATGCACGCGGGCATTGCAGAAACTGAATGGGTATCGCCTAAATAAAGAGACCGCTCAAGCTGAAAGCATCCCAGAAGTTCAGTGCGGCAAATGCCAGGAACACCACGGCCAGCAGTATTACGACAAACGACAGGAGCAACCGCGAACGATTTCCTGGTGAGGTAACACTCAGGTAGAAGCTGCTTCCGCCGTATAGGCATGCCACAAGCCCCATAGGCAGGTCCGCTATGTGTAGCCACCAGAGCGGCCAGGCGCCGCCCATGCCGTTGGCATGCAGCAGATATGCCGCGAAGAGTGTGCCTCCCACAATGTAGAAGAAGATTCCCGATATGTGCTTCAGCGTTTCTGCCATACCACTATGGTACGCAGTTCTACCCCTGCTGTCAGCAAATCACAACATTCGCTCTTGGAGCGCCAAGCTGGCTGCTACAAGCAAGAATGGAACAATCGAGAATGCCACGTTGTACAACGCAGGTCGTTTCTTTATGGCTTTCCACAGCGTTATTATCGCAAGAACAAGGCTCACCCCCGCTACTACCAATGTGCCCCAAATCCCCCATATCATCACTAATGCTATGGCAGATGTGCTCGGCACGCCATTGCGTGCCAATTGCCACTGCATGCCCAGCACTACGACGCTAATCACGACAATTGCACGCGAAAGCAGGAATGAGTAAACAGCCATCCGTGTGCCAGTGTGGCGTGAAGATGCTGCAGTCATAGGGGACACTATTTGGTTTTCTTCTGCACAGTGAGGCGCTTGCGACCCTGTGCACGCCTGCGCGACAGCACTTTGCGACCATTCTTACTCGCGCTCCGGGCTAGAAACCCGTGCTTGCGAGTGCGCCGACGCCATTTAAGCTTTCCCAACATGTCCACGGCATTCTACGGGCAGTTGTGCCGCGGTCAACGGCATTCCGGGCTTTTTTACGCGACTCTTCTCCTTGGATTGTTGGCTTGCATGCGGCGGATCTCCCCCTACACTCCGTGTGTATGTTTTCCGTCTCTCCTCTTTCCACGGGTCTCAAGGTTCTTACGGCGCCAATCGATGGCACTGCATCGGTCACAGTCATGGTCTTTGCTGGCGCAGGTTCCCGGTACGAAACGAATGCCGAGCGTGGCATTAGCCACTTTCTAGAACACATGTTCTTCAAAGGTGGAAAGAAGTATCCCACTACCAAAGATGTCTCTGTTGCCATTGATAGTGTCGGCGGCACGTTCAACGCATTCACGGGCAAAGAGTATGCGGGCTACTACGTAAAAGTAGCGGCTGAACAAGTGGAGCTTGCGTGCGATGTTCTGTCGGACATGTTGGTACACGCGTCTTTCCCCGCAGAGGAGATCGAAAAGGAACGTGGAGTGATCATTGAAGAAGAGCGCATGTATCAGGACACCCCAATGTATCGTGTGGGATGGGATTTCGAGCTGCTGCTGTACGGCGATCATCCACTCGGGTGGGACACTATTGGTACAGAGGACGTGATCCGCAGTGTCCAACAGGCGGATTTCCAGAAGCATAAAGATTTGCTCTACACGCCAGATAACTTGGTTGTAGCGTTTTCTGGCAAGATCGATGCTGCACAATCACAGGATCTTGCTGCTCGATACTTTCCTGGAATGAATGGCGAGAAGGGCAGGGTGTTCCCGGAATTCAACACATTCGGTACAGAGCGCGTTATGCTCACTACCAAAAAGACAGAACAGTCGCACTTGGTCTTTGGTGTGCCCGGTGTGTCTTCGCAACATGCAGATCACTTTGCGCACAAACTGCTCGCCGTCATTCTCGGCGGAAGCATGAGTTCCCGCATGTTCCTTAATATTCGTGAGGCGCGTGGGCTCTGCTACTACATTGCAACCGAGACAGATAGCTATATGGATACTGGCGCTCTCACTACTCGCGCAGGTGTGGATCAGTCGCGTCTCGACGAGGCGATCACGGCGATCCGCGATGAATACTTGTTGTGCGCCAAAGACGGCGTAACGAGTGAAGAACTGCAGCGCGCGAAGGATTACTTCAAGGGGAAGACAGTTCTGGGATTGGAGGATAGTGAGGAGCGAGCACATTTTTACGGCAAACAGGCATTGCTCTACCCCAAAACACGAGATGTTCCGGAGTACTTCGCTGCACTCGATGCTGTTACGGAAAAACAGGTGAATGCACTGGCTGCTCGCCTTCTCCGTCCGGAGGAATTCCGTCTTGTGGTGATTGGTGATCGCAACGATAAGGATGCATTGCAGAAGCTCATCGTCTAGCGCAGTCTGCTACACTGCCGTCATGCGATTTGTTGCAGTACTGCTGCTTGCATGCATTTTGGCGCCATTGCCTGCGCATGCAGTAGGCAAGATCGGTCTTACCCAACTCGAGAAGGACAAGCGATACGATCCCTGCCTCAAGGCGGATAACATTGAGCGTTGTCGTACGCGTTTGCAGCACTATGCGGCGCCAGATCTTGAGAAGCCAGAAGTCATCGATCGCGAAGAATTTCGAAAGTATCACATTCGCCTGCGTCGCTTTGAAATGAATGAACGTGAGCATCGCAATACGCGCTTGCTCGATGAGCGCCCAACACTTCGTTCGTCTCCCAATACAGAGGATATCAACACGAGTCGCTTAGACTATGTGCAGCCCGCGCGGGAGCGGCTGCTGGAATGCATGCTGCAGCCGCCAGGGCGGTTACGCAGCAATTGCCTTGTGGAAGTGCGCCAGCGCCTGCGGAATGCCTCGCGTGCACGTCAGACCGCGCCGCAAGGTGGCACCGAAGAGGCAGAGTGACCAGAAAACTACACTTTCGTTTGGCGATAGGCGTACGGTCGCCTACCATGTCGCCAATTTCACAATTCATCTCCTATGGAACGCACCCTCGTCCTCCTCAAGCCAGACGCCGTCAGCACTCGCATTTGTGGCAAAGTCATTGCCCGATTCGAAGAGGCGGGGTTTACGATCATCGGTTGCAAGATGATCACGCTCACGCCGGAACTCCTGCGTGAACACTACGCACACATTGCCGATAAGCCATTTTACCCAGATGTAGAAGCATTTATGTCATCCACTCCGGTGATTGCCATGGTGCTAGAGGCGGATGGGATCATTGCGACTATGCGTGACATGCTCGGCGTTACTGACTGCTTGCAGGCAGCACCCGGCACGATTCGCGCGGAGCTTGGCAACAAGGAGCCTGGCAAGAGCAAGATGTACAACGTGGTGCATGCATCAGACAGCCCAGAAGCTGCACAAGCGGAAGTACGTCGGTTCTTCGTAGAGAGCGAGCTCTTCGCCTACTAGCCTTCGATTGGCGACTCCACAGGGGTGATGGATTGCGCTTCTGTGAAGATCCATTCTATTGCCCGGTCCAACTGCGGATCGAGTTCTGCTTCCATGTCCTGTGGGGTGCGCTCGACTTCGATATCTGGCTCAACGCCTTCCTTGCCCAAGTCGCGTCCGCTTGGCGTAAGCCACTTCGCTACGGTCACGCGCAAGCTGGCACCGCCGGGGAGCTCGAAGATTTCTTGTACGGTTCCTTTCCCGAAGCTCTTCTTGCCAATGATCGTTGCGCGCTTGTGATCCTGCAATGCACCGGCCAGAATTTCCGATGCGCTCGCAGACCCTTCGTTCATGAGGACGACGAGCGGCGTATCGGTATCGATCGGACGGCCATGGACGTAATGGGCTTCTGGTTCGCCTTCCTTGCGTGCCACGCTCACCACCTTGCCATGGCGTAGGAACATCGATGCAAGATCCACAGCGCGATCCAGGTAGCCACCGCCATTGAATCGTACATCCAAAATGATGCCGTCAAGATCGGCTTCTTCCAGCTCGGTGAGTGCCCGTTCCACCTCTGTGTTCGTGTGATCGGCAAACTGGTTAATGGCGATGTACCCCACGCTGCCGCTCCCACTTTCCTTCAGCTCATATTCCACACTGGGGATATCAATATTGCTTCGTGTAATTCGGACTGTGCGGATACTCTCTTCGCCTGGGCGCTCAATGGTGAGCGCCACTTCTGTACCGCTTTCGCCACGGATCGCCTGTACCACTTCGTTCAGTGTTTTTCCTGCCGTAGGCACGCCATCTACTTCCAGCACAATATCGCCGGGGAGCAGCCCTGCCTTTGCAGCTGGTGAGCCTCTGAGCGGTGCTACGATCACTACACTGTCTTCGCGCAGTGTGAGCTCTGCACCAATACCCTGTAGTTTGCCGTTCAGTCCTTGGCGAAATTCTTGGTTTTCCGATGGCGTCATGAATGCGCTGTAGGGATCGCCGACAGCTTCTACCATGCCGGATACAGCACCGTAGAGCATTGGTTCTACCTGTATGTCTTCTGGGTGGATGTAGTGCACCATAAGCAGGCGCCACACAGACCACATGAGCGCGAGATCGACATCTTGCTCGGGGTCTGCAATCACTTCTCCGCTACCCGTGCCACCCTTGTATAGGAACTCCAATTCACTCAATTCCGAGTGCAGTCGTTGCTGTTCATACTGCATGCCGAGCTGTAATCCCAAAAACAGCGTAAGCAGGGGAATAAGGCCGATTGTAAGTGTGTGGAGAATGCGTTTCATGTGAGGATTTTCACAGGGAGCGTCGTTGCCTTTAGAGGTGGGAAGAGTAGCATCGATCCGTGGGCAGCGCACGCAGAGAACCCCGGAATACTCAGGGCGGTACGCCAATGGCGGAACCTCCATGTGTGCACAAAAATATGCGTGTGTACGAGATCATTGCTATCTGTCCTGAGGCGCCCGACATAATGGGCGCATACGGTTTGCACTGTTTCTCATGCTCCATCGGCGGAGTGGAATCATTGGAAGACGGATGTTCACTCCACGGATTCACCGAAGAGACACTTGAAGCACTGATCGATGACCTGAATGACGCCGTACGTGCTGCGCCTGCCCGCCCGCGCGAAGTGACTATTACGCCGTTGGCTGCTCGTGCAATTCGTGAAATCGCACAGCAGGAAGGGCTTGCGGGGCATGGTCTTGCCGTTGTGCCCGACAGCCAAGGAGGATTTTGCATGGAGTTTTGTGCAGCAGCAGAGCCGGAGGATTTCACTTTCTCTTGTGCGGAAGAACCGGATGTTCCTGTATTTGTATCGCCCATGATTTTGTGGCGCGTTGGTGGATCGGTGATCGATTTTCGAGAAGGGCGGTTCAAACTCGATCTGCCCGAAGATGCGTCGTGCACTTGTGATGGAAAATCGTGCGGGTGCGCCTCCGCACAGCACGAGGTACACTAGCGATATGGTTCGCCTGCCCGCAGCACTGGAGCGCAAATTGCAGGAGATGTTTCCGCGCATTCGCGAGCGTGAGCGATTCATTGCGCGCATTCTGGAAGAAGCGCTCGGCCAAGCCTCCGTTACAGAAGAGCGCCCAGAGGCAGTAGGCGGCACGTTGCACCTTTTTACCGACGGCGGTTCGCGCGGCAACCCTGGCCAGGCAGCGATCGGGTGCGTGCTCGAAGATCCCATCGCCGGCAAAGTTCTACGGGAATACCGTGAGCATATCGGCGTAGAAACCAATAACGTTGCCGAATATCGCGCTCTTATAGAAGGGCTCAAGATCGCTCTGCAGTACCGACCAAATCGCCTGATTTGCCATATGGATTCCGAGCTTGTGGTGCGACAGATCAATGGCCAATACCAAGTACGGATGCCCACACTGCAGCCGCTTGTGGAGGAGGTTCAAGAGCTCGCGGCACAGCTCGGGAGTGTTTCTTTTGTACATATTCCACGAGCAGATAATCACCGTGCCGATGCTCTGGTAAATACAGAGCTGGATGAAGTCACTTCTGCATCGCATGTTCGCCGGTCATAACACCATGTCTCGTTGGCTGCTTGTAGCGCTGTGTTTTGCCGTCACATCTTTTGTGCCTGCGATCACGCATGCTGCAGATCCCATTCTCACCTTTCGCTACGGGCATCATCTTTTTACTATTAATCCCAATGCGTATCCGCAGTGGCGGCACGACGCAGAGATATGGGTGCAGCAGGGGCGTACGGTTGTGCCACTGCAAGAATGGCGAGTAGACGGTGACACGATTCCTTCGCTGCCGAGTGGCATTGTGCGATCCACGCGCCTCGATTGGGATCGTGCGGCCATAGCCGAGACCATTCGTGCGCGCATTGCCACCGCTCTTGATCGTGAGCCTGGCACGGTGCAGATGCATCAGTCAGGCGGCACCATTGTGTTCGATGGTGTGGGGCTTGCAGGGCGGCGTGTACGCCTGGACGACACAGTCTCGCTCACGATCACCGCACTCGAACGCGGAGTGGCAGACATTCATCTGCCCGTTGAAGAAATACAGCCGCAGCTTTCGATCCCTCCTGATCTTCAGGCACGCGGAATTCGTGAAGTGGTCACAGTCGGCGAATCGAATTTCGCAGGTTCGCCACTCAATCGTCGCCATAACATTGCTGTGGGTCTGGCACGTTTCAACGGACACATCATCCCCAAAGGGACAGTGTTCTCCTTCAACGAAATTCTTGGACCTGTAACCGCTGCTACTGGTTACAAGCAGGAATTGGTCATTATGGGCGATAAAACGCTCCCAGACTACGGTGGGGGCTTATGCCAGGTCAGCACCACGGCGTATCGCGGTATATGGGAGCACGGGTTCCCCATTGAGCAGCGGCGGAACCACAGCTTCGCTGTGGCGTATTACGGGCCGCACGGCACAGATGCCACCATTTATCCTCCTGCAACCGATATGAAGTTCCTCAACGACAGCCCAGGAGATCTGCTTATCCAGACACATGTAGACGGTGATGATGCCTACTTCATCTACTACGGCACACAGGATACCCGTGAAGCCGAAGTGATAGGGCCATACACATGGGGGCACACGGCAGCACCCGCAGACCGAGTCGAATACACCACAGATATTCCTGCAGGCACCACCCGCAAGGTAGGCAGTGCTGTTCCAGGGTTGCGTGCCGCATGGTTCCGTGTGGTGCACATGCCCGAATCTGAACCGAATGTAGAAGGATACTACTCATTCTACGAAGCTCGTCCGCTCTACCATCAGATTGGTATGGCCGCAGGAGACGTCATTCCAGGGGAAGAAGCTCCATCGTGGCTTACGACACCCGATTCCGGCGAAGAGCCCGGGGAACAACCTGCGTCCACTATTGAGGACACTCGCCTGAACCCGCGTGCCATTCGAGATGGTAGAGCGTTTTAAGCGCTTGCCAGTATCTGTATCCCCTGCAGTACGTTGTGCTTGTTTGGATTTTGCATGTGCTGTAGCTCTCTGCAGAGTCGTTCAATACTGCGTCGTTGCTCCGTGGGTGGTAATACACCTTTCCACCACTCACCTGTGCCGGTACACACATGCAGGAAGGCAATACTTTCCGCTGGCATGCGCCATTCCTGCTCCCGCGTAGGGAATACGCCGAGCACTGCAAGAAGCCGCACAGTGAATGCCAATACAGGTGCGTTTCCGCTACTGCATTCTTCCAAGAACGTTGCAGTGATATCAAAAATTTCCGGTACAGCTTCATCATCTTGCAGTAATTGCTGTAGGAGTTCTGTGCCCTGCTGTGCAGCCGTTACTGTTTGCATCTGGTCGTTGCCCACGAGCATGGATGCCGCGTGTGTTGTGGTGACAAGAAAACCACTGCTGCCTTCGTACACATCTGCCTGCACGCGCCGGAAGGGGAGCAAGCTGCCACCCATTTTACTTTTGAGCTTACGGACGCCACGCGCTCGTGCGGCGATTCTCCCGCGCTCACGGGTGAGGAGTATGCAGAATCGATCGGCTTCTCCTACGTCGTATGTGCGCAGCACGATTGTGTCGTATGTTCGTGTATTCCCCATTAGCGCCAATGCAGAAGCAATGCACGAGGGTTCATTTTGCGCATCGTCCCCAGCCATGCACCCACCCAGCCAATGAGTGGAATGAGTGCGATTTCCACCAGCAAAATCCACCATGCATGCCGCGCCAGTGTTGCGTACACATGTGCGAGTAATGCCTGCAGTGATGCGCCTGCCGCAACTTGTGCGCCCATCATTTGGAGAATCACAATGAGTACGCCTGCGGCGATTGCACTCACAATCGTGGCTACAAACAGTAACGTTGTTGCTTCTGCTGCAAAGGGAATGCGAATAGTCCATCCAAAGGCTCCAGACAAGTGTTCCACCAACACCTCCTCTGCGCGCCTGAGTACACGCTCACGCACGAGTTCCACTGTTACAAACAGGATTGTGCCGATGGTGAGAACAATGAGCATGAGTGTTACCACACTCGCTGCATTCGTAATATTGAGCAGCTCGTGTACTTCAGCTTCTTGATCTGTTTTTTCGGAGAGGAAGGATGGATCAACAACTTGATGCCAGCGTTCTTCTCGCAGGAATGCAGCGAATAGCTCGTAGTCCTCCAACGATTGGAGTGTGACACTCACGGTTTCCGGGAAGGGATTCGCCATCTGAAATTCCTCTACGAATGCTACGATATCTGGATCGCGCTCTTTCATTTGCGCGTATGCCTGCTCTTTGGTGATGTACGTCATTTTCTCCACGTACGGGAGTCCTTGTACGGCGCTTAAGAATGTTTGCACCTCTTGGTTGCCTGTCCCCTCCAAAATTTCCAAGTGCAATGCGGCACGCGCAATGAGCAGCGATTGCGCTCCTGCCATGCCGAGTAGGCAGGCAATGCTGAGCTGTAGCAGAAGACATACACCGGTCAGCGCGCCGAAGGTGGTGAGCCAATCGCGATTGCGCAGTACACCAAACACTCCACGGCGGATTCCTCGCTTCCATAACACGCCTGTGCCCGTCCATGCGGCAAACATCCGCGCCAGTATACGCTGTCACTATCCTTGGCGCACGCGCTGCTTACTTGTGCGACGCTGACGTTCCATGCGTTCGGCATCTTGTACGCACTTGAATGCACGTATATTGCCGGGATCAAGATCCAGACTGTGCTGCAGTAGTGCTTTGGCTTTGGGCACGTTGTGTGTCTTCAAATATGCTGCCCCCAAATCGCAGAGCGTCAGAGAATTTTCTGGGTCGAGATTGAGAGATCGCTCGAGCGTTACGATGCCCTGCGTACGTTGACCGACGCTGAAGAGTGCCCACCCCAAACACCGCAGTATTTCCGGATTATTCGGTTGTAGCGTGTTCGCCTCTTTGAGCTCGGTAATGGCGGGTTCCCACCTGCTGTACTGGCAGTGTAGGTAACCCAAAATGTAATGGCCCATATAACTTTGGCTATCGAGGGCAACTGCTCGAGTTGCGGCAGCGGATGCTCGCTCGTACCGTTCCAAACTCAACTCATTATCTGCCACCTCTTCCAATGCGGACACATTCTGCGGGTCTTCAACGAGGAGCTGTTCCAGAATTTCCAATGCTACCTCATACTTCCCGTCCAGTTTGAGCTGCTCGGCCTCCTCCAGTTTGCGTAGCGTGTTTTCCTGGGTGGAATCCTGCATGGGATTGTAATTGTAACGCGAGTCTACGTTCCGTAAATGAAATACATGGTCAAATTGAGAATCGTCTTTGCGCCCTTCACAATCACTACTCCAATGACCGCACCGACCATGAAATCCTTCCCCATGCTCTTGCGGTCGTCCTTGCCGCCAGAGGTGGTATAGAGGAATGCGCCGACAATAAATGTGGCAACGGCCACATAGACAATTGTGCTATCGAGCACAGAAATCAGGTTGGAGACGATATCAGCTGGCTCTAACTCCGGCCCGATGTCTACAGTCAGCGTTTCCATTGCTTTGGCTCTCCGCGTGCTTGTGTTCCATAGGAGCCAATAGGAGTGTGCGAGTGGCAACATTTGACAGTATATATACCAGAGACTTTCTCGGTCTGCACGTTGCGGTGTAAGGATGTGCCCCGTACACTCGTGCCTCGCGTATGACTATTCAGGGTTTCCGTTCCCATCAGCTCTCGCGGCACGGAAGACGTCATCGCCGTGACATGCGCTCACTTCGATCAGTGGGAGGTGCGATCAGTGGTGCGTTCTCTTGGTGCGCCCGTCTTGTTGTGCATGTATTGCGAGGAGGTACGAAGCGCGTTGTGGTGTGGGTAGGTGCCATTGCAGTGGGCTTGGGATTACTCTTCGCGCTCTATTTGTGGTTCACCCTGCCGGACATCACCGATCCACGAAACTTTCTCGCGTCACAAAGCACGGTCATGGTGGATCGCAATGGCGTAGAGCTCTACCGATTCTTCCAGGAGGAAGATCGTACGTATGTGGAGGGGAATTTGCTGCCGCAAGATCTGAAAGACGCCATCGTCGCCATTGAGGACGAGCGCTTCTATGAACGCGGTTGCTTGGATGTTCGAGCGCTCGCGCGTGTTGTATTTCGCTTTGGGCAAGCGGGCGGTGCATCCACGCTCACGCGCCAGCTCGCACGCAACGCACTCGATCTGCAGAAGGAGAACATCATCAGTCGTAAGCTGAAGGAGCTCATCCTTGGATGTCAGATGGAAAGCCGGTTCGATAAGGACGAACTGATCACTCTCTACTTAAACTGGATTCCGTTTGGGCAGAACGCCTATGGTGCGGCACAGGCGAGCCAACGGTACTTCGGTATTCCAGTGCAGGATCTATCTCTCGCGCAATCTGCGGTGCTTGCGGGCTTACCGCAGCGTCCATCGTATTTCAACCCCTACGGCAGCCACCGCTACTCCACGGTGAGTACGGAGGTTATGGCAGATATTCTGGAAGGAAAAATCACCACTGCTTCGCAGATTCCCAATGGGGAAGTGCGCATCGGCTTGCTCGGCGGCAACATTGGGACGGGTTCCACAGTGGTGTACGTCGGTGGTCGTACCGATCAGGTGCTGCGCAATATGCAGGATCAAGAGTACATCACGGAGCAGGAGCGCCTGGCCGCATTGGATGAATTAGAAACACTCGTATTTGCATCTGCCCGGGAAGACATCCGTGCGCCACACTTTGTGCTATGGGTACGTGATCAGCTTGGCACTCTGATTCCAGGTGCAGAAGAGGGGTTGCTCGAACGTGGAGGCATGCAGATCGAAACCACGCTCGACTGGGAGATTCAGCAAGCAGCGGAAGCAACGGTAGAGAAGCATCGGCAAGATGTGCTCGACAGATTCGGCGGTCACAATATTGCTTTGATGGCTTTGGAGCCCAAAACGCGAGAGGTTCTCGCATATGTTGGGAATGCAGACTTCAATGACGAAGACCACGGCGGCAAAATTGATATGGTGCAGGTGCCCCGTCAGCCCGGATCCAGCTTTAAACCGTTCGTGTATGCCAAGGCATTCGAAAACGGCTACGGACCGGCAACAGTCCTCTTCGATGTGAAGACAAGATTTGGTGATGATGAACCACAGAACTTCGATGGCGGGTTCTGGGGGCCGCTCACCATTCGTCAGGCGCTCGGTGCTTCGCGCAATATTCCTGCTGCAAAAGCATTCTTCCTTGCAGGTGGCGAAGACAATATCCTTCGATTGGTTGCCAGCATGGGTGCACCGGCACCGCTAGAGCGTCGCCGTGAACTCGCCGAGGCGCGAGGTGAATTTGATTACGGTTGGCCGCTGGCATTAGGTGCCGCGGAAACGCCACTATTCGAAATGACCAATGCATACGCCACATTTGCGAATGGTGGCGTATTCAAACCAGTTGTCGCCATTCGATCCATCAAAGATAAAAATGGAAACATCTTATATGAGGCGGAAGAAGACACCGGTGGAACAAAGGCACTCGACGAGCGCATTGCGTACCAGATCACCTCCATTTTGAGTGATGAATCTGTACGTCCAAGCGAGTTCTGGAAGACACGGCTTACGGTCCCCGGGTATCAAACCGCAGCCAAAACCGGCACCAGCAACAAGTGCTTAGAATGGGCAGAAAACGGCGGAGGTTGTCTGCTGCGCAAGCCGGATAATGCTTGGGTGCTGGGGTACACGCCAAACATTGTTACAGGCGTATGGGCTGGGAATGCCGATAGCAGCGCTATGTTCGAAAAGGCCGATGGCCTCAATACATCTAGCGCGATTTGGCAGGACTTCATGTACGCCGCCCACCGCACGCTCGAGGCACCGGTAACCACATTCACGCCTCCAGAGGGGTTGGTACAGCCACAGGTATCTATGCTTTCGGGGCAATTACCCACGGAATGCACGCCAGTACATTTGCGCCGCGCCGATGTGTTCCTGCGCGAGCGCGCACCTACAGAGCTCGATCCGGCTTGCGTGACGCTCATGGTCGATAAGTTAACCGGGCTACTTGCTTCCGACACCTGCCCCGAGGACGCGCGCGAAGAAAAGAGTTTCTTTAATGCACACAGCATTCTGCCGGATCGTTGGCCGGAATGGGAAACGGGTGTGCAGGCGTGGATGGCCGAGCAGATGGAATTGTGGAATGCATCCGAAACACATACTGGTTCCGTATTGCCTCTTCCGCAGGCACCAACCGAAGAATGTGATCCATCCCTTACGCCTGGTCGCCTAGTAAAGCCGGAACTGGAAATTGTGTCGCCTACCGAGGGTGGCATTGCTGCGTACCCCGCATTTTCTCCGGTGATCAAATGGACTGCAGGCGCTGCAGTGCGCGAGGTGCGCTACGAACTGGATGGGCGACGTGTTGCGATCGAAACAGAGCCGCCATATCAGGCAACCATTCGTGTGCCACGTTCTGTGGATCTGGATGGTGTACATACGCTGGATGTCACCCTGGAAGATGAATACTTCAACAAGGCAGTTGCGAGCGTGGAGTTCCGATTTGGTGAAGACACAGGTTCGCCAGTTGTCCACATATTGGAGCCAAAAAAACGTTCGTTCGCCATTGGTGAAGACATCCGTATTCGCGCCGAAGCAGAAGACGATTCTGGTGCGGTGAAGTACGTACAGTTCTACTTGGATGACACATTGCTCACCACGAAGCCGACATCTCCGTACACATTCGACTACACGCTTGATCTTCCTGCAGGCACGTACCGCTTACGTGCTGTTGCGGAAGATGTTGCTGAGCACACTGGCGAGGACGAGATCACTATTGGTGTAGGCGGAGCAGCTGTGCCCGATGAGCCAGAGCCAGAAGAGGATGCACCTGTGGCGAATGATAAAGAGCCGTCGATTCTTACTCCTACTAGCAATGTGACGCTCGCGATTGGCGCATCGGTGAGCATGTCGTTCCAGGTTCCGTTCGTGGGTGAGGATATTCGTGAGCTGCAGGTACTTGTACGCAATGACGAATCCGGCGAGGAAGATGTGCTCCTTCGGCTTACAAGCGGAGAAGGAGTGTATCGTCGCACATGGGCTAGCAGACGCGCGGGTCAGTTCACACTTGTCCTGCGTACTACAGATCGTAGCGGCTCCGAAGTGGAGTGGGGAACACGATCAATCGTTGTGGAGTAGTTCTACGACAATTGCATTCCGATCTCTTCGGCTATGTCTGCGTTTGTGTGTACTTCGCTCACATCTTCGTCTTCTTCGATTGCATCGATGAATTCCATGAGCTTTCTTGCGGATTCTACGTCTGCAATTGCCATGTGCTGCTTTGCCACATACTTCAGGCCTGCATCGTGAATGGTGCAGCCGTCATCCTTCAATACATCGCGTACCTTTGACCAATTCCCCGCCGCGGTTGTGACTGTAAAACTCGTGCCACTGCGGTCGATATCCTCCGCTCCAGCGTCGATTAAGCCCAATTCGGCGTCGTCACTCAGTTTGCCCTCAGCATGAATAACACCCTTGCGATCAAACAGAAAAAGCACCGAACCGCTCTCTGCCCATTTACCACCTCGTCGCTCGATTGCAGAGCGCACGTTATTGAGTGTTCGGTTCTTATTATCGGTAAACCCTTCAATAATGCAGGCCACACCACCAGGCCCGTACGCTTCGTAGGTAATGGCTTCGGTAATGGCGCCCTTCAGCTCGCCTGTGCCCTTTTTGATCGCACGTTCAATATTCGCATTCGGGACGTTGTCCATTTTGGCGTTCTCGACGGCAGTAGCGAGTCTGCCGTTCTTTTCAGGGTCGCCATTACCCCCTTCGCGTGCGGCAATTTCGATCAATTTCGAATGCCGCGTGTAGATCTTGCCGCGTTTGGCATCCTGTGCGCCTTTGCGCACACGAATGTTCGCCCATTTGCTATGTCCGGACATAGGCTAATTGTGCGCAATCCAAAGGAAAGCTGCAATCAGGCTCTCATAGTATTTGCGAGACGTGAATTACTTGCGGTACGCAAGCATGCCCATAAAGCGTGCGCGTTCAATCGCAGGCTTCAGCATCTTCTGGTGACGCAGGCAGACGCCCGTGTAGTAGCGCTGGCGGATGTTGCCGAAGTAATCGGTGTATGGCTTGAGCGTGGGGTAATCTTTGTAATCCACGTACTCCACCTCTCTATCGCAGAAAGGGCACTTCTTGAGCCGAGGGTCGGCGCGCCGCTGCTGTTGCTGGTTCTTATTGAACATAGGAGAGAGGTTAGAGCTCTAATTCGTCAGCAGAAATAAGTTTATCAATTTCTGCGGTGATCTTGCCTTCATCCTTCTCTGTTACTTCCTTTACTACCTTCTTTGGAGCAGGTTCTGCGCGCTTCGTCTGGCGCTGCTGCTTGGCGATCATCTTCTTGCGCAGTTCCTCCTCCTGATCCTTTTTGCGTGTTTCTACAGCCGACTGTTCAGACTGCTTCCACTCTTCGTACTTCTTGGAGAATTCCACCACCTGGTAGTCCTTTGGTGGCTTTACCACCATGTGGCGCAGCACCTTTGGCATAATGCGCAGTGCATGCTCAATCTCCTCCATTTTCTCTGGGAGAAGATCGTAGTAGTACACAACGAAGATCCCTTCGGTGCTTCCTTCAATCTTGTAGGCCAAACCGCGGCGACCCCAAACGTCTTTGGCTACCTGTTTGCCACCTGCTTCCTCGAACAATTTCTCCACTTCATTTTGCACCTCAGACAGCTCTTTGGGCTGCATAGGGTATGGCAGGAGCACGCACAGTTCGTAGATGCGTGTGTCTTCCGATGATGGCGTAAGAGTTGCCATAGGCGATTCGTGGGTAAACCCGATACGACTGATGCGTACCAGGGAATCGATTGCGGGCGCGAGTGTACGGGGCGCTTTACAGGGGGGTCAAGAAGAATGCCGGGCATTTCCTCACCTTCTTTCTTTGTCTCCCCGACAAAGAAAAGAAGCAAAGAAAACGCACCGCGCGCCAACTCCCGCTCCGCTTGCCTCTTCACCCCCCCCGTGGCGCGCGGAACCTGCCTGTTTATGACCGGAGAGATTTCCACTTCTCCGTCGCCTCCACGAGCGCCGAAGAAATCCCTGGTTCCCAGGAGGAATGCCCAGCATCTTCCACAATCACCAGCGTGGCTTCTGGCCACTGCTTGGCGAGGGTGAATGCCGCGAGAGGCGGGCAGATCACATCGTAGCGACCCTGCACAATCACTCCGGGAATGTGGCGGATCTTGTCGACATTTCGCAGGAGCAGATCATCTGGCTCAAACCGGTTATTGCGGAAGTAGTGCGATTCAATTCGTGCCAGCCCCAGTGCGCGCTCTGGTTTCATAAAGCCTTTCAAGAATTCCGGGTTGGGCCGCAGCGTGCAGCAAGAAGCTTCGTAGCGAGCCCAAGCTTCGGCAGCAGCTTGTCGCACTGTTGGATCGTTACTCGTGAGCTTTCGATGATATGCCTCGGGCAATTCATGACGCTCGTGCTCATCTAGGTGGTCACGCCAGGCTTCCCAATGCTCTGGGAAGAACTGCTGCACATGCGCAAACCACCAGTCCAACTCGCGTTGCGTCATCAAAAAGATTCCGCGCAGTGTGAGGCTCATTACGCGTTCGGGGAATGCCTCCGCGTAGTAGAGCGATAGGGTGCTTCCCCATGAGCCGCCGAACACGTGCCAGTGGTCTACATCCAGATGTTCGCGCAATTTCTCCATATCTTCCGCGAGGTGCTGCGTCGTATTGTTTGTAATCTCCCCAAGCGGTGTGCTCCGCCCTGCTCCGCGCTGATCAAAGAGGATGATGCGGTAGAACGCGGGATCGAAGAACCGCCGGTCGCGCGAACCACAGCCCCCTCCTGGGCCACCGTGCACGAATACGGCGGGCACGCCCGCTGGATTACCACACTGCTCGTAGTAGAGCGTGTGCAGATCATCCACTTGGAGTGTGCCAGTGTCGTACGGTTCAATTTCGGGGAAGATTTCCATGAGCGTTCAGTGTGCCGAAAATTGCTTCCGGAGTACACTCCCCGCGCATGTCCATGATCGACTACCAGCGGCTCATCCTTGCCGATCGCCCGCGCAACGAGGCGTTTGCCGCAGCACTCAAGAAAGTGGTTACACCTGGGTGCACTGTTGTAGACGTCGGCGCGGGTACAGGATTCCTTGGGTTCCTCGCTGCCAAGCTTGGTGCAGGGCGCGTGATACTGCTCGAATGTGAGCCGGAGTTCTTTGCGTTAAGTAGAGAAATTGCCAAACGTAGTGGCATTACCAATTGCGAATTCATCCATTCACGATCCGAAGATGTGAAAGAGCGGTTCAATGCAGATGTGCTTGTATCCGAAACACTCGGCAATTTTGCGTACGAAGAAAACATCATCGAAATCCTCCGCGATGCAAAACGTTTCCTCAAGCGCGGAGGCGTTATGGTTCCGCAGTCCATCGCACAGCTCGCTGCACCAGTCACCGGTGATCGTTTGTGGAAGGAGGTGACGAGCTGGGATAGCGTCGGCTTCGATATGGATTGGTCACCTGCACGTACGGTTTCCATAAACAATATGTACGTGAAGACGTTCAAAGAGAACGAACTCCTCGCAGCACAGACATGGGATCATGTTGATCTGACTCTTGCAGAGAACAAGAGTGTTCGTAGCGGCACTGTAGAGTGGAAAACAGATGTGCCGATCACCCTCTACGGAGTCTGCCTGTGGTGGACATCTGATCTCTGTCCTGGAGTTACGCTTTCCACCGCGCCGTCTGCTCCTGCTACGCACTGGCAGCAGATTTACCTGCCTGCGGAACAACCAATAGTCCTCGCAAAGGACGAAACGTTCCGTGCGCACATCACGTCGGATTCCCGAATGTCAGTACACATTAATGTGCAATGGTCGCTGGAACATGTGGATGCTTCCGGCAATGTTCGCAGTTCGCAGAAGATGGATATGCGAAAGGGGAGGTAGTACCTCTACTCCTGCAATACGAATGCAGCCTTTTCGTCGTTCCACACAATATCGTCGATATTCTTACGACTCACTACCACTCGCTCTTGCAGAATGTCTTCTAGTGGCTCTACAGAGAGCCCGCCCTTCTTTGTCATATGTGCCACTTCTGCTTCGCCGTATTTCACACCCACATGAGTGAACACTCGCGCTCGTCGTTTGGCATCTCGCGGGAGCCGCTTATGACGGAAGAATACAATGTCTCCTACAGCACATTCTTCGAACGGGCGAAGATCAATTTTCCGCAGGAATTCTGGGCTA
The DNA here is from genome assembly GCA_020058765.1 of Candidatus Peribacterales bacterium. Classification (GTDB taxonomy): domain Bacteria; phylum Patescibacteriota; class Gracilibacteria; order Peribacterales; family Peribacteraceae; genus JAGVDM01. The sequence continues at coordinate 270,740 of JAGVDM010000006.1, read as the reverse complement.
CTGGAAAAGCTGGGGGACGAACGCTGTTCACCCAGTGCGGCATACACAGATTTTGCAAATCCCAAACAGTCCAATCGTAGGTCGCCGCGGCGTTCTCCGTATCGCGGCTTCTCCTGCTGCAAGGCATCCACTGCTGCCCGGATTGCCTCCGGTTCTATGTGTGCAGAGCCGCTATGAAGTCGTTGCTGCATATGATGCGTGGAGCCGCCGACGAGATTTGAACTCGTGACCCCTTCCTTACCATGGAAGTGCTCTACCCCTGAGCTACGGCGGCTTGGTCGAACAATGATTCTGTAGTCCTAGAAGGATCGAGCAATAATTTCTTACTATTACGCCTCGCGAAGCTCGGCTAGGCCCTGAGCTACGGCGGCAAAATGTCGCGGGGGACATCCGCGGTTTCCTCTCGGCGGAGTGTACAGAAACGGGCGGAATACCCACAACCTATTCGCCTTCGATTTCCACGGTGTCGAGCCAGCTTTGTGCGGGTTTTCCTGCGGCACTTCGCAGGGTGTTCTTGAGTGTGTGCAAACAGAGCAGCGCACACTTGGTACGTCGTGTACCAACGGGTACGCCAAGCAATGCGAAGATATCTTCTTTTCGTAAGCTCAATGCTTTGTCGACAGGCATTCCTACAAGCTCTTCGCTTAAGATCGACATTCCCGCTTGGCTTATAGCACAGCCATTTCCCTCCCAGCCGATTGCTGTGATGTTCCCGTCTGCAATGGTGAGCGAGAGGGTGACAGTATCTCCACAGGCATGATTGATTTCTTCATGTGTCACGGTTGCATCTACAAGTGCTCCACGATGATGGGGATTTTTGGAATGCGCGAGGATGTTTTCTGCATAGAGATCCACGATGGCAGTATTGTACGTACTTTCTTTGTCAGCCAGACAAAGAAAGTACCAAAGAAAACTCACCGCGCGCCAAAGCCTCTCCACGTGCCGCAACACCCCCCGTGGCGCGCGGTTCCTACCGCGAGTTGCAAGTAGTGAAACTACTTGCGCAACAGGTTCACTGCGTTGGTGATCCTTTCTCTACAGCGGTCGATGTCCTCGGTTGTATTGTAGATACCCACCGATAGCCGTGCAGTGGCGGGCACGCCAAGCCGTGCATGGAGCGGCTGCGCGCAGTGATGCCCTGCTCGCAGGCATATACCCTGTTTGCCTATAACATCTGTGAGGTCGTGTGGGTGCACCCCATCTACGGTAAAGCTCACGCATCCACTTGCATCTGCAGTGCCGAGCAATGTGAGTCCTTCTATCGTCGCAAGCCCCTTGCGTGCATGTGCGAGTAATTCCCGCTCATGTGCCTCGCGCTCCTCCCAAGAAAATTGTGCTTGCCAATTGATAGCCGACGCGAGCCCGATTACCTGTGTGATCGGTGGTGTACCAGCCTCAAACTTCTGTGGAATATCGGCAGGCGTGAAGCCTTCTTTTGTTACTGTGCGGATCATGCTTCCACCGCCGAGGAACGGAGGCATGTCTTCCAGAAGTTTGCGCTTCCCAAAGAGCACGCCCACTCCGGTGGGTCCGTATACTTTGTGGCCAGAGAACACGAGAAAGTCGCAATCCATCGCTTGTACGTCCACCTGGTGATGTGCGGCGAATTGTGCGGCATCCACCAGTACCACCGCACCTGCCGTATGTGCTTTTTGGATCATGCTTTTGAGTGGTGGTCGGCTGCCGAGCACATTGCTCTGCGCGGTGATCATTACCAATCGCACGCGTCGTGTTTCGAGGAACTGCTCGTATTCATCCATACGTACATTGCCGTTGTCGTCTGTTCCAATCCATTCCACTACAATTCCTTTGCGCTCCGCGAGCTGCTGCCACGGCACAATTGCGCTGTGGTGCTCCAGCTCACTCACAAGCACGGTATCTCCTGCCTCCAAAGTTTCTCCGAATGTGTGAGCCACAAGGTTGATCGCTTCCGTGGTGTTCTTGGTAAAGATGATTTCCTGGGAGTGCTTGGCACCCACAAATGTACGAACGGTATCGCGTGCGGCTTCGTAGGCATCGGTCGCGCGCTCTGCCAACACGTGCATGCCGCGATGCACGTTGGAACGGGCATTCTTTTCAAACGCTCGCATGTCTTCCCACACACTGTCTGGCGTGAGTGCCGTTGCAGCACTATCCAAGTAGACCACAGGAGCCCCGCTCACGTTCGTGTGCAGTGTGGCGAATTCCCGGCGGATTGCGGAGAGGTCGAGTGCCATCGGAGCGTCATCATAGGTGCTCTCGTCTGCTTCTACCACGAATTGGATGCTTCTCTCGGTGCTCTCTGGTAGCGTTCTGCATACGTTATGCATCCTATGCGTATCCGTGTTCTGGCTATGAGCCTCTTCGCACTGCTTCTGGTGTGGGGCGGGTTTGTAACGATTTCGTACTTTGGCATTCCGGTACATGGTCGTGTTCTCATCTCGGAGGCAGGGTGGAATTTCGTGTTGCAGGTTGCAGGTGCAGATGCCGTGCTCACCCGTGGAATTGCCGCTCTGCTGCCGTCACTTTTCAACACTATCGGGCGCAGTGCGCCATTTGCTTGGTACGTCGGTGTGCTCTGCTGCATCGCGCTCGGTTACATGGGATGGCAAGGGTACAAGTATGGAGATGTACGGCTCGATCTTGAACTGAAGCCATGGCATATCCTTGCTGCATTCGTCGCATCGCTCTGGCTGCTTTTCACTGTGCTTACGAGCGTGGAGTACCCGCAGGGTGATCGATATATTTCACTTCGCCGCCTCATTGAACCACATCCGTCCGTGTATACATCGGACAACATTGAGGGGCTCGACACCCTACAAAGCAACTTCGAAAATCTATTGAATCGCGGTTGCCTGCGCCAGATCGGCACCATCCGTCAGGATGTGGGTGAGTATCAAATCAAAATGCGTTGCGTGCAGCAGTCGTTCTTCACGGTTGTACTGCCGCAGCTATTCTTCCAGCTTGTTCTTGTACTCGTGTTCCTGGCAGGGGGTCGCAAGATGCTACGGTTGTTCCGTCTGCAGCTCTCCGATGGGTTCCAAGAAATGGTCATGAGCCTTGGTGTTGGCGTATGTGTGCAGATCACACTGCTTTGGCTACTCGCTCTTGGTGGATTCTTTACCGCAAGTGCAGGGTGGTTGCTGCTCGCACTTACCATTGCTGTGAGTTACCGCGATGCACGGTATTGGCTTACGCGATTCCTGTACGACACATTCCCTCTTCGGCGCTCGTGGTACAGCTTCACGCTTCTTTGTGGGCTACTGCTTTTAACGTGGTTCGCCTTCAATTTCCTCACAGTAATGCGGCCGTTCCCCATTGGCTGGGATGATCTGGGGAGCTACTTGAATCGCCCGCGATTGCTCGTGAGCTACGGGTCGTTTATTTCTGACATGAGTACATTCCAGTGGGAGTATCTCTCTGCACTGGGGTACTTGCTGTTTGGGTACAACAGCATCTTCGGCAGTACCGCCGCTATGACAATCAACTGGTTGGCAGGCGTACTCGCCACGCTGGCCGTCATGGCATTCGCGCGGCGTTACTTGGGCGGTAGTGGTGTGATTTCCGGATTGCTGTATTACAGCCTGCCGCTTGTTGGACACTTTTCCTTTGCAGACATGAAGACAGATAATGCCGTCTTTGTTCTGCAGGCGTTGAGTATTTTTGCTGTATTCATTTACCTGTTCCCGGGAGTTACCGATACCGATGAAACCTCGGTGCCTCGATCGCGGATGTGGTTGTTTGTTGCGGGATTGCTTTGCGCATTTGCCTTTGGCACCAAGGCTACTGCTGTTATGACATTGTTCACGCTTGCGGCTCTGCTTGCGGGTGTTCTGGCACATTGGTCGGCAAGCATTGCAGTGATCGCTGCTGCATTTGCGGTGCTCACGTATAACACACTCAGCATCCCAGAGTTGGCTGCCCGCGTGGGGTGGCCCTTCCTCACGCTCCACGTATTCCTCACTATTTGTGGCGCGGTCGTGTTCGTGGCGGTTGGGTATACGTTCTTCCGAGCAAGTCGACGCGCCGGCCCCGCACTCATTTCGCTCTGCGTACTTGCTGGAGGATTCCTACTTGGGGTCGCTCCTTGGTTGCTCCATAACAATGTGGTTGCCGGTAATGTGGTGCCGAAGTTGGTACTCGAGGCGCCAAATGTACTGAAGCCCCTGTTCTTCTTTGATGGAAAAGAACATCCGGAGTACCCCACCGCCCGTGCGCTTCCTGCAGAGTTGGCTATCGATCCCAATCATCAGGCGTGCAAGGGAACCGGGCGAGATGAGGAGCTTGGTCGGTACTGGGGGAATCATGAAGGTTGGGGGCATTACCTTACGCTGCCGTGGCGCTCTGTGATGAATTTGGACAGTGTTGGCTATTACGTCACCACGTCGCCAGTCGTTCTCCTCTTCCCGCTGTTGCTCCTGCTTCCGTTCTTCTGGTCGGACCGTGGCAGGTGGCTCCGGTGGTTGTGGATTGGCACTGCCATTCTGATTATGCAGTGGGTATTCCTTGCAAACGGTGTGCCATGGTATGGCATTGCAATGTTCCTTGGTCTTTGCGTAGGGCTCGAGGCACTGGTGGTACGTGCACCCGATTCGTTGAATCGAAGTGCTGTGGTCACATTGCTCATCATCAGTCTTGTGAGTTGCTATGGCATGCGCGTTTGGCAATTTGAGCAGCAGAAAAATCTGTTGGAATACCCTATGGGCAAAGCATCAGCCGAGGTTATGCGTGAGCGGACAATCCCGTATTACGATGATGTGATCGACGTACTCACACAACAGCGAAGGGATCTCCCGGATCGTCCGTATTTGTACCGCATTGGTACGTTCATTCCGTACTTCATCCCACGTAACGATGAAGTGATCGGCATCGTTGATCACCAGCTCGATGAGTTCCGTTGCTTGCACCAGGAACAGGACGATGCACTTACTTTGCAGCGCCTGAGGGCATTGGGCTTCAATAGTATTATCTTCGATACCAATGCCGCCACTATTGAGCAGGATCCCGATGGTCCACTGCATCAGAAGGTGCAGGATTTCGTCGACTTCCTGAACAATCAGTCACTTGGATTGCGCGTGATCGTCAACGACCTAGAAGCGGGTCTGGCATTCGTACTTATCCCGTAAGGAGCCTTTTCACTTGCCTTCGCCGAGGAGCGGGCTCACGATTTTGAGGATGCAGCTGCGCATAATTGCGGTCATACCGGCATTCAATGAGGGTACGCGGGTTGGTGCGGTCGTACGCGCTGTTGCACCGTATGTGGATGCGGTTTTGGTGGTAGATGACGGGTCGACCGATAACACAGCAGAAGCAGCCACGAATGCTGGGGCGCGCGTGGTGCGCCACATTGAGAACTGCGGTGCTGGCGCTGCCACAATGACAGGTATTGCAGCAGCTCGATCGCAGGGCGCGTCTGTCGTTGTAACACTGGATGCCGACGAACAACATGACCCGCGCGATATCCCATCGATGCTTGCACCAGTGCAAGACGATGCGGCAGACATTGTGTTTGCCAATCGGTTTGGTCGGCGCAACCGCATCCCCTTTGTGCGAAAATTCTTCAATGCTATCGGCAATGGCATTACCTTCATTGCCACGGGTCGATGGGTTCCCGATAGCCAGTGTGGCTTCAAGGTCTTTGGCCCACGAGCCGTGCAGGAGATCAATCTGCAGACAAATGGATTTGAGTTCTGCACCGAAATTGTGCGCGAATCTGTACAGCATCGCTGGCGCACCGCACACGTACCAATTAAAGTTCTTTACTCGGAATACACCCTCGCAAAAGGACAGTCATTCGCAAATGGTGTTCGGACTGCGCTGAAAATTCTGCTACGATCCTTCATTAGATAATGGAACTCACTGCCTACCAGATCCTCACACCGGCCGCATCGCTCGTTGCTGTGCTCTATGCATGGAGCTTGGTGGCGCGCAAAAAGAAGACTATTTGGGAGGCTATGGTATGGACGATTTTCTGGTTTAGCATCGCTGCTATTGCGCTTTTCCCAGATCTGCTCGACTTCCTCCGTCGTATTACTGGAGTACGGAATCGGCAGAATGCAGTGTTTGTTACGAGCATCGGCATTCTGTTCTTCATTGTCTTTTACCTCGTTGTTCGTTTGGAAGAACTGGAGCGGCGTATGGCGAAACTCGTTCGATCGATTGCTGTTCGAGACATGCGCGACGATGATCAGTGATTCATGCACACCATTCTTCTCATTAGCCCGTACTGGAAAGAAGACCATCGCTGGATGGTGAGCTCGGTGAAGCTCGCGGAGCTTTGGCAACGATTGGGGTACCGTGTTGTTGTGGCGTGCATGGGGTCTGCCACAGGTACAGAACATATATCCCCTACACTCACTATTCATCGGCGGAAGGATGTATTCCTCTCCGATCCGCTGAATTTCGGCATCGCATTCGGGTTTACCGGATTCGTGCGGAAGCTCATAAAAACCGAGCAGCCCGATATCATCATTGTGAACAAAGTGCTCTTCTGGACGTCGTTTTGCACTATTCCTCTCCGTCTTGCGGGGCAGAAAGTATTCGTTCTTACCGATGCGCTTGTCGGCATGACGTGGTGGCCGCGTGGGTTCATTCCTAAGTGCATTATGGGGATTGGTGCGTGGACGGTGGGCTGGCTCGTTTTGCTCGCCGCACATCGTGTTGTGTTTTTCCATCCTCAGCCCCCAATACTCCTGAAGCGGTTGGGTATTGCGCAGAAGGCTCAAGTGATCCCCACAGGTATTGACCCTGCGCCGTATGCCGAGGCAACCCACACTGACGCATCTGTTACAGTTACATACCTCGGACGATTGGAATCCGTGAAGGGTGTAGATGATTTTCTTGAGGCGCTCACACCATTGCAGGATGCGTATTCTCAGCTACGTTTGCAGGTTGTTGGTTGGTACAAAGATCACCATCCGCTTGTTGCGCAGTACAGTGGCCGCGTCACCTTTACGGGCTTGCGACACGATGTACCGGCTGTGTTGGCTGGCACAGATATCTTCGTGCTTCCGAGCTATAGTGAAGGCTTAAGCAATGCCCTTATGGAAGCCATGGCAAGCGCGTGCGCATGTGTGGCGACCGAAGTAGGTGGTAACCGCTCATTGATTCAAAACGGTGTGTCGGGATTCCTGTTCCCTCCAGGTGATCGTGAAGCACTTCGGGCGCACGTACGTCGCTTGCTCGATGATCCCGCCAAGCGTCATGCAATGGGGGAAGCTGCTCGTGCGCGTATCAATGAGCATTTCTCTTGGGAGAAAGTCGGCAAACAATACGAGGTACTTCTGGCACAATCCATACGCGCCATATGACCAAGGTTGTGATCCTCTCAGCTTTTCTTTCGCCACTGCGCAGTGGTGCCGAAGCGTGTGCCGAAGAAGTGGCACAGTCACTCCATGATCGTTTTGATATTACGATCGTTACCGCGCGCCTGCGACGGGCGTCTGCTCGGCACGATACGATTGGCGACGTGCCCGTTGTTCGTATTGGTCTTGGATGCACATTCGATAAATGGCTATTCCCATTCCTTGCGCCGTTCGTCGTTCGTCGGCTGCGCCCAAACATCGTTCACGCGATTTTGGAATCCTACGCAGGCATGGCCATGGTGTTCTGCCGCTTTGTGTATCGTGCCAAATACATTCTCACCTGCCAGAGCACAAATACGTCGCTCTTTCTGCGTTTGTTGCATCACATGGCTGATCGTGTAACCGTGATCAGCTCCCCTCTGCAACAGCGTGCAAAGACACTGGGTGTATCCAATACAGTGCTTATCCCCAACGGCCTACGCCTAGATGCCATGCCGCAGCGCGAGCGCGTTGCTGGCCGTGTGCTCTTCGTCGGTCGGCTGGAGCATATGAAGGGGGTGGATACGTTGCTACAAGCACTCGCACTCATACCGCAGCCACATGTGCATTTGCGGATTGTAGGCAGCGGCAGCAAGCATGACGATTTGCAGCTGCTCGCCAATCGCCTTGGCGTGCGCGATCGTGTGGAATTCCTTGGCTACATTCCTACCCCAGATGTGTACGAAGAATACGCACGTGCCGAGGTGTTCTGCGGCCTCTCGCGCAGCGAGGCTCTCGGCAACGTATTTCTGGAGGCGCAAGCCGCAGGCTGCGCCGTGGTGGCTACGCGTGTTGGCGGTATTCCGGATATTGTGGAAGACGGTGTCACAGGCCTGCTCGTCGCATCTGATGACGCAAAGGCAGCTGCTGCTGCAATGACGAATATCTTTGCAGACGATGCATTGCGCGTACGTTTGTCCACGGCTAGTAGGCAGCATGCCGCCGGATATGATTGGTCGCGTATTGCTGACCAATATGCCGCGCTCTATAATTGACCAGATAAAAATTTATAGTATAAAGTGCATATATGGAATCCATGGAATCGTGGTATGACCGACATGCAGCCGCCATGGCGAATGTAGAAGTGCGTTCACTCAGTACATTGCCACCAAATAGCGGATGGGCAGTGGATCCTGCGAGCGGGAAGACATTTCGCCCAGACGGGAAGTTTTTTACTGTGGAGTTCTTCGGATTCCATAATTCCGGCCAGGAAGTGCCGTCCTATATCGCCCCAAAAGTCGTGGAAATCGGGAAAGGAGTTGTGCTCAACATTGCACGGAAATTGCACCGAAAGCCGGAAGAATACCTTCTGCATGCCAAACCTGAGGCGGGCAAGCTGCATGCGGCGGCCACGCTGCAGGCATCGGAGAGCAATTTAGCATCGGGAAAGGTACCGTTTGCGTCGGTGCTTGCTGATCCAGATTTTCGGGTAGAGGAAGTAGAGATTGAGCAGGACCTTGGGCGTATGCACGGCAAAGTGAATCGGCATATTCTCGCTCAGCTCAACGATACCGAAAGGGATGTAATGGAGCTCATTGGGGACACGTCGAAAGTAGATGCGTATCGCTGGTGCAACGCGCGTGAAATTCAGCGGTTATTGCGAACACGCCAGCACAGTGTTTCACCTCATCTTCTGGAATGGATGGGTGCGTTTACGCGCTAACAGGCTTCTTCGTCGTTGTGTGCTCCTTGAGCGCGTGGGCTTTTGCAGATTCCGTGGCGCCAACCTTGCGGTTACGTACGACTGTTGCGGCTTCGTACAGGCTCTCGAAGGTCCCAGCATCAATCCATTCATCCTGCAGAATCGTTGCGTGCAGTTCGTGCTGATCCAGGAACCACTGTGAGACATCGGTGATTTCGTACTCACCGCGTGCGGATGGCACAAGACCGCGAATGACGTCGAAGCATCGCCAATCGTAAATGTAGCATCCTGTTTGAATGAAATTACTTTTTGGATTCGCAGGTTTCTCTTCAATCGAAATCACTGTGTCCCCCTGCATTTCCACTACGCCGAAACGCTCAGGATCGGGCACTTGCTTAATGAAAATGTGTGCACCGCCGGAGAAATTTCGAATGGTGTCGGAGAAATCATCAAAAAAGATATTGTCGCCCAGGATGGCGCACACACTATCGCCATCGATGAATGTTTCTGCCATGCCCAATGCTTGAGCAATGCCGCCTGCTTTATCCTGTACGCGGTAGGAGAATGAACATCCGTAACGCGCGCCACTCCCCAAGAATCCGGCCATCTGATCAATATGCTCATTGCCCGAAATGATCAAAATGTCCTTCACATCTGCTGCAATCAGCTTTTCAAGAGGAAATTCAATGAGCGGCCGGTCGTATACCGGTAACAGACTTTTGTTCGTAATCTCCGTCAAGGGACGAAGACGCGAACCCGTGCCGCCGCAGATGAGAACTCCTTTCATAGGAACCGCAGGAGCATAGCCGCTTTTTTGGGCTTTTGGTAACAAAAACCGGGGAGAATTGGTACCATTGGGATGTATGCATTTGCTTGTTACCGGTGGTGCCGGGTTCATCGGCTCGCACTTCGTTCTGCGTCATGTGGAACGATACCCTGAGGATCGCCTGATTGTGCTCGATAAGCTCACGTATGCCGCAGATCGCACGTTTCTCGCTCCGGTGGAAGATCGTATTGTGTTCGTACAAGGCGATATTGCAGATCAAGCGCTTGTCGCGAGATTAGTGGAGGAGCATGCCGTTGAGACTATTGTGAATTTTGCTGCCGAGACACATGTGGATAACAGCATTGCCGAAGCTGCGCCATTTCTCCACACCAACGTTGTGGGTACACAGGCGCTCATTGAAGTGTGCAAACTACATCCTGGCGTACGGCTCCTGCATATCTCTACTGATGAAGTATACGGCGATATTGATGATGAGGATTTGCCGCGGGTGGTTGGTGATCCACTCCTCCCAAGCTCACCCTATGCGGCGAGCAAAGCTGCAGCAGAAATGCTCGTGATGGCAGCTATGCGCACATTCAACATTCCGGCATGTGTTACGCGCTGCACGAACAACTACGGGCCGCACCAGGCCAGCGAAAAATTTTTGCCGGTGGTGATTCGTAATGCCCTGCGTGGTCAGCCCATTCCGATTTATGCCCAAGGCAAGAACAAGCGTGATTGGCTGTATGTCACTGATCACTGTGATGCCGTCGAAACTATTCTCCATACCGATTGGGCATTCAGTGATGCCAAGATTGGCGGAAGCGGTCACTTCTTCAATATTTCTGCCGACAATGAACGACAGAACATCGATGTGGCACGCGAGATCCTCCGTATTCTTGGGAAGCCAGAAAGCTTACTTACATTCGTTGCGGATCGTCCTGGTCACGACTGGAGATACGCCCTGAACTCCAGCAATACGCGCGCCTTAGGATGGGCGCCTGCTGTGCCATTCGAAGATGGCTTACTACGTACGATTGATTGGTATCGCAGTCGTTTGTAATTTCTCTCCTATGCGCATCGTGCTCGCCACGGGCATCTATCCGCCGCAAATCGGCGGGCCTGCGACGTATGCAAAATCTCTTGCACATGAGCTCAGTGCACTTGGCATGCAGGTCACGGTACTTGCATATGGCGATCCAGAACCCGGAGTATCGTGGCATACGGTTGGGGTTTCGCGCGGTGGTATCTTTCTTCATCGTTGGCTGCGTTACGCGCGAGCATTGCGCATCCATGCATCCAACGCAGATGCTGTGTATGTCCTATCTTCTGTGAGTGTGGGCATTCCGCTCATTCTTGCGGGTATTCCTCGTACAGTTACACGGGTTTTACGCTTGGGAGGCGACTTTTTTTGGGAGCGCTATACACAGCGTGGCGGATCCAAAGGTCTTGTAGATTGGTATGCGTCCAAGCCGTTCTCTGTGCGGCTCTTCGCTACTGTTTTGCGGCAATTTGATCATCTTCTATTTTCTACAAAATTTCAGCGCGATCTGTATGCGCAATCGTATACATCTCTGCCTAAATCGAGCGTGATTGAGAACGCGCTCCCTCGTATGAGTGCGCCTGATGAACGGCGCGTGTCAGATCCGTTTCGATTGCTTTGGATGGGTCGGATGACACCATTGAAGAATGTAGAGTCTCTTGTACGCGCAATGGTTGATGTGAAGGGTGCAACGCTTCTGCTTGTGGGCACTGGGCCAAGTCTTCCTGGAATCCGTTCTCTCATTGAGTCGCTCGATCTTCACGGAAGGGTAGCTATTGCCGAGCCGGTAAGCCCTGGTCAGCGTGATCTGCTTTTCATGGAGCATCACGCACTTGTATTGCCTTCGTTCTCTGAGGTCAGCCCGAATATTGCACTCGAGGCGCGTGCCTCGGGTTTGCCAGTTATTGTTACGAAAGAAGTGGGTTTGAGTGATGCATTGAAGGATGGCATGTTGCTTATAGATCTGCGCTCGCCGGCAAATATTGCCGCAGCCATTGATCATATGCGTAAGGAATATTCGTCGTATGCCAAGCATGCCGCAGCACCGGTGACGCAGCGAACATGGCGCGCAATCGCTGAGGAGCATGTACAACTCTTCCGTTCTCTCCGCACATGAATTTGTTGATGATCGGTGGCGATCGCTCGATTCTGCAAGGTAAGCGGAGTGCATTTTGGTATACGCTCCAGGAATTTGCCTCGCATTGGGATCGTATTGATGTGCTCTGTCCCCGCGCGGATCATCCGTGCTGCGAGCCAATCAGTCTGCAGTGCTACCAGCCTGTTGGCGGGAACGTGTACTTTCACCCGAGTCCTTGGCCGCTTTGGCGGCAACCACAGTGGATTCTCCAACGCGGTAAGGAACTGAGCCGCACGTCCGGTTTTTCCGTAATGACTGCACATGAATATCCACCGTTCTACAATGGCATTGGTGCATGGCGTCTCTCGAAAGCCACGGGTGTACCGTATGTCATGGAGATTCATCATGTTGTTGGCTATCCCCATGCCGCTTCGCCATTCGAATTCATAGGAAGGATTGTATCGCAGGCATTCCTGGGATTGGATTCTCGGCCGGCTGCCGCAGTACGTACGGTTAATAGTAGTACTGCCGCGCTTCTTGCATCATGGGGTGTTGATACCAAGAAAATTGGCGTGGTTCCATCGTTCTATTTAGATCGAGAGGCGATTACCTCTGTTGGCGAACAGCCAATCAAATTTGATGTGGCATGCTGTGGCCGGCTCGTACCAAATAAAAGGTTTGATGTAGTTATTGATGCAGTCGGATCTCTCCCCGGTATTTCCCTTGCCATTATTGGCGATGGGCCAGATCGATCCCGATTGGAGCAACTTGCCCGTGACCGGAAGATCGCCGATGGTGTTACCTTTCTTGGCTGGTTACCAGATCAACCTGCGGTGCTAAAAGCCATGAAGAGTGCCAACATCTTTGTGATGAATTCCTCAAGTGAAGGTGGTCCACGTGTGCTCCTTGAAGCGATGGCACTTGGATGTCCGGTAATTTCCACGCGCGTAGGGATTGGTGCAGACGTTATTCGTGATGGTGTGAACGGGGTATTCACATCTGGTCATCGTATTGATCTTGCCGCGCAAATTGGTCGGCTCCTTGCCGATAGGGAATTACGTCTAGAGCTTGGTGCTGAGGCCACCAAGATACTCATTCAATTTGATCGTAAAAAGCTGATTGCAGATTATGCCGCATTTGTTCAGTCCTTTGCTCATTAGCAAATGCGCCTTCTCATCATTACACAATCGGTAGACGCCAAGGATCCAATCCTTGGATTTTTCCTTCGTTGGATACGAGCTTTTGCAGTTGAGTGTGATCATGTGACTGTATTAGGTCAACGCACAGGAGAGTTCGATCTTCCTTCGAATGTCACGGTGCATTCTCTTGGCAAAGAAAAAGGCTTTCGCCGCAGTAGGCAGATTTTCCGTTGCCTTCGATTGCTCTGGTCTTTGCGGAAGCAGTACGACGCGGTCTTTGTACATATGACGCCCGTATGGGTGGTGCTCGGTGCGCCAGTGTTCCTTCTTCTGCGTACGCCAGTGTTTCTTTGGTACGAAGCACGTGGAGGCGGATTGGCGCTTGCCATTGCACTGCATATCGTACGACGCGTTTTCAGTGCGACGTCGTATGGTTTACCTCGTGCATCACGCAAACACACCGTTGTAGGACACGGCGTAGATACACTCTTTTTTCAGCCAGATCCCTCCCGGCGGGATCCGCATCTTGTTTGCGCCATTGGCCGCATTACACGCGTAAAGCACCTTGATCAGATTCTCCGCGCATTCGCTGCGCTGCCAGATGATGCGCAGCTCATGCTGGCCGGTGCGCCGATCACTCAGCAAGATACGCTGGAGTGGGAGCGCCTGCAGGCACTTATGGTTGAATTGAATATTGGTTCTCGTGTATCCATTCAGAAACATACGCAGGAAGAGATTCGTGACCTCCTACAGCGTTCTTCCCTACTACTTCATGCCGGAAGTGGGGGCCTAGACAAGGTGTTGCTCGAGGCGATGGCTTCCGGCTGCCTCGTAGCGACAAGTAGCCATGCGGCATCATTCGCCCTTCCCGAAGGTTGTCTTGCGACCGCGCAAACATTGCCTGCACGTGCACAAGAATTTTTCTTGTTGGAGAATGATGCACGCGAGAAACTCGCGCACTCGCTTCGTGAGCGCGCGGAGCATAAGCACGGTCTCTCTCGTCTTATCACACAGTTGTGTCAGACGATGCGCAATACTTCGGCGAGTTCGTAGTTGGTTACTGGTGCGATATCTTGCGCGCGGACGAATGCGAAGAACTGCTCCAAATCATCCCATTGGTTGTAGCGGTCTATTTCCTTGGCATGTCCCCATAAATGAAAGAAGGGGAGTTGTTGCCTTTTCGCATGTAGGAGCAGTGCCTGTGCGAACGATTGCCAAGTCTTGAGCGATGAAAGCGGCACGCTCAATCCTGCAATGCGGACTGCTTTTGCCCGTAGTGGACCGAGAGGGTCGAGAATGTGCCACCATCGCGTGCGGCGCGGACGCCACGGGAATGGGTACACTTGGAGGGTTGTTGGTAACAGGAATGCTTGCGACCCCACGAATTGCAGCGGTTCTACCGTGCGAGCAGCACGAAAGCCTGCTTCGCGAACGGCCGCAATCGCATTAGCGTTGTAGTCACCTCGTGGGTAGCAGAACATTGGGCAGGGTTTCTCTGTTACCTGCTCTACCCATGCTTTGCTGCCCGCTGTTTCCTCACGCATCCGTTCGGGAGAAAGTGTAGGCAGATTTTTGTGTGCAAGCGTGTGTGCGCCGATCTCGTGTTGTGCGGATAGCTCGCGAATTTGTTCTTCCGAAAGTGCGTCTTCACGCTCGTTTGGCGGCAGCACGTAAAATGTCCCCTTGAGCTCGTAGCGGCCGAGCAGCTTGGCAATGCGCATATCGAGCGTGTGGCCGTCATCCCATGATGTGGTGAAGAGGAGTTTCGCCATCTTGTACATTCTACGCTTTCTTGGACTTGATACAGTCGAAGACGAGACTTGTTATGAAGTATGGCTGACCTTCGAGCCAGGCAGCGCGTTCAGATTCGCTCGTGAAGAATCCCCGTGAGAGGAGAAAGAGTAAGTTCTTCGCATATCCTTTCGGCCGAATCGAGTGGTTACGCGGGTCATTGTCTGGTGTGCGTTTTACCCATCCAAGTGTGTAGTCGATTGGTTCCTGGATGAATGTGCCATCTTTCCAGTAGTGATAAAACGTCCAATCAGTGAAGGGTGATGCCTGTAGCAGCGCCTCCATGTTGTGCTTCGTCGGCAGATTATGATGCTCGGGGTGCGCCGTGTCTTTTCCATTCTTCACGCGTGTTTTGTGCCGCGGATGTTCGAAGTCCGGCACAGCCACTCGCAGTCTCCCACCAGGTTTCAATACACGGTGGCATTCGGCAAAGAGTGCAGTGAGCTCGTTTGGTGTGAAATATGCAAAACAGTCTTCCGTGTGTATGCCATCCACGCTGGCATCGTCCAGCGGGAGCGGCTGGCGCAAGTCATGTGTGACGCGCCAGCCCCTCCCGGGTGCAAGATCGACCGATACAAAACGTTCATACGGCGCATGTGGGTCGCAATGCCCTTTGCCTCCCATGTTCAGGTAGAGCGGAGTACGAGCTGCCACTTCTGCCCAGGTCACCGCCATGTTAGATGCTGGAAAGCAGTTGGTCGTACGTTGTATCGATGCCCCGGAAATTGCGGTCTTCCGTGAGCAGCGGCTCCGCATGCGCACGGATTTCCGCCAGCGCCTCCGGCGTCGGCATACCTTTACAATAGGTTGGTTTTCCCATGATCTTTTCGCCGAGCTGTAGCACGGCCGACCCAGAAAGCACCGCTGCGAGCATGCGAGGATATACATTGCCGCCCCATTGCTCCTGTGTTGCATTGCGGAAGCAATCGAGCACACGCTCCGGTGTACCGAAGTACGCGAGTACTAGTGCGGCGATACTTGTGCCATCGAAGCCGACCACGCAGTTGTTGCGCACATCTTCCGGCACAATGGCGCAGCGGTAGCCGCGTTGAATCAGCTCCTCGTTGCTCTTATCAAGCGTGTCGTACCGCTTCATCGGTTTACGCCTGTGTGAAGGGTGGGTGTTTCCATCTGCCGGCTGTGCGTTCAACCCTTCTTTTTTAAAGATTTCGCGGTCGAGAGCAATACAGTAGCTGCCACTTGGTTCGTATTCTTTTCCATCAATAGCAAAGTGCCACCATGTGCGTGGCCGCAAACTCACTGTGGCCGTCTTCGATTGCGCGAATTCCTGGTGCAGCACATCGAGTGCGCGGCTGCTCACAGCGAATACATCATCATCACAGATCCATACATACTTCCGGTGCTGCGCTGCTCTCTGTAGAAATACATCAATCTTCGTGGGGTGCATTGCATTGATATATCGCTGCACTTTTGCCCCTGGTACTGTTGCAGGATCAAGTCCACCGCCGCAGTCGAAGATGAACGTATCGACGCCGTCACCGTAAAACTTCCGTACCAAGTGATGCCACACCACCATGTTCGGCGGGAAGATGTTGCAGGTGAAGAGCGTGATTTTGTCTGTTGGAGGCAATGGTGTACTGCATGTGTGGTATGCCAGCGTGGGTAGCACATTGCGTATGCCGCTCAGCAGCGAAAAGCGCTTTTGTGCCGAAGACAGAATATCTTTGCTCATGAAGCCGGAATAATTGTCGTGATCAGTACGAAGCCAGTCAGGACAAATTCCATAATGCCCATCACCCATCCACTAATGATCGGAATTCCAACAAAATGTTCTGCAACGAGCAGGAGAATCAGAATCATTGGACCGCGGCGCATGGCCTCGTCGTATAGATCTTGGAGGTGCAGAGGGATGAATGGCTCCAAGATTTTTGAGCCGTCGAGCGGCGCAATTGGCAGCAGGTTGAATGCCATCAAGCCCAGATTTACAAATATAGAACTCGTTAAGAGCTGTATTGCTAGTGTCATTGCAGTGGAATCACCTTGCGCCGAAAGTAGGCTCATTGGTGAGTTGCTTGTGTGCCTTCCCAGGATTTCCAATAGAACCATCGCAATAGTGGCGACGATGAGGTTGCTCACTGGTCCAGCAAGAGCTACCAGTGTATTGCCCCATTTATAATTTCGAAGATTGCGCGGATCTACCGGCACAGGCTTGGCCCAACCGAAACCTACCACCACGAACATAAGTGCTCCGAGAGGATCGAGGTGCGCGAGGGGATTGAGCGTGAGTCGACCGGCATATTTGGCCGTGTTGTCCCCTAGACGATATGCGGCGTACGCGTGCGCCCATTCGTGCACCGTAATTGCGACCAGAATCGCGATGATGAACGTAGGATTGAGGAACGAGGACATGGGACGGCATTGTAGCGCACGCAATCGTATTGCCGAAATTCCCGCAAAATCATTGACCAGCCTTGCCTTTCTTCCGTAGGCTAGCGCGGACTCATGGCACGCCGATGCGTCAAAACCGGCAAGCAGACGGGCACGGGTAACAACCGCAGCCACTCCAACCGTGCTACCAAGCGCGAGTTCCGCGTGAATATTCAAAAGAAGCGTGTTTGGGATCCACAAACCAAGCAATACAAGACCATCAAGGTTTCGGCTGCATATCTGCGCACCTTGGCAAAGCGCCTGCAAGCCGGCAAAACTGTTGTTTAAATCAGATCACGACGTGTCTCTTTGAGTGCTCCGGTCTGGCGCTTTTCTTCGAGGATTTTCTCTTTGGCGCGGCGTGAACGGCGCTGCTTCTGCTTGCGAACCTTAAAACGTTCACGTGCAAGCTGCGACTCCTCTCCTTTGTGGTGCTCTTCCAGCTTGAGGATGAGCAGTTCCCAAGCATCCTTCCTATTACGCTGTAGCCCGCGGTGGTGCTGGTAGCGCACGGTAATGCCGCTGGGTGTATGCGTGAGCTCCACACAATTCACCGCTTTGTTCACCTTTTGTCCGCCCGGTCCACCACCGTGCGTAAAGTGCTCTTCCACGTCCGATGGTTGCAAGCGTACATCTTGCGCCATGAGCTGATATTTGTGCCCGATCTCTACAGGGAATTCCATGCGTTTACTGTAGCTCGAGGCGGTGCTTTCTGTACAATCCGCGGCGGAGGGATGGCTGAGTGGTCGAAAGCGCACGACTCGAAATCGTGTAACCCCTCACGGGGTTCGAGGGTTCGAATCCCTCTCCCTCCGCCAGGTACATTGCACTCGTCACAACACAAACCCCTCATTGTTCGGAAGATTTTTCACAGAATGCCCAATATTTGCTCTGTGGCATGCGGAAAATCAAATACTGTCAATTGCACCTTGTCACCGTAGCGTCCCGCAAAATTCCATTGTTCGGCAAATTCCGCTTGCGGTGGATTTACATGCATCCGTAGAATTCGGTTCGTTATTTTCTTTCCCCACTCTTTCATGAGTTACGTTGTAGCTTCCAAGGTAAAGGAGCTCCTCAAGAAGGCTGGCATGATGTCCTCCGGCGATCTCGCTGAGGCAGCTAGCTCCATGCTCGAAGGCGCCTTGAAGAAGGCTGTCGAGCGTGCAAAGGAGAACGGCCGCAAGACGGTTCGCCCTTGCGACCTCTAAGCGACTCCTCTCATTTCGAGAGATTCCTTGAAAAACGCCCCTCTCAACCGGGGGCGTTTTTCTTAATCGCGTGCGGATTTTTCCCCCTTTGCCAGCCGCTTCAGTTCCGCATCAATGAACTGCTGCAGGTCGCCGTCGAGTACACCAACCGTGTCACTGGTTTCGGTATCTGTCCGCAGATCTTTCACCATCTGATACGGGTGCAGTACATAGCTGCGGATCTGCTGCCCGAAGTCTGCACTCTGCGTTGCGCCCTTTAGCTCCTGCTTCTCCTTTTGTTGCTCGCTGCGTTCTTGCTCTAGCAGCTTTGCTCGGAGCATGTTCATTGCCTGCTGTCGGTTACGCTGTTGGCTGCGGTCGCTTTGGCATGCCGCCACAATCCCTGTAGGAATGTGTGTAATGCGTACTGCGGAGTCGGTTTTGTTTACATGCTGCCCACCAGCGCCGCCGCTGCGGTAGGTATCTACGCGCAGATCCGTTTCTGCAATTTGTACTTCATCGCTCTCTTCAATTTCTGGGAGCACTTCTACCAAGGCAAAACTTGTTTGCCGTAGATTCTTTGCGTTGAAGGGGGAGAGACGCACCAAACGGTGTGTGCCGCGCTCACACTTCAGACTTCCGTACGCCATTTCACCCTGTACGTGAATTGTTGCAGATTTGATACCTGCTTCCTGCCCATCTGTACGCTCCACAATTTCCACTGCCCAACCTTGGCGCTCGCAGTACCGCAAATACATGCGTAGCAGCATAGATGCCCAATCTTGCGCTTCGGTCCCCCCGGCGCCGCCGCTCACCGTGAGGTAGCAGTTGCCCGTATCAAACTCGCCGCCGAGGTAGAGCTGCGTTTCTACAATTGCCCATTCGCGCTCCAATTTCGCGACTTCGTCCGCGATGCCTGCCGCGTCGTCGGAGCTCGCGGCTTCCGCCATTTCTAGGAGTGCTTCGGTATTGGCGAGCAAATTTGCTACAGGTTCCCATTGCGAGCGTAATATTTTGAGCTTTGCGAAGAGCGCCCGGGCTGCGTTCTGATCATTCCATAAGCTGGGATCTTCCGATCGTTTTGTGAGCTCTTCTAGCTCTTGGGGCACATGATGTGCCTCAAAGAGAGTCTTTCCCCGTATGCAACGCGTCGCGGAGTTCTCGAAGTTTTTGTAGGAGTTCTTCCACGGTGAAAGGGGAGAAGACTGTGTACAGAGTACACAATGCAGGCTTCCTGTGCACGAAGATCACCTATCTGATAATAGAAAATATTCTATTGTATCAGTCAATTACGCAGCCTCGTCCAAGAGCCAGATTTCTGCTAGAATAAGAGGATTTCATGACACCCACACCAGAATCTCTCTCACAGGTATCTGCTCGAAGCATTCGCAGGACAGTGCTCTCTGCATTCGTATTCTCTGCCGTGTTGTGCGGCGCACTTCTAGGCTCATCTACTTTCCTCCTGCCCCGCTTTACTCGTGTGGAACTCGGTGGTCAGGTGCGAGACATTGCTGGTCTGCGTGCTGAGCACACTCGTTTAACCGCACAGATCGCCGACATGGAAACCAAGCGGAAGCAATTCCTTGCCCCTGTTCGTGATCCGCTCTATCAGCAACTTGTAGCATCAAAAGATGCCGATCCAGTGTTTCTGGATGTGTTTGCTGCTATTCGTGATGCTGCAGCCACGTTCTCCGGTGAGAACGGACCGGCGATTGTGTTCGAAGCACTCTCGATGAGCTCCGACAAGAATGCGTTGGAGCTTACGGGGGAAGTGCGCAATGTCGATTCTCGGAGTATGACCGTGCTCGCACAGTTCACTGAGCTGCTGGGTACATTGCCATTCGTACAGTCTGTTGCGACTCCTACATTCACACGAGAGTTCCGTGAATCCCACGGCTTTTTCTCTCCATTCACACTTCGAATCGTCATCAAATGAAACGACTCTCCCTCCCATTTTTGGCGCTAGCCAGCATCGCGCTTCTCGGCCTTGCAGGTCATCTTGCCATTACACATGTGCAAGTTATTAGCGATGTGCGAGCAACAGTGGTGCCGGTTGTGTCTGGTCTCCCCGCTCTTGAACGTCGGTATGCCCTGCTCTCCGAACAGGTGGAGCTCTCTGAGCTGCAGGCGGCATTGCGCGTGGGTTCACACGAAGAACGCGTGCGCGTGTACGTGCTCCCAGAGCAGTTCGACATTGATCGCCTTGTTGCACTCTTCGATGTGTTCAGCTTGGCGATTCCCCGTTCCGAGGACATCGCTTCCATGTCTGCAGTGGAATTCGGCACACCACAGAGTGCAGGCGATGGTTTGGAATCCATGCCGATCCGTGTGACGTTTACTGCAAACGAACGCGGTGCAGAGGAGCTGATGCGATTCTTCCGCTTCGCAGGCGTGCTTACGGTTGCAGACACACTGTCGCAATCAGAGATGTCTGCATTACTTGTCGGCATTGAGGAAACAACGCCTGCAGGCATTGTGCCAATGGAGCAGTTCCTTTCCACAGATCTTCTTGCGTATGCGCAAGACTCCAAGCCTATAGAGGAACGCTTGCGTAGATCCTTTATGGAAGGCGATGGCAGCAGCATCATTCAGCAGTTGCTCGCTTCGCCCGTGCTCCGGGATGCTCGTGCATTCCTTGGTGGGCCTGCAGGTTCACTCATCGCACAGCAAAAGCTCTGGCCGATGCCTATGATAACCGTTGAAGAGCTGCGCGCAGTCCCTGGACGCGCCCCTGGTTGGCATACGTTGTCGTTTGTCTTGCACACGTATCGCCGTCTGTAGCGAGGCAGAAAGCGAGTGAGTCCCTTGCCCGTTGAACGGTAATCCTGCAGTATACGCAGCGTTTTCTCGTTTCCCCCCAAGATTTCTGCGTCAACGTTCTACAGGTTCGGGCGGTCGTTCCGGTTTCAGAGGTCAGGAAAAGCGTCCGCGCGCAAATGAAGAAATTCGCGTCGCTCGTGTACTGCTCGTCTCCGACGAGGGTGCTGCGGAAGAAATGACGTCTGCTGAAGCGCTTGAGCGCGCAAAAGCAGCAGGTCTTGATTTGATTGAAGTGTCACCAAAGGCTACTCCGCCAGTAGTGAAGATCAGCGATTTGGGGCGGTACATGTACCAGCTCAAAAAGAAGGAGCAGAAGCAGAAGTCCCATAACAAGCAGACAGAAGTGAAGATGCTGCGATTCGGTTTTCGTACCGAGCGGCACGACCTGGAGCGCCTGCTCGATCGTGCTCGCGAATTCATGGAAGATCGTCATTTGGTGAAGTTCGTGATCCGTCTGCGCGGACGCGAGCTCACAAACAAGGATTATGCCCGTCGCAAACTGGAAGGCCTGGTAGAAGAGCTAAAGGTTGGTGCCGAAGTGGAGCAGGAAGTGAAGTTCCAGGGCAACCAGTTCACGGCTATCGTGCGACCAAAACGGTCGTAAAATCCTCGTTTTTCTGTTGTTTCGGGGAAACTTGTCGTTATACTCGCCCGGCAGCTCCTTTCTGGGAGCCGCGTACTCTCTCATGCCGAAGCAGAAATCCCACAGCGGCGCAAAGAAGCGTGTACGGCGCACCGGTAGCGGTAAGCTCGTCATGAAGCGCAATAGTCGCAGTCACCTGCTTATGCAGAAGAGCAAGCGCCAGAAGCGCATCGCTCGCACGCTCGTACTAGAGAAGACTGAATACAAGAAGATTCGCGGAGCCCTTCCGAATATCTAAGCCATGCGCGTCAAACGAGGAATCGTCCGTCATCGGCGCCACAAGAAGATCAAGGCTCTTGCCAAGGGGTACCGCGGTGCTCGTAAGACAAGCTTCCGCCGGGTAAATGAGGCGGTCATGAAGGCAGGACAGCACGCATATCGCGATCGCCGTTTAAAGAAGAGGACGTTCCGTGCGCTCTGGATTGTCCGCTTGAACGCTGCAGTTCGCGCCATGGGCATGTCCTACTCACAGTTCATCAAGGCAGCGAAGACCAAGAATCTCGGCCTTGATCGCAAGGCACTCTCTGAACTCGCGATCCGCGAGCCAAAAGTATTCGAGAAGATTGTCGCGTCGGTTCGGTAATTCCCCTCCTCGCGGAAGGAGATTTTCGGCACTAGGCAGCTTTTTCAGTTGCTGATTCTTCCATCGTATTCGATAGAGCATCATCCGACAGATCATGCGCATCTACGGGTGCTTCGTCGAAGCTGGAATACGGTCGTACATCTGCCTCTGGCGCATTCGATTCAATGGCGAGGAGTAGGCCACGCGCACGTTTCGATAGATGATCCCATGCAGCGTCTGAACCGTCTGTTTCTGTTTCGCCTCTACCAGTCATCACTGCAGACATTTCTCCCAAAAGTTCACCATAGATGCCGTACTGCCTTCGAGTCATTTGGTGTAAACGTGCTCCAATGCTTTTAAAAAGATGATCACAAACGTTTGCACCTGGCTCGGCGATATTAAGTGCTGGTGGAGTGTCTTCTGAGAGGGTGGTAGGCATGCGTCGATCGTCCGCCTCTACCGCACGTAGGTCAAACGTTGGTCTTGAGTAGCGTTCGTATGGCAGGGATTGCCTCTTGTGTAGCTACTTTTCCGGCCTCTACGAAGTCCGTTGCCCTGTCGAAACGGAACGGCGCGGTTGGTAATTCTGGTGTGATGACGAGATCACATGCCTCCCTACTCTTGTGTAGTTCCTCGCGCGCAGCGTCCAAGAACATCTTCCACCCTCTTGGGAGGTAAGGGGCAATTGCGTATTCCGGCGTAGTGTCCGTACCGATGACTATTTGCGGGTTTTGAAGACGTCGTAGCGTACGGGCAGGTATTGCACCGAATGTGCAGAGATCTACAAAGATCCGCCCATTGAGCTCCACAGGCGCAAACAAGACCGGAATGGCACTACTGGCGAGCATGGCATCGAGTAGGCGTGTTTCGGGCGGGAATACATAGAGTTCTACTGATTCCCGTACGTGCTCCACAAAGCCCTCTGTGACAATTTTGCGCCATTTGATAGGGTTCTGGACCAAGCCCGCCACGCATACAAATGGAATCACACAGTCGCCAATTGTACGTTCACCAAGCAGCGGCTTCAGGTGCTCCTCGATGCGCTGCCGAAAGATACCGCTGTGCAGCCCTTTGCGCAGAGGGCGCTCACTCCATTTGGCAATATTGAACATATGGAGGGAATCACAGAGCGCCATGCATTGCTCCATGCTGTATCCCGCTGCGTACAGTCCACCGATGATTGCTCCCATGCTGCTTCCTGCTATGCAGTCTGGCCGTAGCTGCTCCTGCTCCAATACCGCGAGTACGCCCGCATTTGCAAATCCGCAGGCTCCGCCGCCAGAGAGGACCAAGCCCCAATTCATAGGTACATCATATACCCCTTACTTCCCCTGAGCCTCCAGGCTCGCCTTAATGCGCATGGTGGAAATGATGCCCGCACGCTCGGATTCGTCGAGTTTCATCTTGATGTACTTCACTGTCTCCTTGAGATCAGGGATCATCTTGTGCTCCAGTGCGTTCACACGACGACGTGTGGTTTCCAGTTCAATAGCCATGTTCTCCGCCTGTTTTTCAATCTGTGCCAGTTCCGCAAGTGTTTCGAAGACGCGGTCGAACGAATCCACTGCATCGTCCAGCAGGGCATTTGTACGCGCCAGGCCGTAGCTCTTGATGGAGCCTTCACGCGTGAGTGAGAAAATAGGAATACGCACGCTCATGACGTTCTTCGTTTCTACAGTGAGCTCCATTTTTGCCTGCGGGCTGCTTAATGCGCTTTGCATTTCGCCGTCGCTCATCCAGGCAGAAGCCACTAGAAACTTTCGGAATGCTCCTCCCAGTGCTTCTTCCGTACGCATACGCAAATCCTTGGCCTTACGGATGACAATCATAAACTCTCGCATGAGACCGTCTTGCTTGTCCTTGAGCAGCTTATGACCTCGCTGCGCCGCTTTGCTGCGTCGCTTGAGGTCCATGAGAGCCATGCGCGTTGGATTGACGTTCAGGAGGGCCATAAAAGAAGATCAGGACTTAAGAGCTTTGTAGAGATGTACCGTCGATAGCTGATAAAAGAGCGCGGCAATCGACAGTGGTACTGCGCTCAGGAGCGCAGCAACGAATACAGCTTGTTCAATGTACGCCTGTGCGATGCGGAAGATGAAAAAAGTCATAATCCATGCCGGAATAACGAGCATGAGATACAGGCCAATCAAGCGCCAAAGAACACCCAAAGTGCTCCCGCGAACAGTTGCACTGCTTCCGTGTAGAGCGTCTCGGTACTCCTTGCCTTCACAAATGGTCACAACGGCGAAGAATGCAGTTCGTGTGCGATACACGATTCCTGGTACAACGAGGAGGATAGACCAGAGCACCGTGCCACAGTCGCGCAGAATATCAGTCAAAAACAGGGAGAAAACGTACTTCCTCGCTTCCTTGCGAACAATGCTTACCGATGACCGCGAACGTCCTGCTGGGTTCTTGATGATGCGTCTGCCAACGACCAGCACACAAGCAAAGCCCCAGAGGATCCATAGCGACAGTGCCACGTTTACCAAAAAGAGCAGTGCATGAATCGACAGAGGCGTGGCGCCGCTTTGCTCTTGCACCCAAAGAAAGACGTTGGAATTTGCTCTGCCCAATTCAATCACAATGAAGAGCAATGCAATTGGTACAAAGAGCATTTCCACCAGCACGCGCTTGAGCAGTGGCTGTTTCACGAAGAACTGCCACGAGGAGCCGATGAGGGCGAGTGAGGAGGGAATGGCAAAGAGGGGGCTATGAGCGCTTCTTGAGGTACTTCTCAATGTGTGCAGCTTTCACACGCTTGAGCTCTGCCTTGGGGAGTTCCATGAACAGATCCCAACCGATACTGAGCGATTGGAAGATAGAGCGGTTCTCTTGCTCGCCTTGTGCGATGAATTCCTTCTCGAAGCGATCGGCAAACTTGAGGTATGCCTTGTCGGTTTCGCTCAAAGACGATTCTCCAAGGATCACAGCGAGTTCGCGTACTTCTACGCCGCGTGCGTAGGCTGCCGTGAGCTGTGCGTCTACACCGCTGTGGTCGCTGCGTGTCACACCTTCCCCCTGTGCCTTTCCTTTCAAGCGGGAAAGCGAGCCCATCGGGATGACAGGCGGGTACACGCCCTTCTGATGCAGACCGCGATCCAGACGGATCTGGCCCTCGGTAATGTAGCCCGTAAGGTCTGGGATTGGGTGCGTCACGTCGTCTTCCGGCATGGTGAGAATCGGAATCTGCGTGATGGAACCCTTCTTGCCCTTAATACGTCCGGCGCGCTCGTACACAGTAGCAAGGTCTGTGTACAGGTAGCCTGGGTAGCCGCGGCGACCAGGCACTTCTTTGCGGGCAGCAGACACTTCACGCAATGCTTCACAGTAGTTCGTCATGTCGGTGAGGATCACCGTGACGTGGTAGTCCTTTTCGTATGCAAGATATTCCGCTGCTGTGAGTGCGAGGCGAGGAGTAGCAATACGTTCCACCACAGGGTTGTCTGCTGTGTTGAGGAAGAGCACTGCGCGAGAGAGCGCACCGGTCTTCTCGAATTCTTGCTGGAAGAACTGTGCTTCCTCGAAGGTGACACCCATGGCGCCGAATACCACGGCGAACTTTCCTTCTGCCTTTGCATCGCTGCCGCTTGCGCCCTCTGTTTCTACTTCTTCCTTATGCAACACGCGTGCCTGGCGGGCGATCTGTGCAGCGAGCTGTGAATGTGGCAAACCAGCACCCGAGAAGATCGGGAGCTTCTGGCCGCGCACCAGCGTATTGAGCACGTCGATCGTGGAAATACCCGTCTGAATGAAGTCCTCTGGGAATTCACGAGAGTAGGGGTTGATCGGAGCGCCGTTAATATCCAGCTTCTTCTCTGGGACAATGTCCGGTCCGCCGTCGATTGGGCGGCCAGAGCCCGAGAAGATGCGGCCAAGCATGTCTTCCGACACGCCAAGCTCGAAGGTTCGACCGAGGAAGCGCACCTTGGTGCCCTCGGTAGTAATACCTTGTGTGGATTCGAAGAGCTGGACGATAGCCAGTCCGGAGCGTGCCTCCAGCACTTTGCCGAGGCGCTTCTCCCCGGATTGTAGCTCCACTTCGCAGAGCTCATCGTAGGTGACACCCTCCACTTCTTCTACGAAGAGGAGTGGTCCTGCGATGTCGGTAACGGTCTTGTACGCGGTAGACATAGGAATGGGGAGGAAGACGAAGGGGGGATTTAAGCGGAAACGGCTTCCTTGGAAGCCTTGGACATATCACCAGTGCGTAGTGTGCCAATTTGCTTGATGATCTCCTGTTCGAGGAGGTCGAACTTTTCCATTTCTTCTTCGGCGATCAAGTGCGCCTGGGCGATCTGTTCCTTTACCTGCAATTTCTGCAGATTGATGAACTCGAAATCTTCGTGGGAAATGATCGGCAATGCACTATCCATAAAGGTGAGAATCGCCCGTAGGATGCGGTACTGCTTCTTGAGCGAAGTGTACGCATCAGCTTTTTCGAATGCGTTCTGGAATAGCATGTCTTCACGGATCATGCGTGCAATTTCCAATGTGAGCTGCTCGCGTGGAGAGAGAGAATCCGTACCCACGAGGCGGACGATTTCTTCCAACTTGCTCTCTTCTTGCAGAATGGTCATCGCACGCTCGCGGTTTGTTACGAAGTCGTCTGCGACTTCGCGATCGTAGTACCCCTTCAAGCTATCGAGGTACAGAGAGTAGCTCTGGAGCCAGTTAATAGCTGGGAAGTGACGCTTATACGCGAGTTTCGCATCCAGCGCCCAGAACACCTTCGTTACACGGAGCGTGTTCTGCGTCACTGGTTCGGAGAAGTCTCCTCCTGGAGGCGACACGGCACCGATCACCGTGAGTGATCCGCGGCGGTTTTCGCCACCCAAGCATTGAATGATCCCTGCACGTTCGTAGAACCCTGCTGTGCGGGAGCCGAGGTAGGCTGGGTAGCCTTCTTCGCCTGGCATTTCTTCCAAGCGTCCCGACATTTCGCGCATAGCCTCTGCCCAACGAGATGTGGAGTCGGCCATGAGAGCGACGTCGTAGCCCATGTCGCGGTAGTACTCTGCGAGAGTGATACCGGTGTACACGCTTGCTTCGCGTGCAGCCACTGGCATGTTCGATGTGTTCGCAATCAAGATTGTGCGCTTCATGAGCGGCTCACCCGTGTTCGGGTCTTCCAGGTGAGGGAACTCTGTGAGCACTTCCGTCATCTCGTTGCCGCGCTCGCCGCAACCGATGTACACAATCACCTGAGCGTTGCAGTACTTAGCAAGCGATTGCTGTGTCACTGTCTTTCCTGCACCGAATGGGCCAGGGATTGCGCCTGCACCGCCGCGTGCAATGGGGAAGAGCGTATCCAAGATACGCATACCAGTTGCGAGTGGTTCGTTGGGGAGCAACTTCTTGCCGATTGGACGTGGAATACGGATTGGCCAGCGCTGAAGCATGCAGACGTCATGTTTCTTTCCTTCTGCATCCTCGATCACTGCAATCGTGTCTTCGATTGTGAATGATCCGGACTTCACCGAAAGCAATTTGCCTTTTACGTGTGGTGGCACCATCACGCGGTGTTCGATCAGTGTTGTCTCCTGTACTGCGCCAAGCACATCACCTCCTTCCACCATGGCGCCCTCTTTCGCCACGGCTTTCATATCCCACTTCTTCTTACGGTCCAACCCTGGCACGTTGATGCCACGGGAAATGAACGGGCTCTTTGCCTGGTTCTGAATGAGCTCCAACGGGCGTTGGATACCGTCGTAGATCGACGTAAGTAGTCCAGGAGCGAGCTCAACAGACAGCGTTTGACCCGTGAGCTCCACGGGTTCGCCAGGTCCGATACCGCTCGTTTCCTCGTACACCTGGATCGATGCACGGTCGCCGTGAAGTTCGATCACTTCACCGACGAGGTTCTCTTTGGAAACACGGACGACCTCATACATCTTCGCGTTCCTCATACCGGAAGCGACGACGAGGGGGCCCGAAACTTTCACAATGGTGGGCTTGGACATAGAAATGAGGGAATGAAGAGAGATGGTTTACTGAAGAATGTCGGAACCGACTGCACGTTCCACAATGCGCTTGAGGCGCTGCATACCGTAGCCAGTGGAGCCGCGATGGGAGGGGAGCGGAATAATCGCCGGGAGCGCGCCTTTAGCGAGGCGCTTCTCATCATCGGGCGAGATGCCGCTTGCGAGGTCTTCTGTAATGAAGACGATCGCATACACAGGACGCTCAACGCCGTTCTCATCGATTTGCGTTTCGCGCTTCAGCTTCATGAGCTGATCCACGGCTTGCGTTGCCGACAACGCTGGTACTACCACAGCACCAAGCAGGCTAAACCCTGCAATGGCTTCTGGGGCACCGACGATGGCGAGCTTGTAGGCAGGCATGGATCAGAGCACGTAATGAGTAGCGGGAATAAACGGAGGGAGGATCTTTTTAATTTCCTGCGGGGAAAGGCCGCTGCGCTTCCCAATAAGCAGAACACGAAGCAGACCCAACTGCGAAAGCGTTAATGCAGCGAAGGCGAACAGCGGTTCTACCGAGAGCGGAACGTTCCACAGCACAGCAACATCTTCCGCGAGCACATCGGAGAGTGCGCGCTCCATATCGTTCCAATCCGTCTCTTGCTTGCGGATGAGTGCTGCCAAACCGTAGCCGAGGCCGGCTTCTTCCACGGCGCGAGCAATAGACGCACGATCACCGTTCAGCGCAGATGGCTTTACCGAGCCTCCTGTAAGCAATTCCGACATGCGCTCCGTGCTCGTAGAATCGAGCAAGCGGAGCGCTGTGCGGATGTTGCGAACGTCTATGTTGTGGCGTGTGAATTGCTGAATGCCGTAGCTCCCACTGCGTCGTGCGAGTTCCAGCTGTCGAGTGGCAATGTATTGCGATACGGCAGCGTCGATTTCCATAGGAGTGGGAGACTCTTTCTTGAGCATTTCTTGAATGAATACCATCAATTGCTCCGGCAGTATGTCGCTCTTCCCCTCGGCGAGATACTGGCGGACGAGCGTAGGATCCAAGGAGGAAAGCGCACTCTTTGGCTCATGGCTAATGCTGGATGTAAGACCGAAATGCTGCTTGAGCAAGTAGCTCAAGAGCGGCGCATCGGACTCCATCCAGAGGACGCCAAAGACGTCTACTTTCCCTTCAGGAGACATGTGCTCTACCTCCGAACGAACCCAGAGACTTACGAGGTCGAGTACGTCTTCCTCGCGATTGACCCCCTGTGGGATCTGGGTAGTAAGCCTCAGCTCTGTCAGGATCTTTTCCGCATCATGTAGATCATGTGAACCGAGCAGACGATCAACATCGCTGCGATTCAACAGCAGTTGCTGCAGCACGCCGATTCGCCCGTGGGCGAATGCGTAAGCCTGATCGACGTAAGCGGGGAGCTGTGTCATGCGGCAGTAAATAAAGAGTGCGCAAGCTCCAGCTCCGTCTTTGGTCGCAGAACGTCCTGCACCAAGGTTTCAAAGCGGAAGTCCTGTTCGCGCTTTTCAGAAACAAAAATGAATCCACCTGCACCTTCCACAGGGTCGCCCAGGGTGAGGTCGCCACCAACAAGACGCTGCATGAGTGCAACGTGCTTTTTGGTTGGGCGGATTTCCCCTTTGTCGTGGATGCTCTCAAGGCAAGCCTTGAGGAGTGCTTCCACGTCTTTGTCGGGGAGCTGCGAGAGAGATTCAATCGCCTTCTGGTAGATGCGATCGAGAATCTCCCGCTTCTTTTGCAGCTGCGCATTGCGGAGCTGCGTGTCTGCATGGACCTCCGCCTTGCGGCGCATCTGCTCAAGCTTCTGCTCCTTTTGGGCGGAGATGTCTTGCCGCTTACGATCGAGCGATTGCTCGCTCTGCTGGCGAATCTGCGTGAGCGCATTTTGGTGCGCGGTGCGAGCTTCGGCGATTTGCCGATCCGCTTCTACGCTGATTGCCGCAAGGATGTCCTGGAGAGCCATTGCGAAAGGTGGAAAAGAGAGAAGTGCTTACGAAGCGAGTACGCTTGCCTGGAAGGCGTTCAACATGAAGAACGAGATGAGGAATCCGAGAAGAGCGTATGTCTCCACGAGAGCCGCCATCGTGATCACGCGACCAGCAAGCTTGCCGTCCTTCGCGAGCATGTGCATACCTGCGCTACACACCTTTGCCTGGTATGGGGCAGATGTAAGACACGTGATGGTTACTGGAATGAATGCCGAGAAAAGAATGAATCCCTGAAGCGTAGTTACGTTGACGTTTGGATCAGAGATGAATGGTGCGTAGCTGAAGATGAACAGCAGGGAGATAACCATGCCGTACAGACCCTGAGAACCAGGGAGCACCGCGAGGGTGATCACCTTACCGGCGAGCTCAGGCTTTTCGGTAAGAAGACCAGCGCCAGACTGACCCACCATGGACACGCCAAGGATGGAACCCAAACATGGGAGAACCGTTGCCATACCTGCGCCGATGAAGGCGAGGAGCAGCGCAAGCTGCGTGCTACGAGCGGCCATAGCCGCGTCTGCGGATACAAGGCCGTCTTGCGTGAAGGCGACAACCGGCACCAAGAGCAGTGCAGCGATCGTACCGGTGATCACGCCGACCGTGGGATTAAAGAAGTTCTTCATACAGAAGAGGGGAAAGTGGGGAAGAAATAGTTACGAAATAGAACGCTTGAATGGCGTGTACGGGCGCCCGCCGCCCTCAAAGAATTGCCCGAAGAATTCAATGAATTGCAGCCTTCCGGAGTGGATGAAGCTGCCGAGCGTATTGAGGGCGATGGAAACAAGGTGGCCACCCACGGCGATGAGAATCATCACTGGGATGCCCAGCCAAATTGGGAACAGTTTACTCATTTCGATAGCAACTTGGTTCACCGCCAGCGCAATCGCGCCCGTCACCAGACCCAACGCGAGAATGCGCAGGTAACTTAAGGTGTTGCTCAGGAGCCCAATGAGGAAGTTCACCAATCCCAGCACACCCATAATCGGCCGCAGGAACCACACCGTACCGTAGCCCTTTCCCCAGATCACCAGGGCGATTGCGGCGTACATCAGGTAGGTGGCGACCTGCACCAAGCTTTCCGGTGCGAGCACACGGAAGATCACTGCACCCAGCACAATGTGTAGCGTGAAGTGCTGCCAGAATGCTTCAGCTTTTCCACCGTGTAGCCACTTATGGTAGCCCGCTAGGAAGACACCAAAGAAGATATGTGTAAGACCAAGGAAGAGCGCCAAGTTGCGCAGGAAGTCGATGCCTGTCTGTGTAGAGAGGTTCCAGATTTGGCCGAGGAACCATCTGCTGCCATCGTCGTGCGTTACTGTGAGGAAGCTTGGCACCTGGTCGGGTGTAAGGCCGAACCAACCGCCGAAGGGAATGCCTACGAGGATGGAAGCGATACCGCTAATGAAGAGCAACCACGGGAGTTGTGCCTCCTGTACCGACTTCCTCGTTTTCAGGAGGAACAATCCAAAGATCATCGTGAGCGCAAAGCCGTAGCCTCCATCTGTAAGACAAAGGGCAAAGTAGAGTGCAAAGAATGGAGAGAGCGGCGCTGTCGGATCCATCTCGCTTGGGAGCGGGAAGCCATAAAGCGTTGTCACGCTTTCAAACGGTGTGATGAATTTTGCGTTCTTCAGGAGAATCGGTGCCTCCTCCCCTTCATCTGCCTTCACCTTGAGTACGGCAACAGCCTTGGAAATCTTCTGCAATCGTGTTTCCAAAATGTCCACGCTTGCACGCGGTATCCAACCAAGAAGCGTCACTGTTGCAAATGTTTCCAATGCAGCTTCGCGGGCGGATTGCTTGTCACTCAACCAGTGCATAAATGTGCGCACCTTCATGAGTTTTGGGAGCTCAATCGAGAGCTGTACACGCTCCTTTTTATTCGTCATGAGGCGTTGCTCCAGTTGCTTGTGTTCTACTGATGCCTCCTCAAATAGAACGGCTGCCGTGCCGGGTAATACTGGCAGCACAACGGTTGTCCAACCCATGCGTGTTGCAATTTCCTCAAAGGCGGCACGATCCGACTTCCACACCATTGCGCTCACGTATGCATTGCTATTTTGCGCGTCGAGCAGCTGCACATCTGCACGAGGCAAAGAGCCTGTAAGCGCATCTCGGAACTCTTCCATCTTGGATTCGGACAGGGAGCCGAGCAGACGCACTGCTTTTGCACTCTCTGTTGGAGCATCCAACCGATCCAGCAGGCTGGCCCATGGCCTCAGTGTCTCCTGTGTCTGGGTCAATTCTGCAATTCTGCGTTGTGCTTCTGTATCCAATGCTTCCAACTCATGCAGACGATCGACAATGCCGCGCACGTCGGTGTGCGTTGCGGCATGGATTACCTCATCGGTTGTTCCTGGTTTGTCTGCTACTGCGAGAGTTTCTTTCGCGGCATTCTCCTTTAATACATCAATCGCGAACTGCAATTCCGCCACTCGGAAGTTTACTTCTGTGTGATCCAGATTGGCCGGAGCCTTTGCTTCGCTGATTTCCAGCACGCCCATTTCCTGCAACGCATCGAGCACCTCCTCCTTATGGGAGCGGTGTGCGAGGACTGCCACTTTTTGCATGTGGACAATAGCCATATTTACGCGGCAGTTGCGAGGAAATTGGAGCTGGTCACTTTCTGTACAAGTGCAGACACCGCACCAGCCTCCTTAGAAGCACAAGCTGCTTCCAGATCGGCGCAGGCCTTCTTGGCTTTCTGGTCTGATCCACCAAGGAGTTTTGGCATCTCTTTTTCGCGGAATTCTTTGAGCGCCGTCGTCGCTGTTTCACGAATTTCGTGCTCTTCCTTTTCCTCGGTTTCCCGCATCTGCTTCACGGTTTCCTGCTGCTTGCGGGCAAAGAAATCCAGTTCCTTCTGCACACGAGCGCTTTCGGCGGCTTCCGCTGCACGAATTTGCTCGAATGGAGTGGTTCCAGATGCCGATTTTGCTTTATGAGAAGCCGAAAAAGTGGTGTCCATAATGTTTGACGTAAAAACGCGCGGACTCTACAGATCCGTTCCAAAAAAATCAAGGCTCTAAGAGCCGAGAATCGAATGATTCTGCAGGTGTGACAGATGAGGAGAGTGTGTCCTCTATATAGAAGGAGGCCCCAGAACGACAATAGTCGTTCCGGGGCTGGGCGATACCCGCAGGACTCAGGGGTCATGGGGTTAGTCGGCATTCACGACGTGTGAGAGGGATTCCCGAATCTCTTTCCAAAAGGAGAAGATCTCCGGAATGACCCAATACGCTACAAGAGCGCCAATTGCCAACACCACCACCGTGACACACAGCTTTTCAAGACCGCGACTCACAGTTCACCAATCCCAACTAGTGAGAGCCTGATGGTTGCAGAGCATTAGCCCGAGCACTGCAACCGGAATGATCATGCGGGCTACTATTATTATACAATAATAGCCTATTTGCTGCAATCTACCGCTTCACGCGGATGAAGCCTGATACATCGACGGTCGTGAGCTTCTTCTCCTTCTTGCTCAAGGTATCCAGCAGGATGTTCATGCCGATGACGTCGGATGCCATGTGGCTGCATTGCACAATATTAATGTGCTCTTTCTGCGCTACTTCTACCTCCTTCTCTGTGGCGTGCATGGAGATCACTGTGCCCACTCCAGCGCGTGCCAGTGCGGCGAGCATCTCCTCGGGGCCATTGGTACCTCCGGTAAAGCCGGCTGCAGCAACTTTGCCAGGGCGGCTGTTCTTGCTGCCGTGCGCGAGAATGCACGGATTGCCCTTCTTGGCGTAGTACTCGTACTCGGGGATCTTGTGGATCGCATTGATAATGTCGCCGAGGGAATCAAACGACTTTTTGCAGATCTCCTTTTCCATAAGCTGGAACACCATATTGTCCGTGATGGTGTGCGTGTTGAATGCAGGCAGGCCGAGAATTTCTGCCGTGCGCTCTGTGCGAAAGAGGTTGTCTGCGTGAATAGCACGCCAGATGCGATCCATACGTGGGCGCAGGTTGCCTTCTGTCTGGTTCACCGGCACACCCCACTGAGCATGAAGATCCACCATGAGCGGCATTACCTTATCTAGATCTGCGAGTGCACGACCCTCTGGGTGGTGGATCATGACCGCATCGATCTTGTGACCCTTTTCACGCAGGCGATCGGCAAGAATCATTTCTGCTGACTCGATGTCGATACCCACCATGACGCACTTCACGTCTTCTTCACCTGTACCGGCGATGATGCGTGAATCGAGGTATGGGTTCCACGTACGATCTTCGTCGTAGAACTTCTTCTCGTCACCTTTGAGGTCTTTTGCGCGTTCCTTCTCTTTCTTTAGCCTTTTCTCAATAAACGCTCGACCCCGAGGATCGGCGTCGATTCCGGCTTCTACTGCATGGCGAAAGAGGTCTTTGAGCTTCATATGCGCGGAAGCCTACAGGCAGCATTTCACGGTCGCAAGGTTCGCGGCTTTACAGGTGGCTCACTATTACCTTCGCATCTGCGATTGCCACGGCTTCTTCCCCTACAAGAACCGGGTTGATATCGAGTTCGCGAATCTGTTCCAACTCCGCAAGCATCTCCGACACGCGCTGCACCACCCTCGCAAGCTCTGCAATGTTTGCTTGCGATTGTCCGCGCATACCCAATAAAAGTTTCCAGCTGGTCAGTTGTTGCAATGCCTCAAAACTCTCTTCCTCTGTAACTGGCGCAATGCGGAATGCCGTGTCGCGGAAGAGCTCCGTATAAATACCCCCCAGCCCCACCATGACGAGTGGGCCAAATGACGGATCGCGCAGGCCGCCGACAATGAACTCTCGTCCCAGTGGCAAAAACTCCTGAATCAGCACGCCGTCCCACTGTGCGCTGGGCGCATTTTGCCGAATGTTCTTCTCAATATCATTGTACGCAGCAGATGCATCTTCTGGCGTGCGAAGATTCGTCTGAATGCCGCCAACATCCGTCTTGTGCAAAATGTCTGGCGAATTCACTTTCGCAACCACTGTTCTCCCAATCTTCTTTGCGATGGCGGCCGCCTCAGCCGAGGAATGCGCCACTGCCTGCTGCGGGAGTGCGAGATCGTAGAGCGCGAAGAGTTCTCGCGTCACGTCTGGCGGCAGGAGACCGTCGCTTTTCTTAAGCAAAGCAGTTGCTGCTGCAGGTCGTTGTGTATTGCGAGTGGCCTGTTGCCACACTCGAGGCTGTTCGTCTGTAGGGAGCAGTGCTGCCAACGCATGCACGGCGCGCTCTGGCGACGGTAATGCGGGAATTCCCGCTGCCGCGAGTATCACCGTGGCACTTCGCACCGATGCACCACCAATGAAGCTCGCAACAATTGGCATCATTGAGGCGCGTTTCTGCGTGCGAAGAATGGCTTGAGCAATGTCCTCACATGGCGTCATGACCTGTGGGGTTACCAGCACGACGATGCCATCGATATGTTTGTCTTTCGTGCAGGCATCCAGTGCGGCCTGAAATCGATCGGCAGCTGCGTCACCGAGTACATCGATCGGGTTTCCAACGCTTGCTGCAGGTGGCAGTAGTGCTGCCAATGCTTTGGCGTTCTTCGCATCGAGCGATGCGAGTTCAAGTTTTTTTGCTGATGCAGCATCGGTGGCCAGAATGCCGGGGCCGCCTGCATTCGTGATCACGGCAATTCTGCGTGAGAGCAGCGGTGGTTGCGTACTCAACGTCAGCAGAAGATCCAAGAATTCATCGAAGTTGTGCGCACGCCGTATGCCTGCCTGTTTGCATGCGGCGTCTATCGCCGCGTCATCGCCGGCAAGTGCGCCCGTGTGAGACGATGCAGCACGGCGGCCTTGTTCGGATACACCGCTCTTGAGCAGTACAATTGGTTTTTTAGCAGTGACTGCCGCTGCAGCGCGCAGGAATTCCTGCCCCGAACGGATATCTTCCAAGTACAGGCCGATCACCGTTGTGTGCTCGTCTTGTTCACAAAGAGAGAGGAAGTCGGTTTCTGTCATGACTGCCTTATTGCCAATGCTCAGTACGGTGCTAAAACCAAGACCGCGTTCCTGTGCGGCATCCATAATGCCCACCGCGGTTGCACCCGATTGGCTCACGAGTGCAATGCCGCCATTGGGTGGTGCCTCCTTTGCAAAGGAGGCATTCATTCCGGCGCTGGGCCGGATGATGCCGAGGCAGTTGGGGCCGATCAGCGCAATGTCATACTCGTGCGCGATCTGTACGAGTTGCTCTTCAAGCAACTTCCCTTGTTCCGTGTGTGTTTCACCGAAGCCCGCGCTAATGACGACTACTGCATGCACACCCTTCTCTCCGCATTCACGCAAAACAGTCGGCACGATCTTGGCCGGCACAATGATAACTGCGAGCTCTACTGCATTCGGAATATCCTTCACCGAGCGGAATGCAGGTTTGCCTTGTAACACATCGTGCTTGGGGTTTACGGGATACACTTCGCCCGCGTACCCCTGCGATAGCAGATTGTGCAGGATGTCGTACCCCACTGATCCCTCGTCGGCACTTGCGCCAATCACAGCAATCGATCGTGGGTCGAGCGGAAACGACATATGCTCTTTATACCTGAACCGATGGTGTTCCCGCTACGCGGCGACTACATGCGTTGCCTTTCGCACTTCGTATGCGTGCGTATTCGTTTGAATCTGCGCCCGACCACTCCCGCGGTCGAGCACCGATTTCACACGATCGCCAACAAACAGGCCGTAGCCGTCATCCGACTTCTCATACTTCATGCGCAGCGGTTCCCCAACCGTCACTGTACTCAAACTGCCCTGGTGATTCACACCTCCGCCGCTTAATACGATCTCGTACGATGTTCGATATTGCTGTGTGGTGTTGGACTTTTCTAGTGCCAGAGTTTCCTCCGAAGCAGGTCCAGGATCTTCACGATCAGGGGGCGCCCTTCCGGGGTCCAATTTCTCGGACTCGCGTCCGGGGTCGATTTTTTCGGTGAGAGAGAACATACACTTCTTATTTTTATAAAATTTATGAATGATAGAGAAAACTATCTTGGTATGCAAGAGAATTTTCCGATCGGCCAGCGGAGATTCTCACTTTGGATCCAGTGAGGAATCTGTCTGTTTTCCATCGACGCTCTCGCGTAGAATTCATCCGTGACGTCGCTACACATTCTTTATGCCTCCACGAGCGGCCACACGGAGTATGTGGTCGGCGTACTCGCAGACTTTCTTGCGAAGCATGCGCCGGAGCTAGTGGTGACGCGAGCGGTTGCGGAGGTGGCACAGCCCGATGACTTCACAAAAGCAGACGTGCTGCTCCTCGCGAGCGGCACGTGGAACACGGGTGGTATTGAAGGGCAGCTCAATCCGCATATGGATGTGCTTCTGAAAAAGCGTGCCAAAGATGTCGACCTTGCAGGGAAGGCATGTGCAGCGATTTCCCTCGGTGATGATCGATACTATTACACTGGTCGTGCGGTGGAGCACCTGCAGCAATTCATCAAAACGCACAACGGAGCACAGGCACTGCCGTCTCTTATGATCGTGAACGAACCCTATGGTCAGGAAGACAAAGTGTGTAAGTGGGGTCAGAAGCTCCTCGATACTTTCGCAACTCGGTAAGCATGTCTCGTATTTCACTCAAAGTAACCGGCGCCCAAGGCCAAGGAGTGAACTCCGTGGGGGAGATCTGTGCCACAGGTCTCAAGCGGAGTGGGTACTGCGTGTTTGGCTACCGTGAATACATGTCGCTCATCAAGGGTGGGCACAGCAGCTTTCAGCTGGATGTGAGCCATGAGGCGATCGGCAGTAGCGAAATGCGTGTGGATATTCTGGTCTGCTTCAATCACCACGGCTTGGAGAAGAACATGCACGAAGTGAAGCCCGGAGGCGTGGTATTGCACCAAACTCCGGAGTGGAAGTTCTCCAAAGAAGAACAGGCACGATTGGAAAAACAGAAGATCACAGTGGTCTATTTGCCAAACGAGAAGCTCCTCAAAGAGATTGGTGCGCCGCCTATATTAGGTAATGTACTTATCACTTCTGTTGTGTGGTCGATCCTCAAGCAGGATGTTGCGCTCTTAAAGGAGCTGGTTCGCGAGCAGTTTGGTCACAAGGGAGAAAAGGTGCTCGACCTCAACTTTCGATGCATAGATGCGGGAGTGGCATTCCACGTCGCACATGCGGATACCGCTGCGGTCACACTGCCGCAGGCCGATGTTGCTTGGCACAACTGCATGCTCCTCACGGGGAGCCAGGCAATGGGGCTTGGCGCCGTGCATGCCGGGTGCCGTATGTACGTGGGCTATCCCATGACGCCCTCTTCGCCATTGCTCACATTCATTTCCGAAATACAGAACCGCACGGGCATGGTCATCAAGCAGGCGGAGGATGAAATCACTGCGGCGCAAATGATGAGCGGTGCCATGTTCATGGGCACGCGCGCTATGACCGCCACATCTGGTGGAGGCTTTGACCTTATGACAGAAACACTGTCGCTCAATGGCATCATTGAGAACCCCAGCGTGTTTGGCCTAGCAATGCGCCCCGGCCCTGCAACAGGTTTGCCTACGTGGACTGCGCAAGGTGATCTGCTTCTTGCTGTGTTCGGCGGCCATGGAGAGTTCGCGCGGTGCGTGCTCTCTGCAAGCGACAGCCAGGATGCATTCGATCTGATGCCCGTTGCATTCAACATCGCGGAGAAATACCAGATTTCCGTGATCGTGCTCTACGATAAGCAGATCGCGGAAGCGCTCTACACACAGCCCTTGTACGATCAGACAAAGGCCACTATCGAACGTGGGCATATTGTCGACTCAAAAACACTTGCATCACTCAAGGGTACGGATCGCTATGATCCCGCTGCAAAAGATGGCATCTCCGCACGATGGTTACCCGGCACTGCTGCCGCAACGTATGCGGGGCAGGGCGATGAGCACAATGCAGATGGAAGCGTGGATGAATCTGCTGAGAATGCGATTGCACAAATGGACAAGCGCATGCGCAAAATGGAGAAATTGAAGACGGAACTTCCTGAGCCCGAATTGTTTGGTTCCCAGAAGCCCGAGACGCTCTTTGTTGGGTGGGGGAGTACCAAAGGCCCCATGCTCGATTTGCTCTCCAAGCCTGCATACAAGAAGGCGGGGTACTTGCACTACACGTATATGTGGCCATTACAGGTGGAGCGCTTTACCGCACTCGCTGCACAGGCAAAGAACGTGGTGCTTGTAGAGGGCAACAAGACTGGGCAGCTCGGCATACTCCTCCAGCAAGAAGCGTGTATTCCTCTTGCACATCGCGTATTGAAATATGACGGTCGTCCCTTCTTTGTGGATGAACTGGATTCCCTGCTCTCCCCGTTCCTTTCATGATGCAGCGCATTCTCCTCGCCGGCTCTCTTTTGGTACTGCCAATCGTTGCCGTTGCGGCATATCCTGATGTTCCAACCGATCACCGGAGTGCAGTCGCCATCAATACGCTGCAATCTTCGGGGATCATGCGCGGGTACCCCGATGGATCGTTCGGCCCAGAGGTGACGCTCAATCGCGCAGAGCTCATGAAGTTGCTTGTAGAGTCTTCAGGTGAACAGCCCGACGCGGAGTACTACAGTGAATGCTTCCCAGATGTACAACGCGAGTGGTTCGCGCCATTCGTGTGTTATGCAGCCGAGCAGGAGTGGGTAAGCGGCTACCCAGATGGCACGTTCCAACCAGGTCGCCCTGTGAATACAGCGGAGGCACTCAAGATGCTCGTTGGCAGTAAGGGGTATGCGATCGCAGTGCCTGACAGTGCTACAGGTACGGCACCTTTTGGTACTGGTGCATGGTTTGCGCCTTATATTTCCACGGCCATTACCGAGGGGATTGTGGATGCCCGTGCATTCCGCTCTGTGTGGCCAGACTCTCCTCTCCCTCGCTCTCGCGCAGCGGAATTCCTCTATGCGAGCATGTTGCAGAACGGCCATGCGCAAGCAGTGCTCTCTGGCGATGATTGCATCGGATCGGGTATGACAACGGTCACTGTGCGCTACAACAAGGCGGGGGACACAACAGACACCCAACTGGCTGGCACATATGCAGACGGATCCACTTGTCGCATTGCTGCGCAGTTCAATCCGTATCGCACAGGCACCAGTGGTATGGATGATCTCCTATCGCCATTGTTATTGCCCGATAGTCGCCTTATCGAGGCGGACAATACGTACACGATGCCTCTCTCTGCGGATGGCAGAGCGTACTTCGTGCATGCGACATTTGATCCATACTTGAATGCAGATGACGGAGCACTCTGGGAACTGCGTTCGGGTACGGGGAGTATCACCAAGTTGCCCTTCACCATTGCCCGGCCGTACCTTGTATCTCCTGATCTGCACCATGTCGCGTTTGTGCGTTCCATTGCCGGCAATATGTCACGCTTGGAATATGCAGACCTCACCACAGGCAAACGAGTGAGTGTACGTGAAGTGCCAAATCCGCAGTCGTTCTTTGTGTATGCCAGTTCAGGTTCTGCAGTCGGCGGGTTCGCCTTTGGCACCGGCAACACGCTTACCTACGGCTTGTATGACAGCAGTAAGGAAACAACTGTGGAAGATGGCATCGTGCAATATGCCAAAATCAGCGAGCATACCGTGGATCTTTCTACGCTTATTCTTCAGTAATGACGCGCATCCCGCTCGACAATACCGGCGGACCAAAGATGGCTGATTACCATCATAAGAATCAGTGCACGTGGTGCGATGGGTGCGGCGACTACGGCATTTGGACTGCAGTGAAGCGTGCGCTGGTGGAGCTCGGTATTCCCCCGCATGGTGTGTTGCTCTGCTACGACGTTGGTTGCCACGGCAACATGAGCGACAAGTTGCAGGGCTACAGGTTCCATGGACTGCACGGTCGCGTGCTCCCGTTTGCATCTGGTGCCAAGCTGGCCAATCCCGTGTTGCCTGTTCTAGCACACGGTGGCGACGGTGCGAGTTTTTCCGAGGGCATAGGGCACCTCGTACACAGCATTCGCTCCAATTACCCCATTGTCTTTATCCTCCACAATAATGCGAACTATGGCCTCACTACAGGGCAGGCAAGCTCGCTTACGTGGCAGGGACAGCCGATGAACACATCGCCAAACGGTATTCCCGAGCACACGCTCAACTCCATGGATTTTGTATTCAGCTTGGAACCCACCTTTGTTGCCCGCGGCTTTAGCGGCCACATCGATCAAATGGTGCAGATTCTTAAGGCAGCTATTCAGCACAATGGCTTTGCGTTTGTGGATATGCTGCAGGCGTGCCCTACTTACAACCAGTTTGCCACTCACGAGTGGCTCATGGAGCATGTGTACGATGCTGCTGCCGAAGGCCATGATCCAACGGATTTTGCCCAAGCAAGGCGCATTGCTACCGATACCAGTAAGCGCATTAGCACGGGCATCTTGTACCAGAACACAGCGGCGCCAAGCTTCTATGATCGCCTTAAGCCACGCGAGGGTCGCAGCACATTCGCCGTCGACGAAGTGCAAAAAGTCGATGTCACCGAATATATGAAGGAATTCCTGTAGGGCTTACCCTTCTCGAACAATAGGGTCTTCGCGCGTGCCTCCGAATGCGAAGGTTTCTTGCAAATGATCCTTCGCAAAGCGCAGCTTGGCCATTTGTTTGCTGTGCACCGCTGAGCGGATTTCTGTATTCAGTGCTTTGATGATGCCGAGGCGCGTGACGAGATTGAGGTCGATCATATCTTCGGGTAGCGCTTCCATGGCAGCGTCGTACACATTGGCAATGTTCCCAGTGACCCACTGCTGCACACGTCGCTGTTGTGCGGAAATGATGGGCATTACGAAGGGGCCGATCACGATGCCCATCGCTCGCATGCGGTCGGTAATGCCCACTAATTCTTCACCTTCCAGAATGGCAAAGCTCTGGAGTGTTGGCAGGTGGCGATCGATGTACTTCTCTTTTTTTGCCTGTAGACCAGATTCCAGCAACAGCCCCGCCTGCAGAGTAATGTGCTGAGACATACTCTCCACTTTCTGCTGTGTGGGTTTTGCGCCAGGAGTGTCCTGTACGCAGAGTCGCACAATATTTGGATCGTTCAGCCGAAGCCGTTGGACTTCGCAACACTCCTTCAGTGTGAGGTGAACTGCCATTCGCTATATATTTATCACACTATTTTATTTTTCGTCAAAAACTCTCCCATGTTTCTTTGCTCAGCGCACACTACGCCTTTACCACGATCGTCTTGGCGAGGTAGTCATGCAGACACCGGCGTTCCTTGCGGAAGACGGGCAGCACGTCGCATGCCAGGAATACGAGGTTTTCCCACATGATGGCAGGGAGCCATGTGCGGATGAAGAGGTTCTGCACCAGTGTGCCGGTTTTCTTGGTCTTCTCATCCACAATGCGGATACGCATGACAATTTTCCCCAGTGACTGACCGTATTCACCAATCAGGATCCACTGCAGGAAGATGATCATCATGAACGCGGTGAAAAAGCTCGCCATAACGGCTCCTACCCACATCATCGGCTCAGGCATTTCCTTCTGGATTCCGTAGGTGTAGTACAAAATCAGCGTCGGAATAATCAGAATTCCGAGGTCGATCATCTTCGCCACAAACCGTTCATGCGGTGTGGCCAATGTGGATTTTTTGAGGAGCGGCATGAAATCATGGTGCAGCGACGGCAACAGAAGTGCACGTTGTTGTTGACATCCCGCGTACTCATTCCCTGTTGCGGCTTCGTGTATACCGCCACAGGCTTCGTAATACAGTGATCGGATGGAGTGCAAGAGAGAACAAAATAGGCACTCGATCACTGAGCTCTAAACGCACTCCTCCATAGCGCAGAAGGAACTTCTCGGTCATGCGTGTCGTCTGTTCGCCAATAATCCGCTGTGCTTTCTTTTGGTGCTCCGTGGGCAATATACGGCTAATGGCATGCAGGGTGCGTAGCCGATCAAAAACCCCTGCGCCGCGCTCGAAGTTGCGTGCGCTGGCGGCATCCGCGTGCACTCGGAAACTCCCAAAGTTCCCCGGCACCACGTACCACCCAGCTTGTATAAACATGCGCGCCCAGTACTCACTATCTAAATTTTGCTGCATGTCTTCCCGGAATGCGCCCACAACATGCATTGTGGATTTGCGTAGGAGTACAAAGCTTGGTTCCCCCACAACATTCGGATGCAGACCACGCTCCATCCATGCGAGCAA
The DNA here is from genome assembly GCA_020058765.1 of Candidatus Peribacterales bacterium. GTDB lineage: Bacteria > Patescibacteriota > Gracilibacteria > Peribacterales > Peribacteraceae > JAGVDM01. The sequence goes on along the minus strand of JAGVDM010000006.1, from coordinate 227,302 downwards.
TGTCTCGGTTCCGTCATGGTATCCCGCCGCTACCTCTGCCCGAGCTTTCTCCACCTCTTCGTACGCGTCGCGTGCTACGCTTTCTCCTTCAAACACGTAGCGGTGCCCCATAGATACCATACCGATTCGCTCGTCGCTCTCCATAGCAGCGAGTGCTGTAGCAAGATATTGCGGCTCCAGCAGATCATCTTGAAATAAATACTGCACGTATGGCGCTGTAACCTGCGTTAGGCATCGATTCCAGTTGCCACCAATACCGAGCCGCCGCTCGTTGCGCATATACCGAATGCGGTCATCGGTAATCGATTGCAACATTGTAGCTGTATCCACATCGGTTGGTTCGTCACAGATCGTCAGGATCCAGTCTGTTTCTGTTTGCGCACGCACGCTCTCGATAGCCGCGAGCAAATGCTCTGTGCGCGGCTTGTACGTGGGCATCAGAATGTCGACGCGTGGTGCCATAGAATCATCACGGAGTATCCGCGAACCGGTGCAGAATTGCCAGGAGAAGCGGTGCGCATACTGTCTGAATGCCGTAGCATGTCTCCATGCGGATCGATATCCTCACGCTCTTCCCCGGCATGTTTGACGGCCCTCTCACCGAGAGCATTCTGCAACGTGCACGAGAGCAAAATCTTCTTTCGGTGCATTTTCATGATTTGCGCAATTTTGGCCTTGGGAAGTATCGCCAAGTCGATGACACGCCATACGGCGGCGGTGCAGGCATGCTCATGCGTGCCGATGCGGTAGTACCCGCGATCGAACACGTGATGACTCTTGCAGAAGGCCAGCCACATCGCATCTATCTTTCCGCTCGCGGTGAACGCCTGGTGCAGCCAAAAGTGGAGCAGCTGGCGCAGGATCATGAGTGGCTATTGCTGCTCTGTGGGCATTACGAAGGCATCGATCAGCGCATTATTGATGGTGGATGGATCGATGAAGAAATCCGGATTGGAGACTACGTACTCACTGGTGGAGAGTTGCCTGCCATGGTGCTCATTGATGCAATCGCTCGGCACATTCCCGGCGTGCTGGGTAAAGAGGAGTCTGCGCACGAGGAGAGTTTTTCTGCTGCGTTGGATCGCAAGCAGGAGTATCCACATTACACACGACCAGAAGAATTCCGCGGGCATCGTGTGCCCGATGTGCTGCTTTCTGGGCACCATGCGGAAATTGAGAAGTGGCGAAAAAAGAACACGCGCTAAAAATTGCCGGGCGGTAAAGCCCGGCGTGCCTTCATAAGGAAGGCGTACGGTTGACCCACCACACTCGGAGCCCGAAGGCTGCTGCGAGCAGTACGGCTATTCCCAAAATGGGGAGCCGCGATGGTGGAAAGCTGATGAGTGACGTGATTGTCCCAATGATGCCTGCCCAAAGGGCGACAACAAGAAACAGCACTACGCCACATCCCCAGTTGCATCCTTGCTCCTCGACCTGATTGTCGAACATGGTGCACCTCGCTAGGTGTGGGAGCGGAAAGAAAGACCGTAGTGCCAATGTATAGTTTATTATACTTTCTGCAAGAAATTTGCCGTACACTATTGTTGTGATTGCGCATCTGTTTGAGGAATTGGCGGCAAAGGGCACAGTACGCTTCGCAGTTCGCGTGCGGCCCAATGCACCGCAAACGCGGCTGGTTTCTGTACTCGATGACGGCAGCCTTAAAATGGACATCGCAGCGCCGCCAGAAGGTGGAAAGGCAAATATGGAGTTACTCCGTGGCGTTGCGCAGATCTTCGGTGTGCCGCGCGCGAGCGTGGAACTTCTCGCTGGCGCGGCTGATCGTCACAAGATCGTGAAAGTGACGCGGTAATTCTTACAATTGTGATTCAATCCATCCGCGCAGATCTGCGTAGAGCGGAAGCCCAACGCGCACGTCATTCTCGATGACGAATGTTGGAACTAATGTAATTCCTGCCGTTTGCTGCACCTGTTTTTGCACTGCAAGCATTGCCTGTGTGATTTCTGCGTCCATGCACACAGAGAAGCTCGCAGGATCAATATGCAATTCTTCTGCATATTCCAATACCGACGATCGGTGCTTGTTCTCTCGCTCAGCGAGCGTGCGCAGCATTGCACTGCCGCTGCCAGTTGTACCTGCACAGAGGAGCGCCTGCGCTGCAGAAGTACTGTTGGGGTATTTGGCGAGGACTACCGGCACAATGCGCACGCGTAGCGAATCAGGGAAGTCGCTCTGGAGCCATGGGAGCATATTGCGAACAAAGTCATTACAGTAGACGCAGTGCGATTCAGTGAACACAGTGAGTGTCACTACCGCATCTGCTGGTCCAAGCTCGAACACGCCGCTCTGCAACAGGCGTTCATTTCCTGTGCCGGTGAGTACCGCTGCCTCAAGTGGTGCTAGTGCAGTTGCCACGTCCGCCGAGGCGCTGCTTTGCTGCGTAGCACCGGTTGCCGTGTCACTCGCCAGATCAATCAGCTCGTTGTGCGCTTGTGGCGGTGTGATGGCGCATGCTGCCAGGAGCAGAGGCGTCACAAATACCCAACGGCGAAGCAGTATCCGCATAACCGTAGTGTACTATACCGTTCTCATATGTCTGCTATGTCTTTGTCGCGTGTTTTCCTTCTTGGTGTTCCGCTCGATCCCGTTACTCGCGAGGAGGCAGTTGTGCGACTACTCGACATGCTTGCTGGTGATACGCAGCACCATGTGATGACGCCGAATAATGAGATGCTCGTTACAGCGCATTCGCATGCCGCCTTTCGCGCTGTGCTGCGGAGCACGGCGCTCAATTTGCCAGATAGCACAGGCCTCCTGCTTGCTGCACGCCTCACAGGGCAGCAGCTCCCAGAGCGCGTGACAGGCGCAGATACCGTTGCCGCACTCTGCGCACGTTTGCCTGCACAACATTCCGTATTCTTGCTTGGCGCACAGCCTGGCGTTGCCGAAAAAGCGGCCGCTGCATTGCAGGATCATTCTCCGAAGCTGGTGATTGCCGGTACGTATGCCGGGAGTCCTGCTCCACATGAAGTGGAAGCAATCATCCAGAAGATCAATGCATCCGATGCGCGTCTCTTGCTTGTTGCCTATGGGGCTCCATCACAAGATCTCTGGATTGCACAGTACATGCATCGCTTGCCAGCAGTGCGTGTTGCTATTGGTGTTGGGGGCACGTTCGATTTCCTCGCCGGCACAGCAAAGCGCGCGCCACGATGGATGCGCAAAGCGGGCTTGGAATGGTGCTGGCGATTTGTGCAGCAACCCTCACGTTGGAAGCGAATGTGGAATGCGGTCATTGTGTTCCCACTCCTCGTGCTCCGGTATGGCAAGGGGATTACTGATCAGTGATCCGCTATTCCCGCAGCGATGTCTTCTCTGCCAAGTGCCATTCGGTTCCAGTTTTGCGCAGCTTCGCGAACATAGGACCTTCTTCCGTTTCTAGGAGGTAGTCGCGTTCCATACCAAGATCGCGCAGCAATTCTGCGTCGGTGACGGCGATGCCCTCTTCTTGTAGAAGGAGCAGTACGGCGATATCTGGCTTATGTGTGAGCGCTGCCTGCACGTTGAGAGTTGCCTTCGCGATCAGTGCAAAGGCGATAATGACGGCAGTTCCGGCGATCATCGCCAGGACGACAACTGCGCTAAAGGTGCGGCGAGAAGTCTCGTGAATCTGCATCGTAGTATTGAAGTGTAGCACTTTTCACTCCGTCAATGATACATTTCTCCTGTGCCGCGCCTATGCCTCATCATTATCGATGGATTCGGAGTCGCTCCTCCGGGGCCGGGTAATGCGAGATTGCAGGCCGCAATGCCTACATTGGATCGGTTAGAACAGGAGGTGCCGAGCTGCATTATGCAAGCCTCGGGGCATGCGGTTGGGTTGCCAGAGGGGCAGCAGGGTGCCAGTGAGCCCGGCCATCTCACCATTGGTGCGGGTCGAGTGGTCTGGCAACCGCTCGAAGAGATTCACCAGGCAATTGCTTCCGGTGCGTTCTATTCGAATGCGGTACTTTCGGCTGCATGTGAACGCGCCAAGACCAAGGGGGTGCCGCTGCATCTCATTGGGCTGTATTCCACTGGGGGAGTGCACAGTCATGCCGAGCATTTCCACGCTATGCTGGAGTTGGCCAAAAAACATGGAATAGACAAGGTGTACCTTCATCTTTTCAGCGATGGTCGCGACATGCCTGAGCAGTACTTCTGTACAGATTTCGATCTGCTCAAAACAGAAATGCACCATGAGAAGATCGGTGTCTTGGCATCGCTCGTTGGTCGCTACTACGCCATGGATCGTGATAAGCAGTATGTCGACCGTACGCGCGTTGCCTATGCTCTGCTTACACAAGGCGAAGGCGTGACAGTCGATGACCTCTGCCTTGGCGCACAGGAGTGGTATTCTGCCGCTCCAGAAAGCCAAAAAACAGACTACTATATTCGTCCGCTCAAAACGCCAGCATTCCATGCTATTTCCGCAAACGATGTAGTCGTATGTGTGAACTTCCGCAGTGACCGCATGATTCAAATTGTGCGCGCACTGGAGGATCAGGATTTCACAGAATTCCCCCGTCCAGTTCGCGTGAGCGATGTGGTATGCATGGGGCCATACTCCGATCATCTCCCCGTCGCCTTTCCACCTGCTGATGTGCGGAATACATTTGGCGAAGTGCTCTCCAATGCGGGGCTACGGCAACTGCGTGTCGCTGAAACAGACAAATTTGCGCATGTGACGTTTTTCTTCAATGCGCAGCGTCATGAGCCGTATGCTGGCGAAGACCGCCTGATGGTGGAGTCTCCCAAGGTGCCCAATTTCGCCGATGCGCCGGAAATGAGCGCAGACGGCATTACTGATCGTGTGATTGAGAATGTAGAAAAAGAGACGTACGACTGCATCATCATGAACTATGCGAACCCAGATCTTGTGGGGCATGGCGGTCGGATTGATGCTGCGGTGACTGCATGCGAAACCGTTGACCGCAACCTTGCGCGCCTGCTCCCTGTTCTCGAGGCACACGGATACGATTGGATCGTGACTGCCGATCACGGCAATGCAGAAGAAATGCTTTTGCCGGATGGGAAGACCATCAGCCCGAGCCATACCACGAATCCTGTGCAAACATTCGTACACGCTCCCTCGGTTATTCGATCCTCTGCGGATCTACAGCATGCGAAGACGCTCAAAGACATTGCACCGCTTTGCTTGGGCATTCTTGGCATTCCGGTGCCCGAGGAAATGCAGGGTTAATCACTCATATTCCCGTCGCGTGCTCCATAGCGCCTCGGGGATTTTGCCCTCGTGCAGCTGTAGTACGGGATCCTGCAGAAGTGCGTGGATATTCTGCGCCGTACCTTCCACACATATTTCCCCCACACCCGATCTACTCTCCGCCACTTTCACCAAGTCTGTGCAGTTATTCCGAATGTGGTCTGCAATGCCCTCCACTGCGGCCATATAGGCCTGTTGGTACTCATCCAAATTACCCGAATTGAGCGGGGGCAAATTCTGCGGATTCACCTGCAGGAGCACCTGATACATTTCGGAAACGTCAGTAGACATTGGTGGCAGAGGCTATAGATTTCGGCATTGGAGTACAACGGTATTTATGCGCAACGCTCGCCTGTTATCACTTGTACCCCCACGGGCTTCTGCATCGCACGTTTGGGCATCTGCTGCACGGTTTCCGCGCCAGATTTGGATTCTGTTTGCTCTTCTGCAATTGGGCCCACGAGCGTGCCCACGCTGCGTTGTGTGAGGTGTTGCACATCCACAATTTCTGCCTGGGGAATGCGCATGCGCCATACATCGTGGCGCGATTTCGCTTCTGCCTTTTCATCTTCAATAATGAGCGGTCCTTCTACATGTGCCTGCATGCCGCGCTCCTCTATTTTTTCTTGTACCCCTCGCATGCGTGCTGCAAACGCTTCCCGTGATACTGCAACAAGTTCACTCCATTCATATTCGAACTTGCCGTTCAGCGCACCACGCTCGTCCTGCGTAAGCGGGGAATGGTGGAGGTAGTACAAGGCATGCTCAGTATTGGGAGTGCCGGGTTGGCGCATGTATTGGATAGGGGAAATGTGCAGTTACTGTAATCTGGCGCACGAACGTCGGGCGATGCGGAAGGCACCCCACAGGTCACCAGTTGCAATTTTCCGCTTGGCAGACTGGTCAAATGACACCGACGAAGTGGGAATTCGCATGGCAGCAGGGTGCGTCGGCTGCTACCCTTCCTCCGTGCAAGAAATCACGTATCAATCATCATCTTTCTTCGATGATATCGCAGCCAGCGATAGTCGCTATGTGCACCTGATTCTGATTGCTACAAAGCCAGATATCATCAAACAGGTGCCGCTCTACAAAGAGCTTGTCGCTCGTGGGCATTTGGCGATTCTTGGCCATACGGGTCAGCATTACGATGAGAACCTGAGCGGCGGAATGCTCAAGGAATTCGGCGTGCAGCCGGATTTCAATCTGAATGTCCGCGGTCAGATGCACGAGGTGGTTAGCCAGATTATCGGTCGCTTGGGCTATGTGATTGGCGAATTGAAAACGCGAGGAAAAGTTGTGATTCCGTATGTGCATGGCGATACCACTACCGCAATGGCAGCGAGCAATGCGGGGTACTGCCATATGTTTGCATCGGTACACGTGGAGGCGGGCATTCGTACGCTCACACCGGATTTTGCCGCATGGGGAGATGCACCGATTGGCACCGATGCATGGCGAACATTCCTCCAGGAGCGTATACACTGGAAACGTGGCAGCATGGAGCCGTATCCTGAGCAGTTCAATACGCGCTGCAGCGAGGCGGGGACGGGCGTACACCTCGCTCCGGTTGAGCTCGATCGGGAATTTATGCTGAGCGAGGGCTTCCCTGACGATCGCATCTTCGTTGTGGGTAATTCTGTTGTAGATGCAACGAAAGAAGCGCTTGCGCGCATCAATCAATCCACGGTGTTTGATCGGCATCCCGCACTCGCAGAAGGGAATTTTGTCCGCTTCTGCATTCATCGTCGCGAGAATTGTGTTTCTGAGTCGCGATTCCGCGCCATCTACGGCGCGATGAAATCCCTCATCGAAGAGGGGCGCACAGTCCTGCTCATCAACATGAATCAGACGAAAGCCGCACTCACGCGGTTCGGTCTTGAGGAAGATATCCAGGCCATGGCGCGTAAGCACAAGAACTTCATCTTCACGGATGTATGGCCGGAATATGTGGATGTGATTGCTGCCATGAGTAAGGCGGCAGTGTGCGCCACGGATAGCGGCAGTATGCAGGAGGAAATGAATGTATTGGCTGTCCCCTGCGTTACTCTGCGATTCGGTTCAGATCGCAGTGAATCGTGTATGGCGGGCGGTAATATCATTGCGCCTCCTGTGGAGAGCGGCGCTATCAAGTCGGCAATCTTATACGCGTGGGATAATCCGCAGATGCGCAGCGCACCCAAGATCTATGGGTCGAACGTGAGTGCTCAGTGTGTGGATGCAGTCGAAAAGGTGCTCGCTTCTGGCGATGTATTCCGCGCCGAGGAGGCGCGCCTCTTTCCTCGGTAACTATGCTACAACGCATGCGTGAAGCTCTGGCAGTCCTCCTGCTCACGCTCCTGCCGCTGCATGCATTCTTCGTCACCGTCGGAACGCGTCTGGTTGCAGGTGCAGGGCAACCACCACTCGGTGCACTCGCGCTGTGGAAAGAGTGTGTGCTTGCCGTCATTCTCCTCCTCGTAGTCGTCGAACTGTTTCAGCATGCGTCACGAGGTGTACGATCGTTCTTTCGGCTTGATCCGTTGGATTTCTGCATCCTCGGACTTGCACTCACAGCCGTGTTCGTCAGCCTGCGCACAGGCTGGAATCCCAAAGCAATCGCCCTTGGTGTTCGGTATGACTTTGTCCCTCTCATCACGTTCTTCCTTGTACGACGTGTCGAGTGGTCGACGCGTTTTTTTGCGCAGGTAACAAAGGGTGTTTTGTCTGTCGGCGTGCTTGTTGCTGTCTACGGAATACTCACGCTTGTCGCTCCACAGGCATTCTTCGTGTGGCTTGGGTATTCCGATCTACATTCGCTCTATGTATCCAGTGGCCCGGTTGCTGCATTCCAGCAGATCGGTGCTCTTGGCATTCGCAGAATGCAGAGCACCATGAGCGGCCCCAATCAGTTGGGCATGTGGCTCCTTCTGCCGTATGCGCTCTCTCTCATTGCCACTGTGCGAATGCCGCAGGTGCGCACTATTGCCGGCACGGTCATATTTGGTGGTGCAATTGCTCTCACATTCTCACGTGCTTCGTGGCTTGCTGCTGCAGTGATTACCGTGATCGTATTCCTGCGTGCAACGCAGCCACAGCATCGTGCACAGAGAGCGTTGATTGGTGGCGGAGTTCTTCTGTGTTGCGGCATCGTTGGCATGTTGCTCTTTCCCCAGGTGCTTCTACGCAGCGCATCTACGCGTGATCACATCTTGCGGCCGCTCGCTGCAGTGCAGCGCATGACGGAGCAGCCGTTTGGTGCTGGCCTTGGCGCAGCTGGCCCCGCGCAAAACAGAATTGCCGACACATGCGTGTATCTCGATGCTGGTGCAGATGCAGCTTGGGCACAAGATCGGCCAAACCTGTGCGTGTTCGTTGGCGACGTGCAGGTGCAGCCACCACCTCCTACTGCAGATATGCCCGGTCGAGTATGCAATTGCCCCTTCCTTCCGGAGAGCTGGTACCTGCAAATTGGCGTGGAGCTTGGGTGGGTTGGTCTTGCGCTCTTTATTGCGTACACACTCCTGTTGATCGCAGCATTACGTAACACCCTTCCGCATTCCGATCTTGCGTATGCGACATTCCTCGCGTTTATGGGTGTGAGCATCGGTGCACTCGTGCTTCATGCATGGGAAGACAGTGCAGTGGCATACACACTCGCGTTGCTTGCAGCCGCGTGGGTCAATGCGCCTCGCCGTTCTTCTTTGCAGCTATAGCTTCTGCATGGCGCAGGAGCAGATGCCTTGCTTCACTTCGTACCTGATTCACGCGCGCGTCCGTCTCTGCCAGAGTGTTTGCAATTGCTACAATTTCTGGGTGCAGGATTGTTTCGCCCTTGGGGGATTCCGCTGCTGGATGGGGTGATGGCTGGCTCCACAGGCGTGTGATGAATTGTGGGAGGAAAGATTTTGCACTCTGCGTTGGTGGTGGAGTAGCGGTCTTATTCAGATTCGGCTGCACCTTCTTTTGGTGACTTACAACTGCGCCCGTCACCTGCTCACGGTAGAACGCTGAGCGATCTGCTGCGATCGCATCTCCATTCGCACCAAGTGGTGCTGTTGGGTTGCTAGCTAGCGCAACAATGCGCTTGCCGTGTGGATTTTTTTCAAGCAGATCCTGGTATGGTTCTGCAATGTCTGCAAGGGCGCTCAATGCCGCAGCGCGGATTGACCGGATCCGATTGTGCAATTGCTCCAGTACTGTTTCTAGCGGTTTTGTGAGCAGTGCTTCTGATGTGCATTCAACGTCGACTGCCTTGTGTGCGCTGTCTGGCAACTGCCTGTCCAGTTCGTCACATTTTTTCACGATATTTCGAAGGGTTTCGACTGCACTCATAGTGTATTCATAGACCCAGTATTTCGTTCTGTCAAACATGCTTGTCGTTCTCTTTTCCGGTGCGTGTTGTCTCCACTTTTCCTGAGTCTTTCTGTACCTTGTGTCTATGGAAGCCCCGCGCGGCATCGTCATCCTCGACTTCGGCGGTCAGTACGCACATCTCATTGCGAGCCGCGTGCGCCGCTTCGGCGCATTCGCGGAAATCCGTCCGCCGGAAACACCAGCAAAAGAATTGAAGGGTGCAGCGGGCATCATTCTTTCCGGTGGACCACAGAGCGTGTATGAACCAGGGAGTCCGCAGGCCGATCCAAAGATTTTTGATCTTGGTGTTCCCGTGCTCGGTCTTTGCTATGGCTTGCACTGGATGACCCAGACACTCGGTGGCGAGGTGAAAGCGGGCACTACCAAAGAGTACGGGCGTACGCCGATTCGCATTGAAGGAAACGGTTCCATCCTTCGTGATTGTGGCGAAAGCTGCGTAGTGTGGATGTCGCACGGCGACGAAGCTGCACGTTTGCCCGAGGGGTTTGTGCGCATTGCTACATCCGATGCCTGCGTGAACGCGGCGTTTGCAGACGAGTCGCGCAAGTTTTACGCATTCCAGTTCCACCCCGAAGTGACGCACACGGAACACGGGTTCGATATGCTCAAGCGATTCGTAGATCTGTGCAATGCGGAGCCATGGTCTATGACCGGATATGCAGAGCGCATTGCCGATGAAATCCGCAAAGAAGTGGGCGATCGCAAAGTGTTTATGCTTGTATCTGGTGGTGTGGATTCCACCGTTGCGTTCACCCTCCTCAACGATGTGCTTGGTGCCAAACGTGTGCAGGGTTTGCTCGTAGATACCGGCCTCATGCGTAAAGGCGAAGTGGCAATGATTCGTGATGCATTCGATCGTTTGGGCATTACCAATTTGCACATCGAAGACGCAGCTGAAGAATTTTTCGGCAATCTGAAAGATGTGTACGCCCCCGAGGAGAAGCGTCAGATCATCGGTAATACGTTCCTCGCCGTGCAGAAGCGTGTGAGTGAAGATATGGGTCTTGTCATGGATGACGGCTGGATGCTCGGCCAAGGGACGATCTATCCCGATACGATTGAAACCGGTGCTACCAAGCACGCAGATAAGATCAAAACGCACCACAATCGTGTGGAAGCCGTGCAGCGGATGATCGAGCGTGGGCTTGTTATAGAGCCACTCAAAGATCTGTACAAAGACGAGGTTCGCCAACTCGGCGAAGAGCTCGGGTTGCCACATGCCCTCGTGTGGCGGCATCCGTTCCCTGGCCCTGGCCTTGGAGTGCGCATCCTCTGTGCTGCTGCCCCAGAACCTACGAGCGACGTCACGCTCACTCTCGATGTGCCCCACCAAGTACTGCCCGTACGGTCTGTAGGCGTGCAGGGCGATGGCCGCACATATCGTCATGCGGTATCTCTATTCACAGAAGATCCCTTCACGCCTCCGGAGTCCTACCATGCGCTCTCTGTTTCCATTCCCAATGCAAATCCACGTGTCAGTCGTGTACTGCTCTGCCTGTCACATTCCCAGCCCACACAGGCCGTATTCACTCCGGGGTACCTCACCCGCGAACGTGCGGATCTGCTCCGTGAGGCAGATGCCATTGTAAATGAAGAATTGGCGGCAGATGAGGCGCTTTCCAAGCGTATATGGCAATTCCCCGTTGTTTTGGTGCCTTTTGGCACCAGCGATGGTGGTCAATCAGTTGTACTTCGCCCCGTGGAATCCATCGATGCTATGACCGCGAATGCCGCCGGATTACCTCCAGATGTGCTGCGTCGCATCACTGAGCGTATTCTCGCCCTTGCAGGGATCGATAGCGTCTACCTTGATCTTACAAGCAAGCCGCCGGGCACTATCGAATGGGAGTGAAACATTTTCGGTTTTCCCGCGTTTTCCTCTTGGGAAAGACGATTTCGTAGTATACTGTTCTCCCTTTTCTGCCCGCTTCCTTCGTGCAAGCAAAGCCTCTCACCGAAGAGCAGATTATTGCCCTCGTCGCTCAGGCGCAGGAGGGTGATACGAAGGCGTTTGGTCAACTCTATGACCACTTCTTCGATTCCGTGTATCGCTACGCGGCGTTTCGTTTGCCGCGCGAAGTGTGTGAGGACACGGTGGCAGATGTCTTTGTGAAGGCATGGGAGAAGATCCACACCTACCATGTGCGTAAGGGTATTCCATTTGGCGCATGGTTGTTCCGTATTGTGCGGCACACCGTGATTGATACCTACCGCAAGCGCCGTGATTGGGAGGAGGTGTCTGAGGATCTGCCCGATGAAGATGCATTCAATCGCACTGAAGCCCGCGTAAAGCGCCAGCATTTGCTCAAAACCATGCGCGGTGCCATGGATCGTTTGCCATCCCGGTATCGTGAAGTGCTGCACCTTTCGTACGTGGCAGATTTGCCAGGGAGTGAGGTCGCACGTGTGATGCGAACGAGTGAGGGTTCAGTACGAACGCTCAAGTTTCGCGCATTACGCAAGCTAGAAGAAGAGCTTCCACCCGATATTCACGACAATGGGGTGTAACAAACCCGATCCTCGGCCGTTTTCTGTAGTAGAAACTATGTCTCTTGAGTCTCTCCTCCGTCGGCTTCCCGAAGACGCGCCTGCACCCGCGGGTGCGCGCGAGCGCGTGCGCAGCGCTATGATGCGTCGCATTGAGCCACGTATGGCATTTGGGGATTCCTTGGAGCCTGCACCTGGAGCGCAAGATCGCATTTGGACGCGCATTGCTGCGCGCATTGCGCCGGTGCCAAGCATAGAAACAGTGTGGGACCGTGTGCGCGAGGCGCTCATGCCACCAGCTGATTTGCGTGCGTATTTGGGTCAGCGGATCCTCGCCAATCTTGCTCTGGAGCCTGTGGCTGCTTCGCCCTCGCCGTATAGCTGGGTGAAGTGGGTCGCGTCGCTCGCGGTTGTGGCATTGATCGTACAAACGAGTCCGGCGTTATTCTTGGCAACACCAACTATTGCTGAATCACAGGTGATGCTCGTTCCAACTCGTGGAGAAGTTGCACTGTCTGTTGGTGAGCTTTGGCAGTCCGTTGTGAACGATTTGGTGGTGGAGTCTGGCATGCGTATTCGTACGTATGATGGCGAATCGAGCCTGATCTTCCGTGATGATGCTGTGGTGCGTTTGCAGGCCAGTAGCGGCATAGCCGTGCAAGATACAAGCGAGCATGTGGAATCAAACGATGCATTTTTGCCATCGCTCTCGCTAGAGAACGGAGGCGTATGGGTACAGGGGTTACTACCCTCCGCGGTGCGTGGTGTGACTGTGGCTGTACGTCACGGTATTGTCACCGTCCACGAAGGAAGCGTTTCTCTGCAGGAAGCTGCCGACGGCAGTGTGACGGTGAAAGTGTGGGATCGCAGTGTTGAAGTACAGCAGGGCACAGAACATGTGCTCCTCAGCGTGGGGGAACAGGTGACCCTTCGCGGAGATGCTGCGCTGGTTGTGCAGAAGATTCCCGAGGTGGAATTCACGCAGGACTGGGCTGCACAGAACCTTGCGAAAGACGCAGTGCACCGCCGGTCTATTGCACACATGCAGCAAGAGCGCCGAGCTGCTGCTGCAGGCATTCTGCCCACTTCTTCGTTGTATTCCGTGAAGCGTGCAGCAGAGGCTGTGGACGTGTTCTTTTCCTTCGATGAAACGTCACGAGTGCAGAAGCGTTTGTCTCAAGCGAACACTCGTTTAAATGAGGCAGCGGCACTGTTGAATGAGGGCGAGGAGGCAGAGGCTGTTCTCCAGGATTTCCGCGATACGCTCATTGCTCTCGCAGAAACAGGAACCGGTGGTGATCTGGCATCCCAGTCCCTGATTCGCGATTCCTTGGCTGGTACGATTGCACAAGTCGCAGCGTCGCTCCCTGGAGATGACAGCTACGTGCTTAAAAAGACGGTGCTGCAGGTTGCAGCTAACCTTCCATCTGGCGGCGTGCTCGCTCCCGACGAGGCAGAGGCAGTGCTCTTCGCAGACTCCTTGGTCTCCTTCAGTGATGTGGTGGAAGCAGGCGATGCTGATGCGATTGCACAGACATGGATGGATCTGCAGCCGTATCTTGCACTGTTGGACGAAGAAGACGACACGCTCGATCCTCAGGCAAGAAAAGAAGCTCGCCTGATGCTCACGCGCCTTGCACTCGATGTGCAGCAGACGGGTACTGGCGTTGCTACAATGGATGCAGATGTTCTGGAAGATATTGCAGCATTCCTCCCAGTGCGTCCGTCGCAAGGAGTAGTGGCTCTTACGGATGAGGAAATCGATACGACTATTCGCGCCATGCTTGAGCGTGTGTATACCTACAAGATGCCTCGTTCCCGCGAGAATCAATTGCGTGTGGAGCTTGCTGCGCTTGATCAGCACGCTGATCGCGGACGCATTTTGCGAGCAGTATTCCGTTCCCTCCCGGAGGATTCCCGCCTACGCGATCTTACGCGTCGCGAGGTAGTGGAGCTGCGTTGGGATCAGGCGGCACAGCAAGCAACGGTGTTCCATCAGGCTGCGCCGATGGAAACAGGTGCAGTGCTCGAGACAGAACTCTAGTAACGGTCTCCTTGACCAGCTCCCTCCCCGGTCAGCTAGACTACTGGCCCTTATGTACGAACTCACTGATCTCAAACCCGGGCGTGCCATTGAACTTGATGGCGAGCCATACCTGATTGTCGAATCGCAGTTTGGCCGCAAGAGCCAGAGCAAGGCGAACATGCAGTGCAAACTGAAGAACCTTATTACGGGTTCTATTATTGCGCGCAACTTCCAAGGGAGCGAGAAGGTACAGCAGGCAGATGTTGGCTATCGCCGTTGCCAGTACCTGTACGGCAATGGTGAAGCTTTCACCTTTATGGATTTGGGTAGTTATGACCAGTTCGATTTGCAGGCAGACAGCATCGGAGATCAGGCAGATTATCTGGTGGAGGGCAGTGAAGTAGATGCACTCGTCTTCGGGGAGAAGCCGATTGGCATTTCGCTCAAGGCTACTGTGGATCTAAAGGTTGTAGAAACGCAGCCCGGCGTGAAAGGCGATACTGCCACCGGGGGCAACAAGCCTGCCAAGTTGGAAACTGGTGTCACTATCAACGTGCCGCTCTTTGTGAACGAAGGTGACGTTGTTCGAGTGAATACAGAGACTGGCACCTATATGACGAGGATGTAGCAGCGGTATTGCATACCGCGTACACTTGGTGCGTGATCTTCTGCCCCCTGCCAGGTACTCCTCTTGTTACACAAGGATTCGGCCAAAATCCCGATGTGTATGCGCAGTTTGGTTTGTCTGGCCATAATGGTGTGGATTTCGGTATCCCCGAAGGAACAACGATCTATGCGCCGCATGACGGTGTAGCCACCGTGATCGACGATGGAGATCAAGGGTACGGATTGCACATTGTGATTACGGATGCGAAGCGCAAGAGCGCGCTTGCACATCTCTCCTCCTCACTGGTGACTTCCGGTCAAAATATTTACCAAGGAGACCCTATTGGGAAAAGCGGTAGCTCAGGTTTTGCGCATGGGCCACACCTGCATTGGACCTACAAAATTCTCAAGAACGGCGCAGTGCAGAATGTACAAAACGGATACGACGGAGCCGTGGACGTTACTGAATTTACGCGGTTGTGGCTCGATCAAGATCTACACTTCAATGCGCAATACACGGCCGAGGCGCAGCCGTACCTCTCCATGGCTTTTGCTGATACGCAGTACCTCAAAAACCCTGCACGACACGCGTAATACTTAGAGGTAGCGCTGCAGTGCTTCGTTCACTTTCTGGGGGTTGGCTTGCCCTTTGGATTCCTTCATCACCCAGCCCACAATGGCGCCGAGCGCTGCTTGTTTGCCTGCTTTGTAGGATTCGATTGCCTGTGGATTCGCGGCTACAGCTGCAGCCACGAGCGTATCAATGGCCGAATCATCACTGATTTGCTGCATGCCTTCTTTGGCGATGATGGTGGAAGCATTTGCACCTGTTGCCACCATTTTTTCGAGCACGCTCTTTCCTGCATTGGCAGAGATTGTCCCGTCATCGATTTTCGCGATGAGTTCCAGCAATGCAGGGGCATCCGGGCCTTCCGTCACAGATTTTTCTGCGGCATTCAAGAATCCAAGAAGCTGCGTAAGTACAATGCTGCTCGCCCGCTTCGCGTCTCCGGTTTGCGCATGTACGGCATCAAACATTGACCGCAGATGCGCGTCATTAATTAATTGCGTTGCCTGCTTATCATCCAATCCAAGCTCCACGTACGTGCGCTTCACTTCTCCTGGGAGCGCCGGCAGCGTGGCTCGGATGCTTTCTACAAACTTTTCCTCCAGCACCAATGGTGGAATGTCTGGTTCCGGGAAGTATCGGTAGTCATCCGCACTTTCCTTCTCGCGCAGGAGTCGTGTTTTCTCTTCATCATCCATCCACCCCACGGTGATATCGCCTTTGAGCGGCCCGCCGGTTTCTTCCCACAGTTTCCGTAGCCGCTTTTCCTCATACTGCAGCGCTTTTTCCAATGCTTTGAATGAGTTGAGGTTTTTGATTTCGCTTCGTGGATTCAGCTTTTCCGTTCCTTGTTCCCTGAGCGAGATGGATGCATCGAACCGCATCATGCCCTTGAACATGTCTGCTTCGCTGGCCTGCACGGCAATCAAGATACGCCGGAGCTCCTGCGCGAATGCCGATGCTTCTTCTGCATTTCGCAGATCCGGTTCGGTGACGATTTCCATGAGTGGCGTGCCTGCACGGTTGAGATCTACGAGTGTCTTGGTGCCGTGATGCGACAGTTTTCCTGCATCATTTTCCATATGAAGCCTCGTGATCCGGCAAACCTTTTTGGCTTCAATGCGGCCACTCGTATCACTTATTTCATATTCCACCACACCGCGGCTCGCGAGAGGGAAGTCGTACTGCGAAATCTGGAACCCAGAGGGAAGATCAGGATAGAAGTAGTGCTTTCGGTCGAAGTGATTCTCGCGATTCACTGTGCACTGTAGTGCAAGCGACGCCTTTATTGCTTTCACAATTGCTTCGGCGTTTGGCACAGGCAAGGTTCCGGGGTGACCCATGCATACAGGGCATACGGTGGTATTGGGCGCTTTCCCAAATGCGTCGTTATCGCATGCGCAGAACATCTTTGTCTTCGTGCTCATTTGCGCATGCACTTCTAGGCCGATAATTGCTTCCAATGCTGCCATTCGAAGTGAGACTACATCGACTTTTCCCCTCTATGCAAACGGAAATAGAGGTACATTGACGTTGTTTGATTTCAGTATGGAATAGTTATTAGATGGCAGTATGAGTACTCACCATCATGTCGAAACCCACTGGGATCAGATGAGTGATGAAGAGTTATTTGTGCACGCTAAGGCGCATCCAGAAGAGATGGCCAAACAGCAGGCATATTTCCATCTTGTTCAGCGTCATGAGCGGTCGCTCTATCGGCATATGCTCCGAGCATTGCGAGATGATCCAGCGCAGGAAGACCTCGCGGAACAGTTTTTTATGAAAGCGTGGAATGAGCTGTATCACGGTGATCATCCCGATGTCGGCAACATCCAGCACAGCGTAAGCGGCAAAGTATTCGCGATCGCCGATGTGATGTTATTCAAGCACTTTATGCAGCAAGTGCATCCGGAGAAGCCAGATTCGGCAATGCTGGGTAATCCACAATCAGCACTCCCTCCAGGTGGTCTACCTCATGCTGGACGACGCGGGCATTCCAGTCACTAAAACGTCGTTCTTGTACCTTCCCTTGCTCATCCATGTAGGTGAGTGCGATTTCCCGTGAGCGTTCTACCGCTTTCCATACGCCGGGTAGGCTCAGGCACCCCTCCTCTTCGCGTAGTGTTTCTGTGCTTCGCCAGGTGATTTCTGGGTTGATGAGCGCAGTCATTTTGTCGTTGATGTTTGCTAAACATACGCGCAATGACACACCAATTTGCGGAGCAGCGATACCGCCACCCTCTGCTGCTTTTACCGTGTCGTGCATATCAGCAATAAGCTTCAACACTTCTTTGGTCACCTTGGGGATCCGCTTCGTCTTCGTGCGGAGCACGGGTGTTGTTGCGCCGATGACGATAGGCAAAACTGCCATGAGGAATCATGGTAGCGCAAATCCAGTCTGAGAGCCAGAAACACAGTTTTTATGCAGCGACTTTCAGGCTCGCAATCTTGCGAAGTTCATCCATAGAGGTGATGTTCTTTCGCTCAATCATCTGCAATAACGCCTGTGCAGTGAGCAGCACATCTGGCAACGCCCTATGGCGTGCCTGGGGGATCGGGAGTGCAAAGCGCTGTGCTACTGCATCGAGCGTGTGGCGGAATTCCTTTGGGAACAGGGCACGGCTCATGAGCATGGTGCACAAGCATTCCGGCAAATCTACGTATCCCCAGCAGCACTCTTTTTCACGCTCTAGGAATCCCATATCGAACGCTGCGTTGTGCGCTACAAGGAGCGATCCGCTCGCGAACTCCAAAAATTTCGGCAGCACTTGATCGATCGTTGGCGCATTTGCTACATCCTCGTCGCTGATCTTGTTGATCTGCTTTGCCTCCCATGGGATATCACGCTCGGGGTTCACCAGGGCAACAAAACTCGCCTCTTCTAAGATCTTGCCGTCCTCCACTCGCACTCTGGCAATTTCGATAATCCGATGACCTTTGTACGGGTCCAGTCCGGTTGTTTCGGTGTCGAAAACGGTGAAGGGTGGGAGTGATGGCACGGGTAGGGACTGTAGCAGATCACTTGGCCTGTTCCACCCACTTCTCTTGACGTTGCTGCCATCCTCATCGACCTCGCTTGCCGCACGCGTATACTCACTCTGTGACCAAATCGAGCCTTTCTGTGGATACCGTTCTGCGCGACCTTCGGCAGGTGTACCCCCATGCGGGTTGTACATTGGATTGGACGACGCCTCTCGAATTGCTCGTTGCTGCTATTCTCTCTGCGCAGTGCACTGATGCACGCGTGAACGTGGTGACAAAATTCCTCTTTCGTAAGTACAAGAATCCGCAAGCGTACATAGCAGTGCCGCAGGAAGAATTGGAGCGAGACATTCATTCCTGCGGGAGCTACCGGATGAAGGCGAAGGCTATACAGACTACGTGCGGGATTCTGCTCCGGGATTTTGGCGGGCAGGTGCCCCGTACGATGGAGGAGATGCTTACGCTGCGCGGTGTAGGGCGTAAAACCGCTGCGGTCGTGCTTGGTACGGCATATGGCGTTATTGAGGGTATCCCCATCGATACGCATAACATCCGTTTGCTGCGGCGCCTTGGTCTGACCAGGCAGAAGACACAGCAGAAGATTGAGCTCGATATGATGCGCAAAACGCCACGTGCGGATTGGCTTACGCTCTCACATCTCATGGTGGCGCACGGTCGTGCCATCTGCAAAGCGCGCGATCCCGCCTGCAGTAAATGTGTCTTTGGACACACTTGCCCGAGTTCGCGACTGCGAAAGACATCCAAGAAGCTCTAAGCTTTACGTGTTTTCCCCTGATCGCCATGCTTTACCTGACACTGTTTGCAGCGGGTGCACTCACAATTCTGCTCCCCTGTATTTTGCCGCTCATACCCATTGTATTGGGTGTGAGTATTGCGGGGCGCAATCCATGGCGTCCGCTTCTTACGGTGCTCGGCATGGTAGTGAGCTTCGTAGGGTTCACATTCCTGCTGTTCGTAGTGCTGAATCAGTTCGTAGAATTCGCAGATTACCTTCGTATTGCCACGTACTTTGCGCTCTACCTATTTGGAATAGGATTTCTAATTCACCATCGTATCGTGCAGTTGCCATTGGCCGCTCTTGGTGGGCTCTTTTTCCTCAGTAAGGGATGGATTGCCGTACCGATTGCTGCGCTCGTCGGTGTCATTCTCATGTTTGTAGGTGCGCGAATTGCTACATCTATCCAACAGTTTGGCAGTGACGTACAAGAGCGCACACGTGGTGAATTTGGAGAGGCACATCCCATTACAGCATTCCTGATTGGGCTCACCATGGGTTTGGTATGGGTGCCTTGTGCCGGTCCTGCACTCGGCTTCGCCTTTGCGCTCGTGCGGGATGAACCTGGACTGCGCGCATTCTTGGCACTCACTGCGTACGGTCTTGGTACGGCAGTGCCGCTTGTTCTTATCGGATATGGCGGCCAGGCTGCCTTGCGATCGGTACGCGTGCTCAATCGATACACACTTCGCATAAAGCAATTCGCTGGGATCGTACTGATCCTTACTTCGCTTGCGTTCGGCTTCCAACTTTTCCGTGAAATCGAAATCTTCTTCGTGAACAATACTCCGTTCGGCAACCTCGGCATCGACCTAGAGCTCAAACTCTTCGGTGAAGATATTGCTGCCGTGAAAGACACTTCCTCACCTTCCGTTATGAATATGGAACTCCCCAAACTCTCCAAAATCACCCGTGCTCCAGAGTTCGTAGGTCTTGGCCCTTGGCACAACAGTGAGCCGTTTACACTCGAAAGCCTGCGAGGCAAGGTCGTGCTCGTCGACTTCTGGACGTATAGCTGCATTAACTGCATTCGCACCCTGCCGTACATTCAGGGGTATTGGGATAAATTCAAAGGCCAGCCGTTTGTGCTCATTGGCGTGCACACGCCGGAATTCGTCTTTGAAAAGAGTGAAAAGAACGTTGCAGACGCTATCAAAAATCACGGCCTCACGTATCCGGTTGCACAGGACAATGACTTTGGGACATGGGGAGCATTTGCCAATCGCTACTGGCCTGCGAAGTACCTTATTGATGCCGATGGATACATTCGCTACACCCACTTCGGCGAAGGGGCATATGAGGAAACCGATTTGGCGATTCAGTCGCTCCTTGCCGAAATTGGTGCCGAGGTTACAGGCCAAGTCACGGAGGCGGAGGATCGTGGCAGCCGTCGGAACCGTTCGCCAGAAATCTATCTTGGTTCTCGTAGTTGGCCTTCCCTTGTGAACGGTGCATCTCAGCCCACAGGCCAAATCGTGTCCTACCAGGCGCTATCTGAGCTGTCACTGCATAGCTATGCACTTGAGGGGGATTGGCAAATGGTGGAGGAGGAGCGACAGGTTTTGCGTAGTGCAGAAGGTGAGATTCGCATGCGGTTTATTGGCAGTGAGATCAATCTGGTGATGGGTTTAGATGAAGGTGCTGCACCAGCGACTGTGGATATAGAATTGGACGGTGAGCAGACCAAATCATTCACCATAGGCATGCATGATCTCTACGAGCTATGGACAGGGGAGTACGGCGAACACGAGATTGTGATTCGCATCAGTGGAGCTGGCGCAGAGGGGTATGCGTTTACATTCGGAGCGTGAGGTCATTTGCCACCTTTTCCCGGCGGAAAAGGTGGCGCTGCCAGGGCACTGCGCACAAAGCCATTCGCTCCTCTCCTTCGGCTCAACTCAAGAGCTTTGTACTGGGAGCAAAACGCCGGCCGCCAACTCCCACTCCTCTTGCCCCTTCACCCCCCGTGGCGCGCCACCCCAGCGATGGTTTTTTTGTATTCTGTGTGCTTTCGGCGCGTACATAAATCGGCTAGGATGCAGTCGTGGCCAGCACACAGGTAACCATCGCGGGGATCCACTTCCCTTCCTGCGTATTCAACGCATCTGGCCCTCGTGACGTCACACTTCCGGAGCTCCGGGAAATCGGCGCCTCCGGTTCGGGTGCTATTGTCATGAAATCCTGCACCCCGGAGCCACGCGACGGGAACGAAGAACCACGCTATGCGGATCTGCCACTTGGGTCTATTAACAGCATGGGGCTGCCGAATTTGGGCTATACGCAGTACTGCGAATTCCCCAAGGATCTCGCCGAGTATGGTAAGCCCGTGATCGCCAGTCTCGCCGGCATGCAACCATCGGATTTCCCTGTTCTGGTGGAGGCATTCCAGAAGAGCGATGTGGATTTGATTGAAGTGAATCTCTCCTGCCCAAATGTGAAGGGAAAGCCGCAGATCGGCTATGACTTTGAGGCATCCGATGCAATCCTCTCGCTCCTTGATGGCCTTGGTGACAAGCCGCTTGGAGTAAAACTCCCTCCGTACTTTGACTTCGTCCATTTTGAATCCATGGCGGCCGTGCTCAAAAAGCACAAGATCGCCTTTATTACTTGTGTGAATTCCATTGGTAACGCGCTTGTGATTGACGCGGAAACCGAGCGTCCGGTGATCCGCCCCAAGGGTGGTTTTGGCGGTCTTGGAGGCCAATACCTCAAGCCAACTGCACTGGCGAACGTGCGCAAATTTCACGAGCTCCTCGGTGATCGCGTGCAGATCATTGGTGTGGGCGGCGTATACACAGGTACCGATGCGTTCGAGTTCGTCCTTGCTGGTGCAGACGCAGTGCAGGTAGGGACTGCGTTCATGCAGGAAGGGCTAGGGTGCTTTGCACGCATCGATCAAGAGCTACAGGCAATTCTGGATCGCAAAGGATATGCATCCGCCGCGGATGCGAAAGGGAAGCTGAAGGCGCTTTGATTTCTGTTTAGCGTTTCCCGGTTACTGCCTTCATGAATCCGCGGAAGAGCGGATGCGGTCGGTGCGGGCGGCTCTTGAATTCCGGGTGGAACTGCGAGCCAACCATGAACGGGTGATCTTGGATTTCCACGATCTCCATCAAATTCGTTTCCGGCCATTCACCCGAGAAGAGCAGTCCTTTGTCTTCAAGCTTCTTGCGCAGGGTGTTATTGAACTCATACCGGTGCCTGTGGCGCTCGGAGATGGTGCCATCTTCGCTTAATTGCCCTGCTTCATCGTACGCCTGATACGCCTTTGTGCCTTTCCGTAGCTTGCACGTATACGCGCCAAGTCGCAGTGTGCCGCCTTTGGCGCGGCCTTTATTCTGCCCCGGCAGGAAGTGCACCACATACTTCGATTTGGGGAGCTTTCCATCTTCATCAAACTCTTCGCTCGTCATTTTTGGGTCTTTGAGGAACGTACGTGCGAATTCAATTGCCATGATCTGTGAGCCGAGACAGAGGCCCAAATACGGCACCTTCTGTGTGCGTGCGTAGTGCGCCGCAGCGATCTTGCCTTCGATACCGCGAATGCCGAATCCTCCCGGTACAACAATGCCCTTACACGCTTTGAGTGCCTTCCATGTCTCTTCATCTTTCTCTCCCAGTTTTTGGCTATCGATCCAGATGATTTCGGCTTTTCTACCATGGAAGACCGCAGCCGATTTGATCGCTTCGATCACGCTTAAGTACGCGTCATCCAATCCGGTGTATTTGCCTACGAGTGCGATCGGCACTTCCTTTTCTGCCTGCTCATACCGAATCCTGCCTTCTTCCCATTTCTGCATATCCGGCTTAAGGGCGCCGAGGTGCAGTTTTTCCCCGATGATTTTTGCAATATCGTACTTCTCAAAATTCAGCGGCACATCGTAGATGGAATTTACAGTGAGAGCGGGGATCACCGCTTCTCGTGGTATATCGCAGAATTGGCTGATCTTTTCGAGCAGCTCTTTGGGAATACGATAATCCGCGCGTGCGAGGATCATATCTGGTTGCAGACCAATGCGGCGCAGCTCACGTACCGATAGCTGTGTTGGCTTCGTCTTCAGTTCCTTGCTGCCCTTGAGATATGGCAGCAGCGTGAGGTGCACGTGAAACACGTTATCTTCCGATTTCATCTGACGGATTGCCTCGAGGAACGGTTCCCCTTCAATGTCTCCTACGGTGCCGCCGATCTCCACCATCATAATATCTGCACCGCTTTGTATCGCAGCATTGCGAATCACCTCCTTGATAGCATTGGTAATGTGCGGCACAACTTGAATGGTGCCGCCGAGGAAGTCTCCCCTGCGCTCTTTGTTCAATACGTCTGTGTAAATCTTCCCTGTCGTGACGGTGGAGAGCTTGCTCATCGGTTCATCAATAAACCGCTCGTAGTGACCCAGATCCAAGTCTGTTTCGGCTCCGTCGTCTGTTACAAACACCTCGCCATGCTGGAATGGGCTCATAGTTCCGGGATCCACATTCAAATACGGATCGAGTTTCTGTACGAATACCTTAAAGCCGCATGCCTTCATAATTGCGCCGATAGATGCGGCTGCAATGCCCTTCCCTAAACTCGAACACACACCGCCAGTTACTACTATGTAGCGGGGGTGATTTGGCGTCTTCCCCGTGGGGTTCTGCTCTAACGCCTTCGGAGCCTTTGCGGTGGGAATCATACAAAATCTGGGCGATCCTTCCGTTTGGGGGAGGAGCCCGCCGCAAATATTACTCCGTCGGCGTTTTTGCGCAAGCAGAGTCCTGCTTTTCCGCATCATTCCAACGAGAATCGCTGCATACCCGGTCTAGATTCAGCCAGGAAGGCATGGGGAACTGTGTCTCTTGGAAGGTATCGACAGACTCCAGGAATGCATGCACCACCTGTTCCCTTGGCATGCCAGTGCGCAGGTAGTACCCGGTAGGATCGTCGGCGAATCCTTCAATGATATCCGCTGCCTCGTCGTACGAGCGCACGATATGCAAAAAGTGCGGTACGTACTGCTGCAACAAGCGGATTTGCTGCTTACCATTTTCGGCCTCTTGCGAAGAAATTGTTTTCGCTTCAGCCAAATCTTCAATCAATGTTGCCAATGTCTGCCACAAATGGCCGCCGTCTTTCGCCAAGCCAATCGGATCCACAAAGATCATGGGCGCTGGAATATTCTTCAGCAGTTTCTGTGAGCAGATCGTCAGTGCGATTTCCTCTAGCGTTCCGGCTCCTCCGATATTGAAGATATTCATCGTAGAAATGTCGTTCATGACTTTCTGCCTCGTGAGGCGATCCTTGGCGCGGAAGTCGAGCTGTGCTGGCGGGTGGAAGTTTGGCGCCTGTCCAAAACGTTCTGCATCAATGCCCACTCCCATTCGGAAAATATCTTCATCGATCACAGTAGCGAATTCGGGATACTCCTTTGCGAGCTCCGGCAGTGTTTCTGCAACGTTATCTGCGATGTACATCACCCCAGGCCCTTTGCCGTGGATATACGCCAGTGCGCTCCCGAAGCGCTGCTTCATGCGTAACGAGAAGCGGATGATTTGCTCCCGAAGCATGTCTTCTGTTCCGGCTACGTGCGAACCGTACATTGCGATGATTGTGTCTATGCCCTCCAATCGCTCCCGTTGGTCTGGGCGCACCCACATACCCTTTTTGTGCCATTCCAGTATCTCTGGTGGTAGCTCTTCTCCTTTTGCAAAGGCATCTGGCGCTGCATGACGTGCCAAGAAGAACGATACGCCTTCATTGGAAAGCCTGCGGAAATGATTGTAGAGCTGTTCGTCGAAATACATATCGTTGGTAGGCGTCGCTTGTGCGTTTGCCGATGTGTCCGCTTTTTCGTCGAATGCGTCCTCATGTGTGCGAAGGTCATGCGCAATGAACACGCCCGTTCCTTCGTCTCGCATGCGTGCAATTACCCCAGGGTCGGGGAAGCCCCAGCTCGCGCACAGGCGTCCTTCTGTTTGTTCGCGTCCCACATATCGGAGTGTGGATGCCAGCCCTCGTGCGAAATGCGGGATATCCTTTCCGATGCTCGCATATTTGGGATCCGATGCGGCAAACTTCGCGTTCACTTTCATGAGATGCTCGTCTTGAAAGCTTGGGCGTGCCATCCAATCGATCTCGCGGAATTTGCCTGCCCCCACAAGAAATCCGTATGGTGCCTCCTTTGTATGCGTCGGTTTTAGCTCTTCCAGCAAGCGAATCAGTCGCTCTGGTTGCTGCTCCAGCCCAATTGCATCGGCGAAGCTTACCCCCGCATGAATCGTTCGACGATTCATGACGCTTCGTGCGAACTCCTGCACGTCGCGTGTTGCGTGGTACAAACGCAATTGCACAAGGATCTGTTCCATAGGTACTGCCTCCATTGATTGGTTGAATAGCTCCACCTGTCGTATGTGCTCAATGCCGCTCGTTCGTATGCCGTCGAGTACTCTGGCAGCAAGGTGTTCCACCTGCGGAGCTGTAGTCTCTCGTTCCAAAATAGCAGTGTAGGGTCCAATGGATATCCGCATCCCACCAACAAATGCCTGTCTGCCTCGCATCTCTTTTGGGAGCGTGGGGATTGCATCCTGTACGCCCTCTAGCCCGTGTTTGCCGAACCGGATGACTCGGCGCATGGCGTCTTCATCGAAGTTCTCCTCGCAGAACAAGTACTGCATTTTTTCTAAGGGCAGCTGAATGATTCCCTCATCACTGATTGCCTGTTCGGGATCGATGCCTTTATCGAACAGGAGTGTGTGATTCTTCAGTGCATCCATAATTTCCCCTTTGCGCAACGCGTGTGACCGTTGTGCGAGCGCCAGTCGACCGACCATCACTTCTCGCCGCCGTTCACGCGTCATATCTGCTAATACGCTCAGCACCTCATCACGTGTGCCGTTCCTGCGCACCTCTACACCTCGCAGCGAGGCGATCTGTACGGGTACGCGCACGTGCCTGTTCGATTCGAATTCCAGTGGTTTTCCTTCCTGTCGATCCATGGTCATCATCGCGCGTGAGTGTCCGCTCTTGTTAATCACGTCGAGCTCGCCACTCTGATCCAATTCTTTTGTGAGTGCCGTTTCCAAATCACTTCTCAATTGCACCACCATATGACCAGAGAGCGATGGAGCCTCGTATCGGGGATCCAGCTGAACGTCTCCGAGAGTCTCGGGATCGAGATGTCCGTCGCTCGTGATGAGTGCCGGAAGGCGCATAAGGGAGTGACTATAGCGCGAGGCGCAAGCGGAGCAAGCATGCTGACCTACAAAAAGAGCCACCCTTGGGGTGGCTCTTGTTCTTGCGAGTTACCAGGGTTAGCCGATGAGACCGTTGGCGGAATACAGCCCTGCTGTGAGTACCGAGACCACTGTCATCAGCTTGATCAAGATGTTGATGGAAGGACCGGATGTGTCTTTGAATGGATCGCCGACGGTGTCACCCACTACTGCGGCCTTGTGTGCGTCGGAACCTTTGCCACCCAAGTTGCCGGCTTCGATGTACTTCTTCGCGTTGTCCCATGCACCACCGCTGTTGGCCATGGAAATGGCCATAAGCACTCCAGAGAGCAGGGCGCCCGCGAGCAGGCCGCCAAGAGCTTCTGTGCCCAAAACCACACCTGTGGCGATAGGGAAGGAGACTGCAAGCAAGCCGGGTACAATCATTTCTTTGATCGCTGCGCCGGTTGCAATGCTCACGCAGCGGGCAGGGTCACCCTGTGCTTTGCCTTCCATAAGGCCTTTGATCTCTTTGAACTGGCGTCGCACCTCTTCGATCATGGCAAATGCTGCACGACCCACTGCGTTCATGGTCATTGCAGAGAAGAGGAACGGTAACGTGCCTCCAATAAGCAGGCCAATGAGTGTCGTTGGAGTGGTGAGGCTGATTGTTGTGAGTTCTGCCTTCTCATTGAATGCAGCAAAGAGTGCGAGTGCAGTGAGTGCCGCAGAACCGATTGCGAATCCTTTTCCGATTGCAGCGGTGGTGTTGCCTGCGGAGTCCAGCGCATCGGTGCGCACGCGTACTTGCTTTGGCAGCTTAGCCATTTCCGCAAGACCGCCTGCGTTATCGGCCACGGGGCCGTAGGCATCCACTGCCAAGGTAATACCGAGCGTGGAGAGCATACCTACTGCGCTAATGGCAATGCCGTACAGGCCGGCCTGTGCATATGCCACGCCAATGCCAATACAAATCAACACGACTGGCCAGAAGGTGGATGTGTAACCGAGTGCAAGCCCACTAATGATTGTGGTTGCTGCACCTGTTTTGGCAGAGCCAGCCAAATTCTGCACTGGCTTGTATTCGCTCGATGTGTAGTACTCCGTAAGGAAGCCAATGCACAGACCAACGAGCAATCCAGTGACTACCGAAATGAAGACGCCCATTGCCATGTCTCCCAAGAGTTGCCAACAGAGCCACATGGCACCAAGTACAAGCAATACGGACGCAAAGATAATGCCGCGCTTCAGTGCGCCGTGCACGTTGTCGCTGCCGCGCTTTGTGCGCACCACGGTTGTGCCGAGTATGCTTGCAACCACTCCAATGCTTGCAATCAATAGAGGGAATAGCACTGCATTCATTCCCAGGTTTGCAGAGAGAGCGATGAGCATTGCAGCCACAATTGATCCTACGTAACTTTCGAAGAGGTCAGCGCCCATACCCGCTACGTCGCCTACGTTGTCGCCTACGTTGTCTGCGATCACTGCAGGGTTGCGAGGATCATCCTCTGGGATATTCTTTTCTACTTTTCCTACCAAGTCTGCGCCTACGTCTGCTGCCTTCGTGTAGATACCGCCACCCACGCGAGCAAACAGTGCCACGGCAGATGCGCCGAAGCTGAATCCAGTGAGAATTTCCAATGCGCTACCCATTTGTAGACCAGCTACCTCTATGAGGTATAGCAGGGTGCCTGCGAGCCCAAGAAGACCCAGTCCAACAACAGCAAGACCTGTTGTTGCACCGCTTAAGAATGCGATGCGCAACGCACCACCAAGGCTTTGGCGTGCGGCGTGTGCCGTGCGCACGTTTGCGATTGTTGCCGTGCGCATGCCAATGAATCCTGCCAATACCGAACAGAATGCGCCGAGTACGAATGCGCCAGCGGTGTACGGTTCTTCCCATGCCGGGTTGGTGCGATCCAGGAACCAATACAGTAAGCCGGCTACCACGATCACGAAGACCAAGATCACGGAGTATTCCTTCCGCAGGAATGCCATCGCTCCGGCGCGCACCATTGCGCTGATCGCTTGCATTTGCGGAGTACCGGCACTCTTGGTGCCAATAATGACACGGAAGATGAGTGCAATGAACAGCGCGAGCACGCCGCTGCCGATTGCGAGTGTGAGGAAACTAGAGAGCGGACTCGTGAAGGGGAGTGAAGAGAAAGGCATGATTTATGAGGAGGAACAAATGAACAATTCTGATGGATTGTAGACCATACAATCAGTTTTCTCTACAAGACGAAAAGACCGCCGCCCTTTTGGAGAGCGACGGTCATGTATTTCCACAGTATTACGCCACCGTGCGAGTCTTCGTCTTCATTCGAGCGGGCTTGCGGCCGGAGACTGCTTTCTTTACAGACTTTTTGGCCTGCTTCTTTGCCTTTGTGATTTGCTTGGTCGCAGTTGATTTGCCCTGCTGTACCAATTCGCCAAGCTCCTTCTTTGCTTCGTCGAGCTTCTCCTTTGCAAAGACTTTCGCTTTGCCGAAGTTCTCCTGCACCTCTTCGCTCTCTACAAAATCGCGAACCTGCTTGGCGAACTTTTTCCCGTCTTTCTGCAAATGCTTGCCGAGCGTCTTTGCGGCTTGCTCCGCATCTTTTGAATTTGTAAGCTCATCGCGGAGCTTTTTATTGCTAAAAATGTAGCCGGCGAATGCACCGCCGAGTGAACCTAAAAGGAGGGAGAGTTTTTTCATGGAGTCGGGTGGAAAATCGCGCTAATTATACGCATTTTCTGCATGCGCGCGAGTGTCATCCGATTGCGCTCTGCGCAGTTTCTGCGATTAGTACGCCTTTGCGTACAGCGCCATTGTCACAGCCGGTGCGCCGCTGCAGATGTCATTCTTTCCCTTGGCATCCTCTTCGCTCCCTACAATGCGAATGGTTGCTTTGGTTTCCTCCTTCACGCGATTTGCCGTGGCACCCGTACCGTCCCATGGTGCCCATACAAATCCTCCGTCCGCTTCGATGATCGATTTCAGCTCGTCCATACTCTTCGCGGTGTGCGTATGCGTCTTTACGTACTCTTCGGCCTGCGCAAGCAAGGTCGCCTGCACTTCTGCCAGGAGTTTTGGCACTGCCTTTGCAATATCTTTGAGTGGCATCGGAGCCTTTTCTGACGTGTCGCGCCGGGCGAGTATGGCCTGCTTCTTCTCCAAATCTTTTGGCCCGATTTCCATGCGGATCGGTACGCCCTTTACTTCCCATTCGTTGAATTTAAAGCCGGGCGATTTCTCATCGCGATCATCCAAATGCACACGTACGCCATCCAGCTCAGCTATGAGTGTGCGAGCGGCTTCCAGTACCTTTTCCCTCTCTTCATCTGACTTATAAATCGGTACAATCACCGCTTGGATTGGTGCGATGTTCGGTGGCAAGCGCAGCCCCTTCTCGTCACCGTGCACCACGATTAACGTTCCGATGATGCGAGTGGAGAGACCCCAGCTTGTCATCCATGGCCGTTCTGCTTTGCCCTGCTCGCTCAAGTAACTCACGTCGTACGCCTCAGAGAAGCCCTGTCCCAAGTTGTGTGATGTGCCAGCTTGGATTGCTTTGCCGTCGCGAGCGAGTGCTTCGGTGGAGAGTGTGTAGAGCGCTCCTGCAAATTTTTCGTGCTCTGGCTTGCGACCCTGCACCACAGGAATGGCGAGGAACTCTCTATCGAAATCTACATACATTTGCAGCGCAGCGTTCACCATTGCATCTGCATCTTCCTTTGTAGCGTGGCATGTGTGGCCTTCCTGCCATAAGAACTCGAGTGTGCGCAAAAACGGACGTGTACGCATTTCCCATCGTACGACGTTCGCCCACTGGTTGATCTTGAGTGGGAGATCTCGATACGACTGCACCCACTTTGCAAAGGTGGTGTAGATGATCGTTTCACTCGTAGGACGCACGTAGAGTTTTTCGGCCAACTCTTTGCCGCCACCATGTGTCACCACTGCGCATTCGGGAGCGAATCCTTCTATGTGATCCTTCTCCTTTGCAATCACCGATTCCGGAATGAACAAAGGGAAATACGCATTTTGTACGCCAAGCGCCTTGATGCGTCGATCGAGATCTTGCTGAATGCGCTCCCAGAGGGCATAGCCATAGGGCTTAAAAATGATGCAGCCTTTTACTTCTGCATGCTCTGCGAGGCCTGCCTCGGCAATCACGTCGAGGTACCACTGCGGAAAGTCCTTCTGTTGGTCGGCTATGCGTCCCATTGCTGCCAAGTGTAGCCGGAGCATCTCTGCTCCGCTATCAACTCAGCCAGATACCCAACGCCGTTACTGCCGAGCCGAAAGCGATGCCCGCAATCACTTCCATAAAGGAGTGCCCCAGCTGTTCGGAGAAATGCTTCCAATGCTGCAAACGATTGAGTACTTCTGCTTGCTTGCCTACTTGGTAACGCACGCTCATGGCGTCGTACCAAACAATGCAGGCAAATACGAACGCAATAGCGAATTCCACAGATGTGAACGCCATTTTGCGCCCTACTACAATGAGGAGAGATGTCACAAAT
Organism: Candidatus Peribacterales bacterium; assembly: GCA_020058765.1. Lineage (GTDB taxonomy): Bacteria > Patescibacteriota > Gracilibacteria > Peribacterales > Peribacteraceae > JAGVDM01. The sequence goes on along the minus strand of JAGVDM010000006.1, from coordinate 196,559 downwards.
GCTGAGTGACTGCTTGGGATGCCGCCCGGGCGGAACAGCCACTTTACCCAGTGGCCACTCCAGAAGCTTTCACCCTCTTGCACGGTGCGCACGGAGACCTTCGCGAGCTCTGTAAGAATGAGCACCACGACCGGGATCAGGAACAGGTAATTGCGGAGGATTTCGCTTACGTGCTGCATACGTTTGAGTATGCCTTACACCGCCGATGCACTACAAACCGAACGGTATGGGCAACTGCGACATTTTTCGCGGCTGGGTGTTGGGTGGTAGTCGCCGCTTTCCAGGCGATCAATGAGTGCGCGGATCTGTATTTTTGCATCTTTGAGTTGCCCCTCACTGCGCATGGTAGTCATAGCTGTTACGCCTTCTTCTCCCAAGAAGAGCAGTGTGAGTTTGGCGCATGGCACAGCGAGCAGCTGTACTGCGCCCATAGCGTAAATAGAGAGCTGCAGATCAGCATCCACTTCGTCCTGCGTACGAGGAGCGCCAGTCTTGAAGTCGATCACATGTAGTCCGTCTGGATGCTGTTCGATGCGATCCAGCCTGCCAGTAATTGTTCCGTCATCCACTGCGACTTCAAATCCCTTTTCAATGATGAGAACGCGGCGCGGCTCTGCCTGCCACCACTCATAAAATGCACGTAATACTTTTTCGCCTCTTTGGCGTGCAGCATCTGCTTCTGCACGCGTGGCATATCCTTCCACAATGAAGGATTGATGCCAGAGCGTGAGCAAATGGTCAGTGGTCAGTGGTGACTGATCAGGTTTCTCTTCGGCGAAGAGTAGTAGTTGACTGCTGGCCACTGACTGCTGTCTTTCTATTTCCAGTTCCCCCCATTTTTTCAGGGTGTTATGTACCGAGGCGCCAAAGCTTTCCCCTGCATTGATCGGTCTGCCGATTTTTTTGATCACAGCAAATTCGTACTGCTTGGGACAGCGGCGGTAGAGCTGGAGCTGAGAATACGACAAAGTCACACTACTAGTGTAGCGCTCAATACCTGCCTCCATGCTTTTTTCTTCAACCCTTATTCACAATGGATTTTGTTTTTGCTATTGCGTCGACGAATGCTCTCAGCGTAAGAGGCTTCCGCTTGCTGGAATCGCTGCCGACACGAGTGGCGTAGTCAAGTTCGGTATGCAACTGCCGCAGGAACCAGCTCGCGGTTTCTGGATCGCGATAGAATTGTTCGTCTTTGACAGCGTTCTCCACCGCATCCTGCCAATCCACGTGCCACATTGTATTACTGCAATTAAATGTGCCCAGCATATTCATGATTGGCTGGCGCATGCTGTTCGCATTCAGTCGCTCGCCAGATTCTGTTGCATACGGGAATGTCAGTCCTGCTGTGAACAAATACGACATGTTTGCATAAGCCCCGTTCTCAAAATGCTCGATGAACGGGCGGTAATTTGGCCCCATTATCATCGAGAAACTTTTACCTTTTTGCGTTACCAGCAAACGGGTTTGCATCACCGCAGGAGGGGAGTCTGCAGAACGCCATGCAGGAACGGAAAGATCTTCCGGAGACTTTAGGTAGATGAAGGCATCACCATCGGCATGATAGAGCACCCGTTCGTATCGGATATTGTCGATTTCCTGCCCGAAAGGCACCCACATGTTCGGGCGTGCCTTGGCTGCATCACGTGCGCGTTCCGCATCGGTTTTCTCTTGTTCGATGCGCTGATGCTCCAGCTTTTTGTAGTGCGCTGTCATCGCGTCTTCGTCCTCTTTCTGCACCTTCGCCATCTGCGTAATAAACTTCTCATGCCAGATCATTTCTGGAGCGAGAATTGCAGCGGAGACCGGATTATCTTTTCTCCACTGGCTGAATGGCACGGTTTCACGGATATTCATTTTTGGAAAATGATGCCTGCTCCCTAATCCACTTATGGCAATGTAGGGCATTTCCGCGTGCACAGTCGTATCGACGTACCATGTTTTCTCTTGTACGTCGTACCGTAAACACACATGCGTATTCACGCTCATATCGTTCGGCATTTTTTTGTAGAGATCGAGCGAACTCACGCCGCCAGCACCACTGCCCCGGTAGTCTGCAGCTGTTTTAAGCATTTTTTTACTGAGCTCAGCTCGTTTGATCGGGTCTTTTTCCTTCGTATGCATCACTTGCAATTTGTTGTATTCATCCTGCCACCAACGTGATGGATGCAATTGCTTTGCGATATCCTCGTCGGGGAGCGTTTTGGCATATGCCATGAGCATGGCATGCATGGCAAGTTCCGGCTGCTCCTGGGATTCCGCCAAGATTTTTTCGCTCAGCTTCGCGAAGCGGAATGCGTTTTTTCCTTGAGTTGATTCTGCCTTCAGACTCGCTAGTACAAGTTCGAGGAAGTGACGGTCGACTTTATCAATGACGTTTTTGTTAATGTCGTTGTGTTTCTGCAGCCGTTTAAGCCAACCAGGAAGATCCGTGAATGCATTCGGCCATGCCGTTTCATCTGTAATTTGCAGTTTCATCGGCACATCACGATGTGCGCGGCGCTCTTCCACATCTGTAACCAACAGCATAAAATGATCTTTGCTGTACCCACTGTTTTTACTGTAGGTAAGGATATCCTTCCTTTGCATTTGATAACTGATTTCTGCAGCAATGCCGTCCTGCACCATTTTGGGCATTTCTTTTTGTTTCCCATCACCAAGCCATGTTTGCTTGTTGTAAATTTGCAGGTGCCTGTATGTCGCCACACGTTCGGAAATTATTTTCAGTAATGGTCGGTATGATTTCCATAATTGTGAGAGTTCGTCTTTTTCTCCCAAGCTTTTGATGTATGCGATGCTTGCACCTGTTGCGGTGCGCGTGTCGTCTTCCATGATTTTCATTTGCCAGTCCGGTCGTTCCTCAGATGTATCCGATGTTGCAATGGTGAGTAGATCAAATGAACCTGCGTTTTTTATCTTTCCTCGTTTTACCAGCTCAGCACCGATTGCCGATTGCAACTGTTTTGCCTGCTCCGTGAAGCTATACAGCTCGAATGCACGTCGTTGTGCCCATGGGCCACCGTAGTCTGCATGCTCCAATTGATGCAGCTTGCGCATGAGAGGGTTTGTCTCATTCTCTGCGGCGCGATCTACTTTTTCGTTCCAGTCGATGATGCCGTTCATTTTTCGGCTTTGGATGATGCCAGTGCTGTCCCACGCTCCGGCGAGCACTTCCTTCGAAAGATACGATGTTGCATCTGTCTCGGTATCAATACTTCCAAAGCCGCTCTCCGTCCAAAGAAATTGCGCTGAATCGATAATCGAAGATCCAGATACAATACTGATTGCATTGTTCAAACCTCGTTTTTTCGCACTATCGGGTATCTGCTCATCAACCCATGAAGTACATGCATCAATGACGGGAGACATTCCCAGTGCAATGCCGATTGCCGCTGCGAATTGAATGGCAGGATGCTTTGGGAGTCGGGCAAGCGTAAGTAATCTGAGTGCAAGTTCGGTGTTTTTTGCGCGTTGCGCAACAAGTGCTGCTCCTGCAAGAAGTTCTGTCGCCGATGCGAGCAAAGCGTTGCTTGCGGCACTTGTTGCGAGGAATCCTGCAAAGTCCATTGTTGCCTTTAATGGGTTACCGCTTGAGTGCACGTACATCGCGTAGAGCGCGACGGTTACGGGGCTCTCTATTGTCATGAGCTGTTTCCAGAACTTCGATCCGATCGGTGATTTTTCCAAAGATCCTAGTACTTCAGAAATCTTTGGTGCGTTCGCACCGAGCATTTCTTTCGCCTTTTGGAATCCGACCAGCATGTTGCGCTGTGCGGCTATGTCCATTCGCGTAAACCAGTTTGGCAGTTTTAAAAAGCGCAGCACCGGAGCTTGTCCTGGCTTCAATGTACCGAAATTTATACTGCCCTCTGCAAATTCTTCAGCAACCTCTTCTGCAGCTACACCCAAATATGCATAGATATTTGACGATTTATCCGGCTCTGCTTTTTGTAAACGCGCCTCGTACATTCTGCGCTGATGCACAAATACAGCGAGTGTTTTCAGTACTGCATCTACTTCTTCTGCCGTGAGATTATTCGCGTTTTCTCCCTCAAGGAGATCAGGGAATTGCTCTTGATATTGCAGACTCCGTAGTGCTGGTCCGAATGTGAAAGTGAGCAATTCGTACTGCAGTGCAATCAACGATTGATACGTTGCATCAAGCCGCGCTTGCATTGTTTTTTCGTGCGTTACTTTTGTTGCTGATGGCGATTGTATTGGCGATGCCAGCTCCGCAAGCAGATCGTCGAATGACTGCTGTTCACCTTTGAGGCCCAGTGCTTCTTTGAGCGATGATCGGCTCTTTTTAAATTCGTCTGATCCGGCAAGTGCGGCAACGTCTTCCCGTGCGAATTCCTGTGCAGCAGATTCCAGTGCACGGATTCCTTCAAGGAAAGAATTTGCAGTTTCGACGAAGGCTGCATGCTTATCTTGATTAACGCCCATGGATGCAAGTGCATCCATATACTCCACCATCAGGATCATTTTTTGCTGCGCACTTCCCTGTAGTTGCCGCAGGTGCTCATCCGCATTGGGGGGCAGCTCGTACAAAGGGTGTTGCGTATTCTCTGTTAGTGCAAGAATTTCGGCTTTCGCCGATTCTTGCAGGCTAATTGTCTTTTCCGATTCCAATTTTTTAAGAGATTCGCGTTCAGGCGCCAGCTCATCGAAGTCGAAGATCGGTTGCGGTGCCGATTGTGGAGGAGATGTTTCAGGCATGAATGTTGGCTTAGCGTCGACCGCGGATATTCACGTTAGAATCAGTGTCTGTATCTGTGCCACGCGTATCGGGGCTAATCCGGAGTGTTTGTTGCGTACTCGGAATATTCGCAATATCTGCAGATTGAGCCGCTTCTACTTTGGTAGATGCAGCAGTCTTTCTGCTCGTATCGAGTTCCGTCAGCATTCCATTGACCTCGCCAAGCATTGCGTCGATCTCCGCTTGAGAGCTTGTGTCAGTGGCACCTTGCCGTTGGCTATTTAGCCAATTGCGCAATGCGGAAAGATCCGTTTTGAGTGATCGCCTTGCTGCAGGAGTCAGTGCTGTGTTCATGTCCGCATATCGCTTCATGAGCGTTTTTGCGCTGTCGAACTTTTGCTGCCACTGTTCAGGAATTGCGGATGGAGCAGCAGATGCTTTCGTTTCGCTTTCTGCCTGAGCAGGCATTGCTTCTTGCTCAGCTGTTTCCGTTGGCGCCGGAGCACTCTCTGGCACTTCATTACTAGTCTGCGTTGCCGCCGCTGGGGCTGCTTCGGCGGGCGCGCCTTGTGTGCCCGTATTCGCCTCGCTTGTTTGCTCTGTTTCCGTATCAGTCTGCTCCGTTGCCGCATCTGGCACTGCAGTCGCCGCAGCGGATACTTGTTCTTGCACGCCTTCCAGCTGTTGCATGAGTGCGTCACATTGATCGTTCACTCCGGATACATGGCCGTACATTCCTTGTACGAATTCCAGTCGTCCGAATATCACATCTCCCGCACGACGTACGGCGTTGCGCTTCGCGTCCGTGCTGAGATCTTCGGCCGCATCCACCAAGGCATCAATGTCGCTTTGCAAAAGCGAAATGGCGCTGTTCGCACGTTCCAAGTCTGCTGCAGCGACATCCGGTTCCGTATCGGTTTCCGTTGCCTGCGGCTCCGTTGTGTCAGCTGCCGTATCGGTATCTGTTACTGTTTCTTGTTCCACCTCTCCCGTTACCGATACCGCTTGAGTAAGATCAATGCCATCCATCTGCAGCTGCTTTTGTCGCAGGTCAGCGAAACGATCGATCCGTGTGACTGCGCGTTGCATATCTTTTTTGGATGCTCTGCCTCTGCGCTGCGCTTCGGTTGTGGCAATGTGCTGCTGAATTGCTTCTGCGCCCTTTAGGTCGTATTTGCCATCCGGTGTTACGAGCCCGTAGATCTGAGCGATTTTCTTGGTATCTGTTTCGCTCTTGAGCCACGAGTAACGGCGCTCTCCGATTTGGAGCAGTGTGTCGCGGATGAGCAGGTTCATGCGCGTTTGCCGGAAGAGCGTGCCAACCTTCTGCTGTTTGTCTGCAAATTGATCTGCGAGAGTTTGCAGTTCTGCGGCAACGCTCGCTGGTACGCGGAATCGCTGTTCGATCTCTGAGAGTGAACGTGGCTCGGTACGCAGCCACAGGAACATGGCCTTTCGTCTGTAGCGAAGGAAGCGCAAGTCAGCTGATCGCTGCCAGTTGTGCAGTGCAAGCGGGCTGGAAAGAATGGCATTTGCAGGCTTGTAGAGACGCAATCGTAGCGCCACGATTCCGGATATGATCAATCCTGGTGTGGTTGTAAGCAGACCGATCGCCCATGCGAGCCAGTCTTCTCCCTTGTTCTTTGCTTCGCGCGCAGCAAGCTCCACTACTTGGCGGATCCCTGGTGGAACATCTTCGATATTGATTGCTCCAGTAGCAACACCAAGAGTTTTCTCAATGAGCGAGCCTGCCAGCTGTCCACCTGCACGGCCATAGCTCACACGATCGTAGCGTGAGAGCAAATGGAGCATCTTGAGGCGCAGGGCAATATCTGCAGCACCACTCTGTTCTGCTTTACGCAGTAGGTAGTGGATTTGCAGTGCGTCCTTCAGGCGCAGGTCTTCCTTCCAAATCCGTTCTAATGATTGTAATACCGCTTCATCACCCTCCATTGCACGGGCAACTACTCCATCAGTCTTTGTAGGATTGTGCTCCTGAACTTCGGTAATGATTGCTGTAAGCAACTTTTTCTCCGCAGCATTCAAATCGCTCAATCCGTTGATAAGAGTTGGCGCACTTGAAAGTGGCGCGATGCCCAATGTACCGAGTGCTGTGCTCAGTACATTACTACGAACAGTCATCTGCTCCTCAGGAGTCAGTACTCGCATCCATTCTGTAAATTCTGCTGTTACAAATTCCCGTGTCTCATAGGCTTCCTCTAGGAACTGCTTAAGAATTTCCGTACGAGCGGCGGGATTCTCCACCATTTTGACTACCGCGCCCCCAAATCTTTGCGCAAGATTCAGTGGGCTCTCGGCGAGCAGATTCATTGCTTCGAGTATTGTCATTTGATCGAACGGTTTCTTGGGTTCCGGCAGGCTGCTATGTGCAGCTTGTAGATTCGATTGGTGCTTTTCGAATGATGCAACAACGAACTCGCACGAGCGCTTTAGAGATGCTCTCTGTAGTGTCGTTAGGTTTGTATCTTCTGTTGCATACAACTGTTGGTAGAGCGCGTCGCCGCGATCCACAGGTTGCCGATAATTATTCAGTATGCTCTGTATGATTCCGACAGATACGTTGCTTGACTCCATACGTTGGAGGACAGCAGCGACATTCTCTTCGGTACGTATGTCATAGATATCTAGGTTTGCAGCATCTGCTTGTGCAACGTTCCCTCGCAGTATTAGAGGTGTTGCAACAGCGATTTTTGCACGTTCCACGGCACCTGAGGAGGCAACCGTATCGCGCGTTGTTGCAGCGGTTGTTCGTACGGTTTCACGCGCTGTATCGACAGTATCTGTGACGGCTTCCTTTGCACCTTGTACCAATTCGCCCGCCTGCTTTTTCGCCTCTTCTAGTTTTTCCTTGGCTGCATCGGCGAGAAGTGTGCCATTTGCCAGGCTGAACAATGTATTTCGTATGCGTCCGCCCAACATGAAGTGGTCGATACCTGTGCCAATGAGCACCCACTTGGCAACATTCATCGCGCCGCTTGTTGTTTGCTTTGCCGCATTTACCGCTGCTTTTTTGGTGCCACCCCATAGGCGCTTGAGCAGCTTCCAGCCTGCAATTACGCCCACTACGGCGCCACCATACATTGTGGCCAGAACTGTTCGTTGCTTTGCAGTCGTGCTCCATTCGTATGGTAAATACTGCTGCGCGTAACGATCCATCCAGTTGATTTCTTCCTTCGTTTGCATGTCTGCAAGCGTTTCGCTGTGCACCGCATCCAGATCAGTAAGGAGAGCCTCCTGGTCTTTTTCCGCGGTAATGTTGCCGCGGATAATATCGCGCAACAGCGTCGTTCGCTTTTGTATGCCCTCTAATCCAACACTGCGTTCCTGGGCAAGTTGCGAACGCAGAATCTCCAAACGTTGACTTGCATCTCCTCGCTGCAACTCTTCGGCTAGTCGCCGACGCTCTGCAACTGTGTCAGTTACAGAGGCAGTAGGTTCTGCTTCAGCGCCGGTTGGGAGTGAGCCGTCTGGCATGGGTGTTTGTGTGAATGCTTCGTTATTTGATTGTCTGCGTCTCCGGCTTCTTTTCCGCTTGTACTACAGCACTCTTTTCTTGCTGCACTACTGTCTTTCCTGCCTCAGCAAGCTCTTTGCCGTTCACAGAAATTTCACCCGCGCCCCTCTTTTGATGTAGGTGTGCAGCGACTCTGCGAATGTATTCATCCAATGGCAATTGCAGCCCTTCTGATACCGCAGTGTCATATTCCGCGAGGAACCCTTTTGCAGTGAATTGCGTATCAAGGATCTTCATTTTGTTCTTCGTGAGGTTCTTGTAAAACACGCCGTATTTGCCCGTGAAGTTTTCGAGCATTGGAAGCATGCCCAAGCTCGAGAATCCCAGCGCTGCTTTCAGCGGTCCTGGCACTTCTGTGCCGAACATTGGCCCCAGCGCTCGTGCAAGGTTCTCGCGAATGGGATCCAGCCTGTCAGACACCTTCTTGAACGCCTCTACAAGCTTGCCCAGGCCACCGGCGAATCCAGCTGCGGTTGCGGCCACTTGCTCTGCTCGCGTTGTCGGTGCCTTTTTCTCCGTATCCGGCGTACCGTCAATGCGCTGACTTTCGATCTCCAAATGCAGAACGTCTCGTTTTTCCGTTACGTCCCTCGTAACACGTTGTGTTTCGACAGCACCCGTATCCCCAGAGGGTTTTTCTGTTGCCGCCGGTTCCCGGGGTGGCACCTCAATATTTGGGGGTGTATCCGGGGTTTCTGCGGGGATATTTGTTGTTCTTTCGACCATCGGAATATGGGGAAGTATCAAAGAATTATAGCAGAAAAAGGCTATTTTCACAATTCGCCACCTTCCCCTACGATGGGTGTGTGCAGCAGTATCTCGACCTCCTCTCCCATGTGCTTGAGAACGGTACCGATCGTGATGACCGGACGGGTACCGGTACACGCAGTGTTTTTGGCTACCAGATGCGGTTTGATCTCCAAAAAGGCTTTCCGCTTCTCACCACAAAAAAGCTCCATATTCGCTCGATTCTCCACGAATTACTCTGGTTCCTAAAAGGGGATACCAATGTGCAGTACTTGCGCGATAACAAAGTGACGATTTGGGATGAATGGGCTGATGAGAATGGCAATTTGGGCCCGGTCTATGGGTACCAGTGGCGCAGTTGGCCCGGCCCGGATGGCAAGCACTACGATCAGATCACACAGCTGGTGGAGCAGCTCAAGAAGAATCCGAATTCCCGCCGTCATATTGTGTGTGCGTGGAACGTGGCGTACATCGATCAGATGGCTCTGCCACCGTGTCATTGCCTATTTCAATTCTATGTAGCCGACGGCAAATTGAGTTGTCAGTTGTACCAACGCAGTGCGGATATTTTCCTGGGTGTGCCGTTCAATATCGCAAGCTACAGCATGCTTGTGCACATGCTCGCGCAAGTCACCGGATTGCAGGTTGGCGATTTCGTACACACCCTGGGTGACGCGCATATTTACCACAATCATTTCGATCAGGCGAAAGAGCAGCTTTCGCGCTCCGTGAAGCCACTTCCAACGCTCAAGATCAATCCAGATCGACGCTCCATTTTTGACTTCGTTTTCGAAGATTTCGAGATTCTCAACTACGATCCGCACCCCGCGATTAAGGCACCGATTGCGGTGTAACGATCATGGCGATTGCATCGTGTGCCTTCTTTCTTTTGTCTGCCCAACAAAAGAAAGAAGCAAAGAAAAATGCACCGCCGCCAACTCCCGCTCCGCTTGCCCCTTCACCCCCAGTGGCGGCGGACCAGCCCTTCAAGAAATTTTCTCGATCCTGTACGGTACTTACAGATGATCATCTCCTTAGTTGCCGCCGCCTCCGAAAACAATGTCATCGGAAAAGATGGTGGCATTCCGTGGGATTTGCCCGATGACTTCAAGCATTTTCATGATGCGACCGTTGGCCATCCCATCATTATGGGACGTCGCACGTATGAGAGTATCGGTCGTGCACTCCCGCGACGCCGCAATATTATCGTCACTCGGCAGCAGGACTTTTCCGCTCTCGGATGCGAAATTGCACATTCTCTTACCGATGCACTCGCGCTCGTTGCAGAAGAGCCTTCCAAGAAAATCTGCATCATCGGCGGTGGGGATATCTATGCTGCCGCACTTCCGCTCGCAAACGAACTCGATCTCACACGCGTGCATATGACCGTGGATGGAGGCACGGCATTTTTCCCGGAATTCTCACAAGATGAATGGGTAAAAATTTCCGAAAAACAGCACCCTGCGGATGACCGGCATGCAGTCGCTTTCACCTTTGAATTGTGGCGCAGAAAGGGACATGAGAATACATAATTATCGGCTGTAAATAGCCAAAATGTAGGTCTCATGACACTTGTGGGACATCGTGTGTGGTTTTGAGAGCTCGGGTTCCCCATACTGAGCGCATGTCACCTATCGAAACAGCACAGGCAATCTACGAAGAAGAAACGCAGGGAGAAAAGAGCGTAAGCCAATTGGCGAATGCTCTCGAGCAACGCGCGGATAAGCTTGCGCAGCAGGATGTTGCTACGGAGCAAGCCACCATGCGCGATGATGTTCGTACAGAAATTGCAGGCACGCTTGAGGGTGCTGATTCGAAAGATGGTGCTACAGAGGCAAAGAAGCTCGATGAAGCTGCAGCAGATCTGCGCTCCTCGCTTGGTGAACACGACCCAGTCATGAAGGATCTACCTGGCGACACAGCAGGGCAGGCGCAGTTGCAATCATCCAACATGTGGGTGGATGCGCAGGCGATTCGATCGGGTACAGGAGATCGTTTGATCAATACCGAGATCGCCGAAGATATAGGCGCGCACGAAGCGCGCCATCAGGAGCAATCGGCAACAGCTGATGCAGAAACCATTACCGTAAAGGGCAAGGAGTTGAATGCGACGAAGCTCCGCGAATTCGATGCTATGGAGGAGCAAAGCAGCACAGATTTCCTCTCTGCAGAATACAAAGCGATTCGAGCAGAAGTTGGTTCTGTGCTCTCGGGGAGCGATCGTGAGCTCATCAAGAATGGCCAGTTTAGAGAGCTAGAGCGCAGGCATGCAGGTGCGGATCAGGCACTCGCAGCTTAGTCCTTCTTCTTTGGTCCGCAGAAGAGCCAGGTGTTCTGGGTGAGCGCAGGCGAGCTTGCGAGCCGCTCGGCGAGCCATCGTGTAATGATGATTGCCGTGAACATGGAGAGCAGCACGCCCACGCTGAGCGTAATAGCGAAGCCGCGAACGATGGAGCTGCCTACCATGAACAGAATGCCGCAGGTAATGAGCGTAGACACGTTTCCATCACGGATGCTCGGCCATGCACGTTCAAAGCCACTGCTAATAGCAGTCTTCAGGAGTTTGCCTTTGCCTAGCTCCTCTTTAATGCGCTCAAAGATGAGCACGTTCGCATCTACCGCCATGCCCATACTCAAGATGACGCCCGCCATACCAGCTAAGGTGAGCACAATGTAGTTACTGGACACGAGGAACAGCGGAAGCTTTAAGAATACGAAGAATAGGAAGGTGTAGATTATCAGTGCAATGCTCGCAACGACGCCGAGCAGGCGGTACACAATCACCATCCAGATCATGAGAATAATGGCTCCCACGAGCGCTGCTTGCAGTGCGGTCTGCAGCGCGCTGGCGCCGAGAGTCGCTTCTACCGTGCGTTGACCGCTCAGGAAGATTGGAGCGGGGATTGCGCCAGTATTGAGATCTTGTGCCAAGAGCCGGGCTTCTTCGAAGTTCTGGCTCCCTGTGATCACCGCCGTACCTCCTGCAATTTCTGCCTGTACCACAGGCGCGGAGATCATCTGACCACCAACAAAGATCGCAATGCGCTTGTTGATATTGTTCCGTGTGAGCTCCTGGAACAGTTGGCTACCTTCGTCGTTGAATGTGATCTGTACGATCGGCAGGTTTGTTTGCGGGTCTACCGTAACGGATGCAGAGCGGAAGTGCTTCCCGTCTAATGCTGTGTCCTTCCAGCCACTGGGGATGAGTGAGAACATGACGAAGCGCAGGTGCGCCTGATCCTCTGTGCGCCTGATTTCACCTTTCTGCATCCGGTCGAGCATACTTTCAGCGGTTGCAGTAGCGTCCTCTCCTGTCACCGTTAGCTCGTCGAAGTGCGCTGTATCTGGCTGCACTGTGGGAGCACGATCTGCACGAATGATGTGATAGCCGAATGACGTTTCCACTGGCTCGCTGATTGCCCCCTCTGCCAGATCGAATACAACCTCTTCGAATGGTGCCACCATGTCGCCACGACCGAAGGACCCTAGGCTCCCGCCTGTTTCTTGCGAAGGGCCATCGGAATACTCACGAGCAAGCGCGGCGAAGTCCTCGCCGGCAAGCGCTTTCGTGTGCACCTCCTGAGCAAGAGCCAATGCCTCTTCTTTTGTGCGAGTGACCGTGTCTGCTGCAGACAGTGCGCCTTTGTAGGCAATCAGCACGTGGCTTGCTTCCATTGTTTCGCTTCCTGCTTGTCGTGAACGCAGGAAGAGCAAGCGTGCGGAGCCATCATCCAGTGTTGCAACGCGGAGGTCGCCCGGCTGCATTTCTTTGAGTGCAGAAATGACTGGCGGCTGTACGCTGCTATCCAATTTCTTCTCTGCGTTTTCGCGGTATTCCACTGCATCCGATTCCTCCGCAAGCATCGTGAATGCAGTAGGTGCATCGTTGATCAGGCGTCCTGTTTGCGTGCGTGGGCCGATGACTTCTACAAGGAAGATGCCTGGCACTTCACGCATGTACTGCTCGCCGTCGGCGTTCTCTGCGAGAGTAGCAATGGAGCCTTCCATGCGCTGCACACCCGATGGAGATGCGTCCCACAGACTCTCTAGGCCCTGTGGCAGCTGATCCTGGAACAGTGCGGCGTCGTCGTTGTAGAGCACGCCGATTTCGGCGCTGACGTCTTCCCCAATCTTTGGGAGAGTCTCGCCTGCTTGGATGCGTGCAAATGCGGCATTGGCTCTGGTGCGTACTTCTGATTCGTATTCGGCAGTTGCCTCTGTGAATTCTTCTTTAAATTCCAGCTGGATGGTTTTGCCAACCGTATCAATACAGTCCTGCACATTCACCACGCCTGGGCAGTCCACAAGCAGGTGCTTTTCCTCGCCGACGTACGATGGCGTAATGGTTGCTTCGCTCACGCCGAGTGCATTGATGCGGCGTTCCAGCACAGTGCGGATTGCCTCTACAATGTTTTCCTGCTGGGCATCCAATGCCTGCAACTGCAACTGCAGCTGCGTAATACGTTCGTTTCCAGCGTTCTGCGTTCGTGCCAGCTCCAGATCTCGCTCTAGCTGAGCGCGCTGATCGCGCAGTTCCTGTTCTGAAATTCGGAAGTCGAGCTGTGTTCCACCTGCAAGATCCAATCCAAAGTGGAAGGTTGCATTGCGCAGGTACGCGGGTGCCCACGTTTTCATTTCCTGTGGCAAGGCCACTAGGCCAAGCAACACGGCAGCAATGCCAGTTGCAACAATACGGTACGTGGAGCGGGAGGAGGCCATGGGGGAGGGTTACTGTACAGGGGTAAAAGTCACATGCAACCCCGCATTCACGTCATCGGCGAATACGGAAGCAAGCTCTGCTTGTGGCACCTTAATAATAAAGGAGTCACTGTTCGTATCCGCTGCTTCTACCACGAACTGGTAGACAGGCTGCCCGCGCACGAAGAGCCCCATAGTTTCACCTGCGTGCTCAGTAAATACTTCAGTCTTACGGGTAATACCTTCGCCGGTGAATTCTACCAGCACTTCCGCACCGTCCCCGGTGAGGCGGTCTTCAAGCTGCCGTACATGTGAGGCATTCAGGTTTACCGTGCGGTACCCCTGCGTTTCGGCCACCACGATTTCGGCCTCTTCCATGGGCACCTGCACCATGAATTCGAATGAGAAGGGGAATGTCATGTCTTCTATGAGCATGTCCACAGCTTCGCTCTCAGCGAGTTTCACTGTAATGGTTGTATCGTCTCCATCTGCCTGTAGATCTGAGTCCTCCAGCAGATTCTGCCACCCGCCCTGTTGTTCAATTGCTTGCACACGTCGTTCGATCATACGCAGGCTCGCTCCCAGCATCTCTTGGCGATCCACACCAGCCGCTGTATCCACAGCTACGTTGAACGTGATACTACCGCTACCGCATGCGCTAAGGAGCAGTGTGAGCACTATAGGCACGATGATGCGGCTTTTTGCCATTGCCGGGCGAGTGTAGAGAAGCCCTGGAGCCCGTGCAATCAAGGTTGCCGAGCTTTTCCGTTTTTCAGAGCGGGGTGGATGAGCTCCGTTCCCGCACGGATCATTTTTCCAGTGAGGTCTACACCTCGGAGTGTGCAATGACTATCGATAATGCAGCGCTCAAGCACGCAGTCTTCCACGGTGGAGCCGGGGAAAAGCACCACATCTTTCAGTGTGCTCTTTGTTACGTGCGATCCATCTCCAATGATTACACTCCCGCTACACGTGTTTTCGTTTGCTATCGCCCCTTCTCCCAGGAGCACACGTTCCCCAACCAAGCTCCTCGTTGCTTCCAAATACGCATGGAAGGATCCAATATCGAACCATGTATCGGTGAATGTGAAGCATGTCACCTCTTGTCCTCGGCGACGCAATTCTTCAAAAATACCTCCGACGTTATCTGGGTGCTGTGCGGCGTAGCTCTGCAAGATTGGCAGTGTGGCAGCTGGCAGAATGGAGCACCCTGTACTCACTAAGGTGGTTTTTGGGTTCGCCGGTTTTTCTTCGAACTCTTGCACGCGGTTTGTTCCTGCCTCCAGCACAACTGTACCGAATGCCTTCGCCTGCTCGCGATCTCCAATATCGTATGCAGCTACCAACGGTATTCCTTCGGTATATGCCTCCAGGAAATCCTTCATGCGGAACCCCATGTAGTTGTCTCCTGTGAGCAAAAGAAGATCTTCATGAATCGCATCCTTCGTGATCCATTCGGCCACCGCACCGAGTGCGCCGAGCTTTTTGTCATCATGATGTGCATCCTCTACCGCGAGCGTGAGGTTGCTCCGCCCCATGCGTGCAATCCATTCTGTGAACCCGTCGGCAAATGCGGCATTGGTGCTCACAATAATAGGGATGTGCGCAGGGATGTTCTCCACTAGGTACTGCACAATTGGCTTTCCTGCGAGCGGAAGCAGCGGTTTGGCGCGCTTCTCGGTGAGTGGCCACAGCCGGGTGGCAAAGCCGCCGGCGAGGATGAGAGCATGCATGACAGTGTGTTTATTCAAACAACCACGAAACGAGCCCGCCCCTGGGGTGCACTGCTGTTACTTGGAATCCCTCCAATGGTGTCACCCGGTCGTCGCGCTCCACAATGCCGAGCACCGAGGGCAGCAGCATATAGGTGATGCCGTGCTGGCGGCAGGCGGAGAGCAGATTGAGCGATTGCTCCAGATCCGCACATTGGATTAGGTGCGTAATGCGTTCGCCCTGTATTACGTCTTCCAATTTGTTGAGCTTGCCGCGTACTGGCACGCCATCGATCTCCGTTTCTTTTGCTCCTCGTCCGTCCAGGATAGCTACCGGCACAACGGGGCTGCGTGCCCGGTTGAGTGTTTCGATCAATTCTTTCGATTCGCGGGTAACGCCAATCACAAGCGCGCGGAAGACCGGTTTTGTGTGCAACGCTCTGCGCAGTATCTGCTCAAAGAGCACGTGCCATACCCACGTGCCTGTTGCGCTCAATGCGAGTGCGTAGAGAAGCAAGCGCCTGCTAAAGAAGAGGCCGAACGTGAAGTAGTACGCCAGCGCGAAGAGCGCTACACCTACTACCGTTGCGTACAGGATGTATGCCATGTTGCGGGGGCTGCGCTGCCTACGCGTGAGTGCAAAGGTGCGCGTACCAATAAGTACCATCAGCCAGAGGGGTGCTACCACTATAGAGACAGCAAGGAAGCGTTCGAATGGGAAATCGGTAGAGAAGATCCAGCCAACACGAATGAAATACGCGAGAGCGTACGTTGCCACGAAGACGACAAGATCGCCTAGGAGCCAGCAGACGAGAAGTGCAAAATAACGCTGCATTCTGCGCGGCAGCGTACCCTAAACCTGTAGCGATGGGGAGCAGACCGTTGCTACTTTTTTGCGATCATCTGCTGTGCCAGCCACACGTAAGGGAGTTTGGTAGCATCCCATGGCACCTTGCCCGTCCAGGTGTGTTCCGTTGTGGCTACTTCAATCCCATTCGGGAACAGATAGGTTTGGAACCATGCATACTTTGCAGCGAGTGCAGCGTTGGTTTTGGCGCGTTCACGGAACACATCATTGTGCAGCACGAAGTACGCCATACTTTCACCGAAATCCTCGAAGGCATCCCATGATGCGTACCCCGTCACAAAATCCTCTGGCTTGGAGCCAGCACGTGTTGTCTTCTCATTGCTCCAGGAAATTCGGTAAAAGTGCACGCTTGGATCATCCAGGTACACCTTGTCGTTACCATCTTTAAATTCACTTTCACCGCTCTTGGCCGTGCCGCTCAGGCAAGCAGTGGATTCGCTGAGGTCGAACACGTGTCCTAGTTCATGTACGAGCAATGCGCGGAATTCCTCATTGGAAACGTTGCCCGAAAGAATGAGTGTGTTCTTGCCGGCGAGCCCGCGCTGCTTCGGGTTGTCGTAGCGTACGTAAAAATTCTTCAGTGTGTCACGGCAGGGTTTTGGCATGAGTCGCAGTACTTCATCGGCGATCTGCCGGTGCTTCATGGCAATATCCTTTTGGTCTACTACGGGGAGCAATGTTTGCACACGCTGCTTCGGTGCTACTCCGACGGCACTCGTGCGTACACTGGCGAGGAATGGCGATGCCACCTGCTTCTTGGTAGTGCCAGGTGCACCCAAAAAGAAGATGGGCGCTGCCCGACGTACAGTCAGTTTTACACTTGCAGCAGTACTCTGCTGTGGTACGCTTGCGGCCTGCAGGGTCTGCGGAGAGAGTCCGCTGCTGCAGAGAAGAACGCCTATGCTGAGTAGTAGTCTTGTTTTCAAGACGCGTAGTGCGAAAGTAGCAATTTATACTTCAATTTACCAATAATGTCAAGTACCGAAGCCCCTACATTGCACAGCGGAAGCCGCCATACGGTTACCGTGGAGAAGCTCACATTCGGTGGTGCTGGATTGGCGCATGTGAACGGTATGGCAGTGTTTATTACGGGCGGTATTCCAGGGCAGCAGCTGGAGATTACGATCACTCGGAAGAAGGATTCCTACTGCGAGGCGCGCGTCGATGCAGTCCTTAAAAAGTCGAAAGATGAAATCATGCCGCGGTGTAAGCACTTTGCGGATTGTGGCGGTTGTGTTTGGCAGAACCTCGCCTACAACAAGCAGATCGCCTACAAGGAAGACATCGTTCGCGAGACCTTGGAGCACCTCACACCAATTGATCCCGAAGAGCGCAAGCGCTTGCCCGGTCGTGTGCTCAAGATTATTCCGAGCCCGCAGGTGTTCCATTATCGCAACAAGCTGGAGTTGTCTTTTGGGTACGAAAACATGCGCAGTGAACAGCAGGGCACTAAGCGTGTGTACTTTGATGAAAATCCCACCATTGGCTACCACAAGCCCGGCCAGTGGTCGACAGTGTTCCCGGTAACAGAGTGCCATCTATACGATGAGCAACTTCCATCGCTCATTGCCGATGTGCGACGTTTTATGCAGGAAACACGTATCTCCGTGCACAACCCGAAAACGCACAGGGGCATACTGCGCACGCTGCTACTACGTAGAGGTATTCATACAGGGGAGCAGATGATTGGCTTTGTGGTGAATGCAAAGAAGCGCGAACTCGAACCACTGTTCCAGCATTTCATGCGGTTCGCCGGTCGCAGCGGCCTCAAGTCTCTCCTGATTGTAGAGAACACTGGTATGAATGATCGGGTGGAGCAGGCGAAAGTGCATCCCCTCGTTGGTGGCACCACCATTACTGAGCAGCTCTTCGATCTACGGTTCGACATTTCTCCGTTCTCGTTCTTCCAAACCAATACGTTTGGTGCAGAAAAGCTCTACCAGGCAATCGCGCAGGCAGCCGACCTTGGGCCACGAGACGTGGTACTCGATGCCTATTGCGGCATGGGTACCATTGGTCAGTACCTGGCTCGATTCTGCGAGAAGGTCGTGGGTATTGAGAGTCATCCTGATGCCGTAGAAGATGCTTTACGTAGCGCAGGGAAGAATCGGATTGGGAACATTAGCTTCTATAAAGGCCGGGTAGAACAGGTCATGCAAGATCAGCTCAAAGCGGGTGCGAAGTACGCATTCTCCACTATTGTTGTGGATCCTCCGCGTGCGGGTTTGCACCCAGATGCGCGTGAGGCAGTTATCGCACACAGTCCACAGAAGATCGTGTACGTCTCCTGCAATCCGGCAACATTTGCACGCGATCTGGGGTTCTTCCTGCAAAAGGGCTACGAGTTGCGGTCGGTACAACCGGTGGATATGTTCCCGCATACCGCGCACATCGAAACAGTCGCTGTCTTGCAGAAGCAGTAGTATGCAGCGCATCACGCTCCTCACGATCGGCACCCCGCGTGCGGTCTGGGCACGTGACGGTGTAGCCGAATACACGGAGCGCATAGAGCATGCCGTGCGGTTCGATGTGGTCTCGTTGCCTGCATCCAAAGTGAATGATCCGCAGAGACAGCGCGAAGAGGAATCGCAGCGCATCTTGGACGCACTCGCCGATCGCAGCGGGCAGATCTGGGTGCTGGATGAACGGGGGAAGCAGATGCCTTCTCTCCAGTTTGCTGACGCGATCAGCGGCAGTCGTGATCGTGGCGAGGGAATGACGTTTGTTATTGGTGGTGCGTACGGCCTTACTGATGCAGTGCGCACTCGTGCAGATCGCGTGTTTGCGTTGAGCGCAATGACACTGCCGCACGAGCTGTGTCAGCTGCTCTTTGTGGAGCAGCTCTATCGCGCAACACAGATCATGAAGGGGAGTAGGTATCATCACGCGGACTAACGTATACTTAGAGCTATGGGAGAACTGTCGTGGCAGGATCTCGGCGAATCCAAAGCGTCCTCTTGGGAGTGGACGTGGCACCACACCATTGGAGCAGTACTTATTGTGTGCACAGTGCTCTCCACTGCTGTGCTGGTGTTGCCCATTCGCGACTTGCTCTCTAGCCCAGCTACTCTTGCGCTCAAGTACACTCGCACACCAGCGTGGCTCAATCGTTGCGATGAAGCCTGTGCACGCACGCTCCACGTGGCGTACCTCGATGGCCAGCAACATTGCAGCGCTCTCACACAATTGTGGCAGGAGGAGAATCACGCAGATGTGCTCGCATGGCGGCTTGCTATCGATGACCGCGCTTCATTCCTCGGTTGCCCGGGGTTCCCACGTTCGCTTGCAGATATGCGTGCTGGTGTAGTGAATGATGCACAAGATCGACGCGATCAAGAAGAGAGCGTGCGGTTCCAACGCGAGCAAGAATCCCTAGATGCTGCCGTGCAAACGGTGCAACGGTATGAACGTAGTCTAAGCGAAGGTGATCTCTCACAGTATGTGGAACGATCGGCTCAAGATCCCATCGATCGCAACATGCTCTTTGTCACTGTGACCACACCATGGCTCGAGTTGCCTCGCGATCAGCGATTGCGCATTACAGAAACCCTCTGGCAGAAATGGGCCATTATTTCTACGCCTGCAGATCCATGGGAGTCGTCGGTGATGTTCGTGAATAGCGAAGGCGCGCTGCTCGGTGAAGCGCCAAGCGGCAGCGAGAACGTATGGCTCGCTGAATAATCAGCTGTGTGCCGCCAAGAGGGCTGCCCCCAGTGTTGCGCTGTCCTCCAATTCGGCAGTGACGAGCGCAGGCAGCGGCGTGCCGGGGAGTACCCATTGATGGAGCTCGCGCTGAATGTCTTTCAGGTGAGGCTTGAGTGCCCTGCCCGCACTCCCGCCGAGTACGATTGCAGATGGATCAAGCGCATGTACAAGGTTGGTGCAGAGCCATGCAAGCTCACGGAATAGGTCGGGATGCATGAAGGAACATGTATCACCCGAGAGGTATTCGCCGGGGTTCTTTGCTTGCTCGCAGCGCTTGCCCATGGCGTTGCCCGAAAGGAATTGCTCCACGTCACCCCGCTTGTCTTCCGTTGCAAAGGGTGGCTGCCCGGGTTGGAGCAACATGTGCCCTATTTCTCCGCCGTACCCGTGTGCACCACGGAATAGCGTGCCGTTGATAACAATCCCGCCACCTACACCCGTACCAAGTGTGATACCTACAACAACGTCCTGCCCCTTCCCTGCACCGCGTAGCGCTTCTGCAAGGGTGAAGCAGTTAGCGTCATTCTCGAGCGTTACAGGCAGGTCAGTGCGTTGCTCCAATTGCTGTTTGAGTGGCGCCCCTTCTGCCCCCGGAATATTCGGCAATGTCACAATGGTGCCATCAGACTGGCGTACTAGCCCCGGCACACCGATGCCGATCGCCACGGTGTCTGCCGTGCGGATCTGCTCGATTGCCGCAACCAAATCATCGAGCACGTGGCCAAACGTACGATCTGCGTGTGTAGGGTATCGTTCTGCTGCTTGGCGCTCCCATGTGGCAGCGTCATAACGCGCCACATCTATTTTCGTGCCGCCCAGATCCACGCCGATGATCGTGCGATTCTGCATGGAATGTGCGGGCATTATAGAGCGTTCTCCTTTGCTGCGAATTGCAGCACGGTTTCTACGAATGTTGCGTGGCTCCATGTGAGTGGCGCCACCGAGAGTGGCGCTCCGTTGGTGGAATGCAGCTGCTCAGCCAGAATACCTGTTCGTGTGGCGTACTGTCGTACCCAATCGAGAATTGTTCTTGCAGGTTCCAGATCCGCTGCAGTCTTTGCATGTGCAATCGTCCATTGTGCATCCCACAGTGTAGTGATGATCCACGGATTCCCCGGCACTTCCGCGCTCGGAGGTACGGCTGCGTGGTAGTAGTCGTTGGTGTAGCGAGCGATACCGCCAATAGGTGTTCGCACGGTGAGTGTATCTCGCAATTTCTGCATACTTGATGTGCTGCGAGGATCGTCAAAAGGCAGTACGCCCAGCCTCCACACCGCCCCGACACTCGCATCGGGTGTGGCGTCTTTAGCAGTGGTTTTGCCGTCTTTGCGTTTGATGCTCTTCAAGAACATGCCCGTTTGTTCATCGTACAGATGGAAGATCATTGCTTGCTGCATTTGATCCGCCACCGTTTGGTAGCGCTCCGAGTGGCGGTGGTGCCCTAGAATATTGGCAATGTGTGCTGCGGCATGTAGACCCGCAATGGTGCACGCGGTCGTGTAGGTAAATACAGCGCGGTGCTCCTCCCACGGGTCGTAGCTCGCCAGCGGCAATCCGCTTTCTGTTTCGCGGAATTCACAGAGGAAGTTCGCCGCACGTAATACAAGCTTTTCGAACATCTGCTGCAGAAATTCGAAGTCTCGCACTTGCTCGAAGTGTTTCCATAATGCGTAGATCACGAGTGCAGTTTCGTCTTCCTGAATAGGCAGCTGCGGTTCGCCGTCGCGGAACCACGGGTGCCACGAGGATCCCACCGATTTATCGGGATTGTATTTGTGGAGCAGGTACCCATCTTTGGTGATGACATCTGCGCAGAATTCAAAGAAGCGTCGTGTGACTTCTGTGTATCCGGCCTGATCCAGCGCCAAACTTACAAACGCACCGTCACGAGGCCATACGTATGTATAGGTATCGCGATTGAATGCCATGATATCGCTGTCGGCAGCGGCTACGATGCCGCCGTTGTCGTTACAGTGCATGCGGATCATGAGCAGGCTCCGCTTGAAGAGATCGACTGTTTCTGTAGAAAGTGAGCCGAAGTTGAACGTTGTTTTGTTCACCCAGCTTTTCCAGTAGTTGGTGCAGTTACGATGGATGCGATCTGGCGTGTCCTTTTGAATACGCTCCTGCAGTTCCAGTACTTCATTGAGGCTTTTGCCTGCGCAGAGCCACACGCATACTTTCGTTTCTGCATCCGCATTCAGCTTGCAGTGGATTGCCACGGTGGAATCCACTGACCCTTGCTCGATCGTATGCCGAGCTAATTCACCGTCTTCTGCATCGCGCCATGTGCCTTCTAGTCCTTGGTATTCGCTTTTGCCAACCGTGAACGAGGAAATACCACAGGTTTTTAAGTGCTCCATCTGCTGCAATGCAGAGGCGTACTTTCCGCCGTGAATACCAGTGACGCATTCCGTGGGTTTATCGGTCTCTCCCCCCACCAAGAAGTAGCGCTTCTGGCGGTAATGAATCACCGAGTTCGTATACGGTTCATAGAAGGCAGTGTCTTTCTGTTTGTCTCCGTAAATGTGGAGATCGTGATGGAAGAACAGTCGCACTTCCTTCTCGTCATTCTCCAGATTCTTTATACGCCAACGTCGTAGGAGAATATTGCTCACAGGGTGCACCATGTCCTCTGCCACGATCTTGATACCGAGTGCATCGTTTTGAATAAGCGAGCTTCCCACCATGGTTTCTGGCTTATAGCGTGGCGTGATTTTCCAACTACCATCGCTGATCCAGCGGAATCCTTTCCCCTGTACCCACACGCCGATGCGGTGGTGATCTTTGTATGCGGAATGGTCTTCCATTCCCACATACGGAAAGTAGAAATCGCGCATTTCCAAGTGCTCGTCGAATGTTGCGAGCATTGAGCCGTTGCCGATGACGAGCTGTCTTGGCATGGTTACTTGTGGGATGGGTACCGGGCGACTCGTTCGCGTAAATCGCAGACCGCATGGCTAAAGCGGCGGTAGGCTTCGTAGGGCGAATCGTACGGGCTGAAGTACTTATGCACGTCACCGTCGCTCCAGTACTTGGTGCACATGTAGTAGAAGTGGTCGGATGTTTGGAGCTTGCGCCAGATGTCGAGTAGTTCTGGATCTCGTGTCGCCTTCACTTTTTCTTCCAGAGCGAAGAGCGCATCTAATGCGCTTCGCTGTATGTGGTTCTCTTGCCATGCGGAGAGGTCACGCTCGCTGTCTGCCCACGATACGTGTGTATGTGCATCGTACACATGCTTAAACCTGCGGTGATGCGTGCGAATTACTTCCGATGGGGTGATGGCTCGAATTCCACGCTCCTGCCAAATCTTTGGCAGTGAACGTAGAAAATCAAAGATGCCTGTATCGGCCCATTGGTGCTCGCCGAATGTTTCATAGTCCATGAACAGGTTCACGCTTGTTCCTCCGCTTTGCATAAGCCAATCCGTAAACCGTTCCGCTGTGAGCGGGTAGCCGATCCACGAGCGATCCGAGAAGCGGAATGCTACGTCATCTGACAATTTGTAATTCTTGAGCAGCACCGAAATGTTTCGCGGTGCCTTTGCGTATGGTCGGAATTTTCGCACGATCTTCTGCACGTCATTCGGCAGTGTGAACTGCGGGGGGATGAATGGATCATTTGGGTTTCGCCCCTCAAGCAAGTGGTCCGCTCCTTCTGCCAGCATGCCGCTAAAGCCCATGAGGCGTGCGATATGCGCCAGTTCGTTGCTGTAGATCAACTCGGTATTGCGGAACACGCGTGGGCGTACTCCGAAGATATTCTCAATCAGCTCCACTTGTGTGCTTACTTGTTCTACGAATTCCGAGAGTGATTTGAGCGAACTTAATGAGTGGAAATATGTTTCCGCGAGGAATTCCACTTTGCCAGTTTGTGCGAGAGCTTTGAACGACTCAAGAACATCTGGTCCGTACTCTTGGCATTGCCGCAGGAACACACCGGAGAGCGAATACGACACTTGAAAGTCCGGGTACTGCTGCACCAGATCTAGGATTAATTTGTTTGCTGGCAGGTAGCACTTCTCTGCTACTTTTCTGAAGATGTCGCGGTTCTTCACCTCGTCAAAATATTCTGTGCCTTCTGCGCCCACATCGCCAAAGCGCAGGTCGCGCAGGCGGTAGGGCTGGTGCACTTGGAAGTAGAAGCAGACCGATGGGTGAGAGTGTTTGTGTTGCATGAAATGTTAGCGGGGTTTGAGAAGATCCTGATACACCGAGCGCACGTGCCCTGCTTGGTGTTCCCATCGCAGGTATGCGAGGCTACGTGGTGCTTCTGATCGTAACTGTTGGGCGAGAGGAGTTTCTCGCAGAATTGTAAGTACGCAGTCGGCCATTTTTGCCGTGTCCCAGAAATCTACTTTAAATCCGTGACCCACTACTTCGCTCACGCCGGACTGCTTGGAAATCACAACAGGTGTGCCGTGGGAAATAGCTTCCAGCGCTACAAGCCCGAATGGCTCGGAGAGTGATGGCATCACAAAGCAATCTGCCGTGCGGTAGAGCTTGCGCGCTTCTTTTGAAGTTACTTTCCCGAGGAACGTCACGTTCTTCTCGAGCGCAAGTTCTTTGGTTTTGTGGATCATTTCGCCGAGCATGTTCCCTTCGCCCGCGACAACGAACTGCACTTCTGCGCGGTGCTGGTGCACATGCTTTGCCATCTCCAAAAATTGAATTGGTCCCTTCTGCAGGGTGAGTCGCCCAAGGAAGAGCACCATGGGTTCCTGCTTCTTTGTTCGTGTAATGCTTGTCACCCGATTGTGTGGCAAGTGGTCTTCGCTTGAGCCGTTGTGCACAACATGAATTTTTTCTGCAGCAATTCCGTAATGCTCCACCAGAATGTTCTTGGTGTATTGGCTCACAGCAATCACGCGGTCCGCTGCTTCAAACCCCATGCGCTCCTGATCGTAGATCCACTGGTTTGGGCTGAAGTTGGTTCGATCAAGTTCGGTTGCGTGAATGTGCGCAACGAGAGGTTTGTTGTGATGCTTGGCTGCGCGTGCGCCTGCTCCGTAAGTCATCCAGTCATGACAATGCACCACATCTGCCTCCACATCTTTCGTGAGATCCACGCTCGTTTCCGTAAAGTGCATTACGGCCTCCGGTAAATCGTGGCCGTATACCTGCTGCATTTCCTTGGAAACAGCGCTGATGGTGCGGAAATACTGATCATGGTTCATGTATGGTCCGAGCATGCTTTGTACGCGAACCGTGTGTGTGGTGTGTTCTTTTGGAGAGATCACATCATGCTCTTGCGACTGCGTATGCGGGTGCGGCAACACCAACGTCACTTGTACGCCTGTTTTGAGCAATCCTTGTACAAGGCCTTGGCATGCCACACCTAGACCACCGAGGTGAAGCGGAGGGTATTCCCAGCCGAACATGAGCGTGTGGATAGACACCTTGTTTGTATGTGTGTTGGCGCGACGTTCGCGAAATCAGATTAGAATAGCACAAATCGCGCGCCTATTCAAGTTTATGACCATAGCCGCACGATCTACCCTCCAAGAAACTGGCTATTGCAGGTTCAAATGTTCCACTGGTGCAAAATCGTCCGTAAGGATGATTGCTCCATCGGTGGAGCCTTTCCATGCTTTCTGTAAGTAGCCATTGAGCACTCTGTCTTCGCTTTCGCTTTCAAAGGGCCCGGGTGAAGGTGAGGCGACAAGCACCATATTCCACGCTTCATTCGCCGGTGCGAACACGTAGGCACGCACGAAGGGGAACACTTCCGACATCGTGGCATACGTCGATCGAAAGAGCTCTCGTCGTACTCCTTCTGTGCTCGCGATCATGTTCATTACCAGTACGCCGTCGTCTGTGAGCACCCGATGCATCTGCGTAAATGATTCTTTGGTGACCAGGTGGAAGGGGATCGCCTCTGGCGCGAAGGCATCCATATAGATGATGTCGTACTCCTCTTCTGTCGTATTCAGGTAGATTCGACCGTCTTCGATGATTGTCCGTATGCGCTCATCCTCTTCAAGGAAGAAGTACTTTGCGGCGATTTCCGGCATGGCCGGATCGATTTCCACGACGTCTATTGTGCTACTGGGGTACCACTCCAAATGGAGCCTTGGCAGAATGTATCCTGCGCCGCCGATCATCATTGCGCGGGCACGCTTGTTGGCAAAATGGGTTACCAGGCGAAATTGTCGTGCGTAGTTTGCTACGGGGCGTTCGCGGATTTCCTCATTGAGGTAGATGGCCGACTGCCAGTCGGCGAGTACGCGTACGGGTTCATCATTCATCCATGTGTCCCACACGTATGCACGGCGATATGGCGTGTTGATATCTGCGACCACCTGCATGTACGGCGTTGCTGCCACTGCGTAGTCTTGCATGACTACCGTGGTTCCACACCACGTTGCGATGCCAATGCAGGCGACCGCAGCGGGGGCAATCCATTGTTGTGTAGCGCCTCGCAATAGCCAATACGCAATGATGCCGATGCCAAAAAGAATCACTGCAATGCCAAATAGCAGTACCTGCATGCCGAAGTTCGGAATGAGCCAATATCCAGAGAGGAATGTTCCGGCAATGCTCCCTATGGTTGATGCCGCATAAATACTCCCTGCCGATCTGCCGATGGTGCCTCGCAGGTTGTATCGCAAACGTACTGCGATTGGAGTTACCATACCCAACACCATTGTGAGTGGTCCAAAAAGGAGCCCCGATGCAATCAGTGATGCACGCACGATATTGCCTCCCACATAACTCATAGGAATGAGTTGATACACGATGGCGAGTGCCCATGTGAGTACTCCTCCGCTCATCAGAACTATTGGCAAGCACACGCCACAGTTTTTACTGTCAGCGATTCTTCCGCCTATCACATAGCCTATGCTCAAGCTCGCTAGTACCACTCCGATCACACTGGTCCACACGTAGAGTGACGTTCCTACATATGGAGCAAGAATTCGTGTGCCGAGTAATTCCACCACCATCACACATCCGCCGGAAACCGCGGTGATGCATAGGAGCAGCAGATCTTGGAGTGTTTGCCGCTGTTGCAGGGAAAGTGCTGGCATGTACGCGGAAGCATAGGCGTGCATCTGCGCTGGCTCAACCGCTATGCTGGTGCTGTGCTTGCCATTCAGCGTGATCTTCGGGCTGCTGCTGACCCTGTAAAGGCAGCGTTTTTCCCCAAGTTTTTTAAGGCAGGGAAGGGAGAGTACGCAGAAGGCGATCAGTTCCTTGGGCTGAGCGTGCCGCAGGTGCGCAGCATTATGAAGCAGTATGCGAATCTTCCGCTCGACGACATTCATGCTCTTTTACAGAGCAAGTGGCACGAAGAGCGTTTGGCGGGTTTCCTCCTACTCGTACTGCAGTATGAACGTGGGAATGACAGCGACAGAGTGAGTGTTGTTCGTTTCTATACAGAGCATCTCGACTATGCGAATAATTGGGATTTAGTCGATGCGTCCGCATACAAAATTCTCGGTCGTCATCTTCTGGGCACCAAAGACCCGGCAATTCTCGATCGTCTGGCGGCTTCTGGTCACCTTTGGCGTGAGCGCACTGCCGTGGTTGCCACGTATGCGTTCATTCGGGAGGGCGATTTCTCCCATACATTCCGCCTTGCTGAGGGCTTTTTGTGTCATCCGCACGACCTTATGCACAAGGCCACGGGTTGGATGCTCAGAGAAGTGGGAAAACGCAATAAAACTGCCCTTTGTGCATTCCTCGATAAGAATGCCGTATGTATGCCGCGTACGATGTTGCGATATGCGATTGAGCGGTTTCCAGAATCACTTCGGCAGCACTATCTTCTCGCAAAATAATTGACAAATTTGGGCGTATCTGCCAATAATTGTTCACATCACAGTGTACTTCGAAAGTCCTGTTCCAATCAGAGCCCTTGAGAAGGAAGCTGTCGATCCTTTCTCTTCTTTTCCTTCTTATCCCATGTCTGATCAGGAACTTACATGTTCTGATTGCGGCGCGACGTTCGTGTTCACTGAAAGTGAGCAGGAATTTTACGCCTCTAAAGATCTGAGCACGCCTAAGCGTTGCTCCGATTGCCGCCGTGCTCGCAAGTCGCAGCGCGGAGGTGGTGGCGGTGGACCCGCCCAGATGCACGATGCAGTGTGCGCCCAGTGTGGCGCAAACTGCCAGGTGCCGTTCAAGCCACGTCCTGTAGAGGAAGGTGGCAAGCCGGTGCTCTGTCGTGACTGCTTCTCCGCTTCACGCGGTCGGTAAGCAGCTCGCGATTCACTTCGCGCTTCAGAAAGAGCCGGGGCTTTATGCCTCGGCTCTTTTGTTATGCTCGCGCACCGGGCGCCTTTTGTGGTACACCGTGGAGCCATGACGGTTGTTGTGTCACCCGGCGAGACCAAACGTGTTGTGCGTACGTTTGGGGTGGCGTCGTTCCTGCACGATATGGGTGCAGATATGGTGTTCTCCATTTGGCCGCTCTTCCTGCGCAATACGCTGGGCGCCAGTATGACTGCAGTGGGTTTGGTAGATGGTATTGGTGATGCATTCGTCGCACTGTCGCAGGCGGTATCGGGCTACTATTCCGATCGACTGCGGAAGCGAAAAGTCTTTGTGTGGATGGGGTACCTCTTTGGTGCCATTGCACGTTTTGGTTATGCCTACGCACATACATGGCAGGCAATCATTCCGTTCCGTATTCTTGATCGTTCGGGAAAGATGCGAGGCTCTCCGCGTGATGCGATCATTGCGGATCTCTCCACGAATGCAAACCGTGGCCGACACTTCGGTTTCCAGCGTGCGATGGATAACTTTGGTGCGGTGACGGGAGTGCTGATCGCGCTCGTGCTCATCCGCTTCCTTGAGTACCGTACGATCTTCCTACTCGCGGCAATTCCATCGATTCTCGCCACGGTGCTTGTGGTGTTTGCAGTCAAAGAACGGAAGCCGGAACACAACGGGCTTTTCCGCGGCATTCGCCTTACGGATCTTTCCTCCGACTTGCAGCTGTTTATTCTGCTCAATGCCGTCTTCAACATTGCCACGTTCAGTTACTCTTTTCTCCTTCTTGCAGCCAACGATCACGGTATTGTGACGGCGTCGGTACCAGTGCTCTATTTGCTGTTCAACATCGTTGCAGCGGCCACATCTTCTCCGGCAGGTCGGCTTGTGGATCGTATTGGTGGCAAGACGGTGTTTGCTGTTTCCATGCTCGCATGGGCAGGCGTTGCTCTCTGCATGCCGTTTACCTCCAATGCAGCGGTCATTGCATTCGCATTCGTGCTCTACGGTGTCCACAAGGGGTTCTATGATCCTGTGCAACGATCTATGCTCGCAGAGCTCTCTCCGCCAGAACACGTCGCCAGCGTGTTCGGCGGCTTTCAGCTCATTATGGGTGCAGTAAGCCTCCCATCTTCACTGCTTGCAGGTTGGTTATGGGATGCATCTGGATCATCGACACTGCCGTTCCTCTTCTCGTTCGTGCTCACCGCTCTTGGTAGCTTGCTACTGCTCTGCATTCGTACTCCCAAGCGGGTGTGATACCCTGGTGGCATTCTTTCCATTCTTTCTATGTTCAAAGAATTTCGTGATTTCGCCATGCGTGGCAATGTCATTGACCTTGCAGTGGGTATTATCATCGGTGCGGCATTCGGCAAAATTGTGACTTCGCTCGTCAACGATCTGCTGATGCCGTCAGTCGGATTGCTCCTTGGGAAGGTCGAATTTTCCACGCTTGCGCTTACGATTGGTGAATCGCAGATCGGGTACGGTATGTTCATTCAATCCGTCGTCGATTTCGTCATCGTCGCATTCTGCATCTTCTTGCTCATTAAGCAGCTCAATCGCTTCAAACCCAAAAAACCAGAAGAGATCGCCGCACCTTCTGCCGACGTGCAGCTGCTCATGGAGATCCGCGATCTGCTCCGGGACAAGAAGTAGGCTACTGTTCGCCGATGCCGACAGTGATGGATGTTTGTCCATCAACGTCGGTGACTGCTACAGACACGACGCGGTTATCTTTGGTGGCACCTACAAAGCTTGTACCAGCAGCCTCCATGTTCCCGCTGATCGTCCAGCCGTTCTGCTCCAGTTCGGTGCGATAGAAGCCCATAACGTCTGCCACGGTATCCGGGGTGACAAACAAGGCGCCTGCTCCCGGATCACCGGTATTGCCGTTCATTGCCGCAGAGAACTGCACTTCTGCCTCTGGATACGCAGGTACGTCGCTCGGCCAATCTGCAGGGAGCTCCTGGCCCGTGGTGAATACACCCTCATCAGTTTCAATGCGCATCGAATCACCATCCATGTTTACTTCCGCATTCTCGCCCGTGTCGTTTTCAATCGCATTCTCCACAGCCTGTTCGGTTGGGGAACTGCAACCAGCTAGTAGCAGAAGGCAGCTCGATCCAATACAGACTGTTTGCATTGTGCGATAGAGAGACATATTTGATTGGGGAAGATGCCGAGATGTGCGGATTCTACTCTTTCGAGAGTACTCAGTGGGTCGTGATACAATCTTTGTATTGACGATTTTTGGTCAGTATTTGTTTTTGCACTTGGATATGACGTTTGCCTTTCACCACAGTCAAGATACTTACTTTCAATACCAGTTGGAGACTACTCGCCAGTACATTCTTCCATTTCTGCGGAAATACATGACCTTCCAGCCGGGTATGCGTGTGTTAGAAGTGGGCTGTGCGCAAGGAGGCGTACTCAAAGCTTTCCTCGATGAAGGATGCATTGGAACGGGTGTAGAGCTCCATGAAGGTAACTATAACCAGGCAAAACGTTTTCTCGCCAAGGAGCTAGAGAACGATACGTGTCGCATTTTCCACAAAAATATTTATGACCCAAAGATCGCAGAAGAATTTGCTTCACATTTTGACCTCATCGTTCTGAAAGATGTGGTGGAACATATTCCCGATACGCTGAAACTCCTCAAAACACTGCACAGTTTCCTTCGTCCAAATGGGCGTATTTTTTTTGGCTTCCCACCTTGGCAAATGCCATTTGGTGGTCATCAGCAAGGCTGCAAAGGTATTGCTGGCGTTCTCCCTTGGGTGCACATACTTCCGAACATGCTGTACCTCAATCTTTATAGACTCCTTGGTCAATCGGAGCAGATGATTGCAGAGCTCGCCGATGTAAAATCCACACGTATCACTATCGAAAGGTTCGAACGTTCTGCGAAGAGCTCAGGACTTACAATAATTGGCAAAACGCTTTGGCTCATTAATCCCATTTATTCTCTGAAGTTCAATTTGCAGCCAAGGGAACAACTTCCGCTCCTTCGTGACATGCCCTATGTCAGGAATTTTTATACCACGTGCGGATACTATCTAATTGGACCAAGTAAGCCGGCATAATTTATTTGAATGTTTCGAGTAACATCGCAATGTCCTCAGGAGTCACTTCGGGATTATTGCCGAAGTAGAAGCCTTTTTTGTGCACTGCATATGCACCTGGCAATTCGTGTTCTACAGCTGGCACATATTTTTTATAGAATGGCTGATGGGGCATGTAGCTGCTGATAATCGGTCGTATTTCAATATTTGCTGCTGTACTTTTCTGGATGTACTCATCTTTAATTTTTTCTGTCTTACACAGGAGCGGGAAGGCAAAACTAGAATGCGTACTCATCTGTGGCTGCATCCTTTCAAACTGCGGATTATCGTAAATCGGGGTAAGTGCTACGAAATTCTCCGCTCTCTTTTTGGTCATTTCATCGAGATATGCCAATTGGTTCCTTCCCAAAAATCCTTGGATCTCGGTTGGTCGAATGTTGTATGCGGAGTCGTAAAATGTGTACTTCGCGTTGAAGTCATCCACATTGTGATCCGCGCGTAGTCGCTGCTGTGCACTTGGCGCCAAGTGTCGATCCCAACCGTGCGATCGAACCATGCGGAGAGCTTCGTCCAGTGCATCATCGTCTGTGCACACAGCTCCGCCTTCAATAGTGGATAAATGATGGCCGACAAAGAATGAGAATGTAGATGCCATGCCAAAGTTCCCCAGCTTGACCCCGTTGTATTCCGAGCCAAGCGATTCACAATTATCTTCCAGCAGGAGTATGCCTCTCTCGTCGCATATTGCCTTGATGGATGCAATGTCATCGCTCATTCCCAATGCATTCGTGAGGAATATCGCCTGCATATTTGTGCGTTCCAACGCCTCAAGCACCGTTGTAGGGGAGACATTGAGTGTTGCAGTGTTGATGTCGATGGGGGATGTCACCAGTCCATTTTGAATGAGTGGCATCACGTTTGTTGCCCACGTGATCGCGGCAAATCCCACTGTATTCCCTGAGCAAAGAATGCCCAGATTGCAGAGCGCGCGTATGAGCCCCAAATTCGCCGAGCTGCCGCTATTGAAACTGACGCAGTGCTTCCTCCCTTGCCATGCTGCGAATTCCCTTTCAAAGAGCATGCATTGTTCCCCCATGCTCAACTGCTTTGCCTGCATAATGAACTCGCAGAGCGATTTTTTCGTCTCCTCTTCCCTGTAGAACGTAGATTTGACCAGTGAAAACATGGGCAAGGGAAGGGGTTCGATTCTGCAATCGCAAGTGCGGTTGCGTGGGGTAAAACATATCCTACTACACAGCAATCGCCCATCTCAAAATTCGTGGTCATTCAGCCAGGGGAATGCCCCATTGTTCTGCAATACATGCCTTAAGACGCGCAATGCACTGATCTTCGCTACATGTGTGCAGCAACTGTTCTGCAAAGTAGCGATTCCCGGTTTTTGCCTCCGTATCGTGTACCCAATCCTGTCTCCACGCTCTCCTTGCCTCCGGCGTGGGGAGCACCGCATCGACTGCATTGAATACATATTCCAATGCGTCTTCTATTGGCTCTTCACTCCGCAAGAACGGATCGTGGTTCCAATCGATCGTTTCCCCATCATCTTGTGGTGACGCTCCTGTGAGCATGATGTTCAGGAGTTGCTCCATTTGCCGCGTGCGAGGTGTGAGTGACCAATATGTATGTCGTCCTTCCTTGCGCTGCGTAATCAATCCTCCGTCTGCAAGCAGCGCCAAATGATGCGACAGCAGTGGTCCGCTGCTACCAGAATGCTTCTCGAGTTCGCCGAAGCCCATCTCGCCATTGCGCAAGAGCAGCAGCACGTTGAGCCTCGTGATGTCTGCGTACATCTGGCAGAAGTCGGCAAGCTCGGGGATCATCTGTTCCATTCTGTTGGATGGAATTTGTGCGCGATGCTGCGGGTTTTCCATTGCCATAGGAAGGACGATGCTACCGCATGCGTTCTTCGTCGCAAGCGTTTTGGATTATCTTGAAAGATGACAGTTGCGAGGGAATCACCTCTCTCCGATTTTTTTGTATTCGTATCAAGAAAACCCGTTCTCCACTTTTTACAGCGGAGAACGGGTGGGTGGCTTTTGTCGTTAGATGACGATCAGTTGTGTAGTTGCCTGCAGTGCAGGAAGGAGCCCGAAGGGATCAACCACGACGAAGTCCGTCGTTGGATTGGCGACATCCGCAGTAATGCGTGTGCCGTTTGCCTGGCGTTGTCCCCCAAGGAATGCCCCGTTCGCTTCTACACTGTAGAGCACCAGCCCCGAAGGGCTCGTGGCTTGCAGATGAAGCCGGATCGTCGTTGCGGTGTATACCGCATCCCCGGTTTGGGGATTGATGTATTCCGTTACCGTCGGCCCAGACCCGGGCTGTTGCGGTTCGGGATACGGCTCTGGAATCGGCTGAGACACCGGTGTGGCCGTGACGTAGATCACGATGTCGCCCCACCTGCTGCCGATTTTTCCGAGCTGAACGTCGAACGGATCGACGATCAGTTTGTCTTTCCCAGAGCCGGGATTGACAGTATTGGCGCGCCCAACCTGATCCCAGGCGAGCTGACCAATGATGGTTTCGAGGATGTCTCTCCCCGATTTTCCTTCCAGGTAGTTGCCGGAGCGAACTGCCCGGAGCTGATCGTTGCCTGCACCTCCGTAGAGTTGCCCATCGCTCCCAAAGAAGTCGATGCGATCATGTCCGCCATCACCCTTCATGACCGAACCGTGGCCATAGACCACGATCAGATCGTTGTGGGCTCCGCCCAGCACGGTTACCTGAACACAGGGGCTCGACGACGCGAAGTTGTCGAATCCTCGGCCCAAGTTTGCCCG
Organism: Candidatus Peribacterales bacterium; assembly: GCA_020058765.1. Taxonomy (GTDB): domain Bacteria; phylum Patescibacteriota; class Gracilibacteria; order Peribacterales; family Peribacteraceae; genus JAGVDM01. The sequence continues at coordinate 162,522 of JAGVDM010000006.1, read as the reverse complement.
CACTTTTCGGAGGCCGAGATCGCCCGCTTCGGACTTGATCTCGACTGTGTCGGTGGTGCGTCCGCCGACGTAGACAATCTCGGTGACGCTGCCAGGTTGGAAGAATTTCTCCCGTCCATTTAGCGTTGCGACACCGACCGTTTGCCCACCAATTTCGGCAGCGCCGAACTTGGCGTTATTGGCGAAACGCTTATCGCCTACGAATGTCAGCGTACCGCCGCCATCCTGCTGATTGGGGACATAGTGCATGTCCGCCGCACAGAGATCACGACTCTCGAGTTGCTCTCCACGTAATACGACGTTGGAGGGGTTACGACTCGAAGACACAGGTCGCTTTCGGCGCGACCAAAACCGTTCAAGAGAAAACAACACAGCAAATTCCTTACATTGAGTGACATGAAACATAATGCCCCACTGTCACCCGCTCACACGGGTCCGGCTGTATACACTCCTTTCGTCAAACGAAAAAAGCCGGTGAAGAGAATGAACATGCCTCTCGCGCAGTGCGAAAGCATATATTATTAAACTAAAATGCTATAATTGTCAATTATAGGGGTGTTTCTTGGCTTGGGAGAGTGGCAGCCCGAAGACTTTTTCAAACAGGGGTGCTTGGTGCAATAGTGTATTGGCACTCTGTACTCAGAAATCTCTGAAGAGCACGATCATTCTTCAGGACTTATTGACAATTACAGAAGAAGTATGAAATATACCCATTATGCCCCGAGATCTATACCGAGAACGGATCAGCGGCCCGCCGTTACGCACGTACCACGGGATCATCCCCGCTGTTGGCACGAGGCAAGTGGCCATTTGGGAAGGGGGAATCCAGAAGCCGGATCTCCAATCGCCCGATGGCTCCCAGGATTTTAACTGGGGCTACGGCGGAACAGGGCCGACACGCCTTGCGAATGCGTTGGCGGCTGATGCGTTCGACAATGCACCGTACGCGGAAATGTTTGCCATGGGATTGCGCGATGCTTTGGTAATGACACTCGAGAAAGACAGTGGATTCATACTGAGCAGAGACCGGGTCATTCTGGAGAGCTTCGTCCACTTTACCGACTTGGTGAACCGGAGCCGGCTCCCGCAAGGTGCACAACTGAGGGGGGATATTCTGGCATGTGTTCAAAGGAGAGATGAGATCCGGGAGAAGATGATGAACTTGCTCTCCGAACATGCATTGAACCAATTCGTGCACAGTAAATTCGGCGTGCGGCAGAGCGTGCCGGGGAGAGGCGCGCCGCCCGCATGAGAGTTTTAGTGTATCGAAACGGTTTAATATTTGACTGGCAGCCCCAGGGAGAATCGAACTCCCGTTACCAGGATGAAAACCTGGCGTCCTAACCGTTAGACGATGGGGCCACGGAAAGCGGGCGTAGTGTACGATGACTTTCCTGCCAAGAAAAGCGCAGAAGTCCACAAGTTCTCCGTGGGGCATGATTATTGTAAAAAATATAAAATATGTTATAATATTACATGAATATGAATAACATTCTTCGATTCACCAGCAATGCGTCTTTCGTTGCAGGAGGCTTGGTTCTCGTCGTCACGGGAGTACAGTCCTCGTTTTCCCGCCAACTTGCTCAGCTAGTTGGGCAAGGCACTTTGGTGCTGCCGACGAATGCCGTGCAGCCGGAAGCAACAGCAATGCTCGTGCAGGGTTCGCTACACGCAAGTGCCCCTGTGCAGTCTAATGCGGAAACAGCACTATGCATTGGGGTATTACTCGTGATTCTCGGTTTTGGGTTCAATGTATGGTACTCCTTGCGTAGCCCGCGACGGGTGCCGGTGCACGCCGTATAGCATACGAAAAAGCGCCCAAGGCGGGCGCTTTCCGTTTGATTGTGGGGATGAGCCAACAGTTGCTTAGCAACCGCAGCCGCATCCGCCCTGACCATCACAACACATCATGAAGGAGTGGGGTAGAAAACATGCCAAGTCTACACTGCCTTTTTCTGCGTGTCTATCACTCTCTCTAGAAGAGTGATAATTCTGTGGTTTGGCGCACAATTTTCGGGCGAATACCCGGGGTGCCATCCTCTTATGAACGTGATATGCTGGCCGTGTTTCCTTCTCCTGTACCACCATGAACATCCTGCATTATGAGGAGAACTTTCAGTACACGGATCGTGAATTGCTCGTGTTAGCGCGCAAACTAGGCAAGCTTGCTACCTACTGTCGCCGCCTCAAAGATGAAGCGTCGGTTATTCGTGTGAATACCGAGCGTCGTAACACGAAAAAAGAGCGTGACCAAATTAAGGTGACAATTACGGTGGAGCTCCCAGGGAAGTCGCTCTATGCAGAATCACGACGCCCCGATGTAATTGAAGCAGTGGATCGTTGCGCAGAGAAGCTTGAGCCGCAGCTCAAGAAGTACAAAGACAAGAACGACACCAAAAAGAAGAGCAGCTAACCTGTGTTGTATGCATCGATTTTTTCTTAACACCGGGGTATTCCTGGCTCTGCTCGCGTCTGCAGTGCCAGTTTTGGGTATGGAGGTCATCGAAGAAGATCACAGCGCAGCAAGTATTACTCCGGTCATTAGCGGCCCGAGCGATATTGCGGTCGGCCGTACCTTGGTGCTCGATGCATCGGCAAGTGCTGGTGTAGACGAAACGGCGGAGTACCGCTGGTTTCGCGAGGGGGTTACTCAGCCAATCAGCCGAACGCTCGAGGCGGTCTACACGCCTGAGCAGCCTGGTCGAACCGTCATTCGTCTGGTGATCTCCATGACAATTGACGGCGAAGAGGTCACTGCAGAAGCTGTGCATGAGGTTATCGTGTACCAGCGCAAAATCGTACTGATCGCGGATGCCACGGTTGCCGCAGAAAAGCTCCTTGTGCATCAGCAGGAGGCGGAGCGTGGTGGCACATATTTGCGCATTATCCGCCCCACCGAAAACACCATCCCTATCGGGGATGATTCGCTTCTCACGCGTGTGATTAAAGAATCCAACGGTGCCCTTGCCGGCGCGGAGGCGATTGTGATTTGGTCCGATGGGATTTCTGGCTTACAGGCATTGCAGCGTGCAGTAGAGGGCGATGCCGATCGCATGAATGAGCTGCCTCGCCAGACCATCATGCTCATTACCGAGCGCAGCTTGAACACGCTTGCGCGCACTGCGCGTGGGCCGTTCTCTGTGCTCGACCCTAGTCGCATCATCATCACGCGCAAAGAGGCGATGAGTGCGCTGCTGACTGCCGAGAATGTTGACCAATTCCTTGAGCGCCTTACCCAGTGGGATTTCGACTTTCAAATCGTGGATGAATCCACGGCGGCACTGCGCCCGTGGAATGTGCTGTCGTCACTCGTGAATTACATGCTCACGCACGGTGTTTCCACGCGCACGGCGATTTTGCTCCTCATATTGCCGCTCATTGCTACGATCCTTGCCTTCCTCAAGCAGGTGATTGGTGTTACAACATTTGGCTTGTATACGCCCTCGGTGATTGCCCTGAGCTTTCTTGCACTTGGGTGGCAGATCGGTGTGGCATTCTTGCTCTTCATCTTGGTGACTGGCTACGCCACTCGATCGCTCATGCGCGGATGGCGCCTGCTCTATGTACCGAAAGTTGCCATCATTCTTACGGTTGTGAGCCTGACGCTCCTGTTGCTCCTCGGCCTCGGCGCGTACTTCGGTCTTACACTCTCGGGTGACACGATCTTCATTCTGCTCATCATGTCTACGCTCTCGGAAACGTTCCTCAACGTGAAGACTGAAGAAGGCTTGTGGAGCGCTGTGATGGGCGTTGGTGAAACAGTGATTGCCTCTCTCTTGTGTGTGTTCATTGTGCAGTGGCCTGCATTGCAGTCATTCATTCTTGCCTATCCGGAGACCATTCTCGTCACGTTGCTCGTAAACATTGTGCTGGGGAAGTGGGCGGGACTGCGGCTTGTGGAGTACTTCCGATTCCGTGAAGTGTTCCGCCATCTGCAGGAAGAATAATGCTCACTCCATTTTTCTCCAGTCGCGGCGTGCTCGGCATCAACGCGAGGAACCTCCTCTACGTGAAGCCGTTTAATCCAAAGAAGGCTATTGCGTTTGCCGATGACAAATTGAAGACCAAGGCATTCCTTACCGCGCGCGGCATTCCTGCTGCGAAGATTTTTGCACGTATCGAGAACCGCGAACAATTGCGCGCGTTCGATTTCTCATCACTCCCAGACGACTGTGTACTTAAGCCGAATTATGGGTTTGGAGGAGAGGGGATCATTATTCTGCGTGGTCGCGATAAACAGGGGCAGTTCCTGCGCAGTGGCAAGCGTCCCATTGCCGCACAGGAGCTTCGTGAGCATATGGGAGACATCCTCGATGGGCGCTTTTCGCTCGGTGGTCGCCGCGATACTGCCTTCTTTGAGCAGCTGCTCATCCCCCATGAGTCGTTCCTGCCGTTTCGACCTGTGGGTATGCCGGATATCCGCGTAATCGTGTTCAACCTTGTGCCGATCATGGCGATGTTGCGCATTCCTACCGCTGTAAGTGACGGAAAGGCAAACCTACACCTTGGTGGCATGGGTATTGGTATCGACATTGCCAAGGGGGTTACCACACATGCAGCGCAGTACCATCATATGATTACAGAACTACCGCATGGTGGCTCGCCATCGGGTCATCAAATTCCCTTCTGGGAGGAAATTCTCCTCATTTGTTCGCGTATTCAGCAGATTACCAACATCGGGTATTTGGCTGCAGATATTACGCTCGATGCACAAATGGGGCCTGCGGTGCTCGAAGTGAACGCGCGTGCTGGATTGAGTGTGCAGATTGCGAATCTTGCGCCGCTCCGAGCGCGCCTGGAACGTGTTCAGGGGCTCACGGTGAGCTCGCCCGAGAAGGGTGTGCGTATTGGGCAGGAGCTTTTTGGCGAGAAGATTCGTAGCAAGAGCACAGGCAAGAAGCCCGAAGAGCGCCCGCTCCTTGGCCTGCATGAAATTATCACGATTGCTGGGGTGGGAGCGAGTGTGGAAGAGCCCTGTGCCATAGCGCCGGATCGTGAGAGAACAGTCTTCTCACGCGAACTCATTACAGAATTGATCGCACATCGTGCGGTAGAACAGGAAGGTGACGATGCCGAGCGATATCGCGTGAAGTTCACACTCGCAGGACGCAAGATCCAAACAGTCGTACTTGCGGCTGATCTGCCGGGTTCCGATCGCGCCATCATTGGCCGTCGAGATCTGGCTGACTTTCTCATCGATCCATCTCGTCAGCGTCAAAAACCCACGGCATCCGGCGTGAAGATCGACCTGCGCGCTGTGGATAAACTGCTCTCGCAGTACGATCGTGAGCTGTTGCTGCTCAAATACATCAAGCCCATTAACTTAGCTGAAGAGCGCAAGCGACTGCGCGAAGATGTGCGCTACAATCCCGTGTTTTCCTATCCGCCACTGCCGAATATCGCGGATATTCGGGAACGTTTGGCAGAGCCACTGCTCGACACGTCGCCGCTCGGCGTACTACTAGAGAAGAAGCGCAAGGAGCATACCCAGCGTATTCTGCTCCTTGAAGCACGTGGAGACAGTGAACGATTTACTGCGTTATCTGTGGCACTCTTTGGTAAGCCTACTTCCTCGCTTATTCGGGCGGCAGACGCACTGCTGCACAATCGACCAGCATGCGATCTTTCCGAACGAGACGCACCCACTCGATCCGCTGAGTATGTAAAGGAGCGCTTTGAGCAGGTGCTTGCCAAATATGGTTTGCATGAGTGGCAAGTAGCCATCCGCGCGAAGCTTGTGGCAGATTGTACGGTGGGTGGTCGACATGTGTATTTGCGCGAAGGCGCTACATTCTCCGACACGCGCATCGATGCACTCATCCGCCACGAAATCGAGACGCACATCCTTACCGCAGAGAATGGTGCACATCAGCCCTATGCTATTTTCCGTCGGGGTTGCGCGGGATATCTGGATACCCAGGAAGGGCTCGCGATCTACAACCAGAATCGTGTGTATGGCGACACGCATGAGAAGCGGTATAACCCACCTCGTAATCTGCTCGGCCTCGCCTATGGCTTGGAGCACTCGTTTGCCGATACTCGGCAGTATCTGTCCGAGGAACTCGGGTACGATCGTGAGAAAGCTCTTTCTCAGGCGATCATCATTAAGCGTGGCCTGACCAATACATCTGATAACGGTGGGTTCACCAAGAGTGTGGTGTACTTTCGAGGTGTACGTGCCATTGAGCGGTTCCTCGCAGAAGGAGGGCAATTGCAACGTTTGTACGTTGGCAAAATTGCTCTGGAGGATCTGGAGCTTGTGGAGAAGCTGCCAGATCTGCAACAGCCATTACTGCTGCCCGAGTTTCTCCGCGAACAAGCTGCTGCTGCACCACGCAAGAAGACGAGGTCAAAGAAGTAATTACTCCTGCGGAGTGTCTTCGGTGCCGTTGCCCCACGTGATCCGATCAAAAGACGGAAGCACGGTCATCCATGTCTGCCCGCGAGCAAGATTGAGCGGAGAGCCGTCTTGCGCCAGGAAGTGGAATGCTTCGGTATCGTTGGCTTTCTCCCATGTACCTTGCGCCAACATGCCGTTGCGGAAGAGGAGAAGCGCACCATCTCCCCGTACGGGGATCTGCAGTCGACCAAATTCGCCGATACCGGTCACAGGGATCTCCAAGAAGAGCACGTTTGCGGGTGATGCCTGGTTCTCCACGTCACCATTGGTACGAATGTACCGCTGCGTTCGTGGATCGTACTCGTACGATGTATCGTGATCTGGGTTGTAGAAATTCACACTGATCTGCGATACAGGTTCGCCTTTGGCAGCAATCCCTGTGTTGTATGGAGGCCATCGCATGGTGTCCATATCGTGTTCCAGTGCAATGTGCTGCATGTTTGCGCGATCAATGAACAGGTCGTGTGGTGCAGGGATGCCATCTTCGCGATGGAAGAACTCGTAGTAGGTGCCGCCGATCCCGTTTGCTGCTTCGATGGTGGCTGAGGCGTTCACCGCCTCGAATGCTTCTGGGCTGCCGCCTGCATGCAGGAGGAGTACCGGCCATGGTGCAAGACTATGGATGAAGTACGGTCGAATGGATCGTACAGGTCCTGCCTTTTTTGGGAGATCATTGCCATTGAAGACTACCGCGAAACGGGTAATGAAGCCTTCCACAGGCCACTCTTCCACAAGCAGCGCATCTGACAATCCTTGTTGATGCGGTCGCGCATGTTCCTGATTTTCGATCATCACTACAACAAGTGGTATTTCCCGACGCAGGAACGAGGGAAGTGATACATGCGAACGTAGCCATTCCAAAGGGTTCAGCCGTTCCTCTTGCGCCACCTGCTGCGGTGGCACATCGCTTTCGAGTGGTTCCTGCGTGGCTACCGCATACAGAATAAGCAGCCCGTAGATGGCTGCGAGTAGTAGGACACAGCAGTTGAGTATACGAACCAGTAGTCGCATGAGCAGGGTTATTCCTTCTTCTCGTCGCCGCCCTCGGCAGCGCCGCCCTCGGCAGTTGCGCCTGCAGCAGCGCCTTCGGCTCCTTCTGCAGGTTCAGCTGGCGTTTCTTCTTCTATACGGCGTGGCTCCTGCACGCTTGCAATCACCTGATCACTCTCTTCGTTGATCGTGACACCTGCGGGCACTTTGATGTCCGCTATCGTGAGTTGATCACCAAATTCCTTGAGGCTGGAGATATCCGCATGCAGCTCGTGTGGCAGGTTTGCTGGGAGGCAGCGTACCCAAATGTGATCGAGGGAATGCACCAACACACCACCCAATTCCTTCACAGCAGGGGATTCGCCGTCGAAGTGCATTGGAACGTGTGCTTCCACTTCCTTCTTCATGTTCACGGCGTAGAAGTCGACGTGTGTAATGCGGTCGCTCACTGGAGCGAAATCAATAGCATGAATGAGCACTGGCACCTTTTTACCGGCAATATCCAGCTCCACCAATGTACTCTCACCTGCCTGTGCGTAGGTTTTGAGCAATTCTTTGTGATCGCACTGCAGCTGCGTGTTCTCCACATCGTTGCCGTACAACACGCACGGAACAGTCTCTGCCCTGCGGAGAGCTCGGGATGTGCGGTCTTTCGACCGTGCCTGTGCTGCGAGTGGGACAATGTTCATACCTGCTTTTCAGCTTGCAGAGGGTACGGGATGGCCGCATCTGCGGTCAACTACTCTCCAAGGGATTTCCTCATCTTTTTATGGCCGTGTTAGCGGGCTGCCTCGCCACTTCCAAAAGTACTTCCAGGCACTCTGCAAATGAATACGCCCGGTTTTCTTGGTGATGAGTGGAAAGAAACCGTCGCCGCTCAGCCGTTGCTTGCCATCGGCTGCACGGATATCGCTGCAGTACACCACGCGCTTACCGGCCTTCCAGCAGCGGCGACAGAGGTCGGTATCCTCTAAAAAGAGGAAGAACCGCTCGTCGAATCCCTGGAGTTCTTCATAGAGCGCCCTGCGCATGAGCATGCATGCACCCACTACCCAGTCTACATCCTGCATACCACTTGTTGCGCCCCTGTGCAGATAGCGATCGAGTACCTGTGGCATCACCTTCCCCAAGGGAGTGCGCTTGGCGACCACGGCTCGTAGGGTAGGGAAATTCCTATGCGATTCGCGTACGGTTCCATCTGGAAATACGAGTGCAGGCGCCACAATCCCAATCTGCGGATCGTGCTGCAGTATGTCGATCATTTGCTGCAGTGCTTTTGGTTCCGGCGCGGTATCTGGATTGAGTATCAGCAGATACTCCCCGCTGGCATAGCGAGCACCGTAATTGTTGCCGCCACCGAAGCCTAAGTTTTTGGGCGTTTCAATAATGCGCACATTCTCCATGTGCCCCAGTCTGTTGCGCAGCACACCAGCGGAGTCATCTTGCGATCCGTTATCAATCACCAGAATTTCCATACGATCGGCAATGGTCTGCTGGTCAAGCTGCTGTACGCACTGCACGGTGTCCTGCGGACCCCGGTAATTGAGCACGAGCACGGTGAGCAAAGGTGACTGCACCATCAGGAGCCGGAGTGTACCATGTTCCCGTTATGCGTAAGTCCGCAGCATCCGATTCCTTGGCGCGCTTGCGTGCCATTGTGGCCAAAGCACCCACGGCACCCGGTGTGTATCGCTGGTTGGATGCCAAGGGCGATGTGCTCTACGTCGGCAAAGCCAAGAATCTGCGCAGCCGCATGAAGAGCTACGTTCTGCCTGCCAAAGATCCGTCGCTTGGGCCATGGAAGACCGCGCTCATTGGCAAGATTGCAGATGTGGAAGTGACAGTCACTCGTAGCGAGCTGGAGGCACTCGTGCTCGAAACCAACCTTATTAAAGAGCTGAAGCCCAAATACAACGTGATGATGAAGGACGATAAGAATTACGTGTACGTCCGCATTTCCGTACAAGAGGCGTTCCCCTCGGTAACGGTGGTGCGCCGCATGGAAGAAGACAAGGCCAAGTACTTCGGGCCGTACTTACAGGCGTGGAAGGTGCGCAATCTCCTCGATGCACTGCACGAGGCGTTCCCGTATCGCACAGCAAAGGAGACACTCGACCGCCTGAATCGCAAAGTAGAAAAAGGAGAGGACACGACCACGTCTTTGTACCCTGCTCCGCCGCTCGAAGTGCAGATTGGCAGGCACTGCGGCCTTGGTTGCGGGCTCTATTCCCGCGAGCAGTATTGGGAGGCTCTTAACGAGCTCATTCGCTTCTTCCGTGGGGATCATAAGCCTGCAGCCGAAGCACTCCAGCGCGAAATGCAACAGGCCGCTCTGGATCGGAAGTTCGAACGTGCAGGCCAACTGCGCGATGCCGTGGCGATCATCCGCGAAATGGATGAGGAGAAGCAGGTGGTATCCGACACTACAGGCGACAACTTAGATATTATTGGTGTGGCACTCCTCAAGGAACGCGCACAAGTGGTGCTGCTCCGTGAGCGCGGTGGCAAGCTGATCGGCGAAATGAGTTTTTCGCTTGTAGGTCAGGCAGGGGATATTGCCGATGTCGTCAGCCAATTCTTGCCGCAGTACTACTCCACGGTTACAGATTTCCCCGATACCGTTCTGGTTGCCCAGGCACCGGAAGATGCAGACACGCTTTCTGAGTGGCTCACCGAGCGCCGCGGCAAACGTGTGGAGGTGGCAGTGCCCGAGCGCGGCAAAAAAGTGCAACTCTTGCACATGGCCAGCCGCAATGCGGAGGAAAAAATCGAACAACAACTCGCCAAATGGGAAGCGGTTGCCAAGCGCTTGGATGATGCACTCAAACAATTGGCCGAGCTGCTCCAGTTGCCCGCGCCACCAAAGCGCATAGAGGGCTACGATATTTCCCATCTTGGCGGTACTGAGACCGTGGGCAGTATGGTAGTACTCAAAGATGGCAAAACAGCCAACGACCACTATCGTTCATTCACCATCCGCACACTCAAAGATGGGCAGATCGATGACTACGCCGCATTGCGTGAGGTGCTCAAGCGCCGCCTACGCCACCTGTCGCGCGATCTGAAGCTGGAAGAAGCTGCATTCAAAGAACGTGGTGTGAGCTTCGGCAGGCCGCGCAAGGCAGAGGTCGAGCGCATTGCAGATGTGCTTGGAGAGGCTCCTCCGAAGGTGGAATATGCCGATCTGCTCGTGCGGCAAGATGATGCTGTAGTGGGCGGACAGCGCGCTCTGTTGCATGCTCCTTCCACAGTGGAATTGCTGCCTGCAGTTGCCGATACGTTGGAGCTGCGGCAATTCCTCCTTCGCCGCAGTCTTGCATCTGCAAAAAAAGAGAAGCTCTATATCATCGTGCCCGATGCAGAAGTCGAAGACTACGGCGAGCTGGGATTCCGTCATGTACAAACAATCCCCAAGCTCTTTGCCGATCGTGTGTTGCCCGGTACCACCCTCCTCGTATCGCTCCCGTCCGAACGCAAGATCGATCCATCACTTACTGCCCGTCCCGATCTGCTGGTAATCGACGGCGGCAAAGGTCAGCTCTCTGCGGCGCTGGAAGCACTCAAGCAATCGGGCTTGGATCTGCACGTTGTATCCCTCGCCAAGCGCGAAGAAGAAGTCTTCGTCCCCGGCAATCCTGTGCCTATTGTGTTCCCGCAGGATGCACAGGCGAAGTTCCTGCTCATGCGGTTGCGGGACGAAGCGCACCGCTTTGCCAATCGCCATCGTGAGCAACGCGGCGCCAAGCACGCAGTAGAATCTGCAATCGATAACATTCCCGGCATTGGAGAGGAATCCAAACGACAGCTCCTGACTGCATTTGGTTCCGTTGCCGGTATTCGCAGCGCGAGCGACACGGAGCTGCGTACTATTCTCTCCCCGGCACAGCTGGCCGCATTGCGCGCAGCGCTCTAGCCGCCGGCCATGTTCGATCGGTACTGGCGGCGCTGGTAGCGCGTGACCACGTCCGATATGCGCGCAGATACCTCCTGCGCCTTCGGCACGTATCGCAGTGTCATTTGGTCTCCGCCCAATCCTTCTTTGAGGTGAATGGTGATCCCTCCAAAGTTGAAGATGCTGCCAAACTGTGTAAACGAACTAATACCGCCAATATTCTCAAGATGAATAGGTTTTACTTCCTGCCGAAAAATCGACGTTTGATCCACGATGATCACTTTATCGGTCGTGACCACCATGAAGTCGAACTTCCAGTCGATGTACGATTTGAATACGTTGAGGAACACGAACAGGAACCACAGTGTGCCTACAGTCATCAGGAGCCCACCCAAAGGGAATAGCCCAGATGCACCCAGCCCAAAGGCAATAGCTACAAAGATCACAGTAAGGAACACCTCTCGCACAATAGCGAACAGGAAGTAGAGCATATGGTAGTGCGTGAGCAGCACGACGCACTCACCCTCGTGATCATGGCAGAAGCGCTTGATCACCTGCCGCTTGTCTGTTTCCAGTGCGAAGATTCGCATAGGGAACAGAGTAGAACATTCTTGGTGCCTAGGGGAATGGCAGAACCCAAATTCCGCACAAAAATGGTCGGTCTCTCTTTTGCATGCAAACCCTGTTTTCCGTACACTCTGCGCCACGGCCTCATCGTCTAACGGTTAGGACACGGGATTCTCATTCCCGTAATCGGGGTTCGATTCCCCGTGAGGCTGCCAGCTTTTGTATGCCCTACCGTCACCCTCGTCCATCAAAGCACACACTCCAAGTGAAACGCGGATCTTCTGGCTTTGGTCTGTTTGCCGTGTCGCCCATGAAGCGCGGTGATTTTGTGATTGAGTACTGGGGGCCGGTGATCACCGACGAAGCGGCAGAAAAGAAAGGAGGGAAGTATCTGTTCGATATCATGGATAGCCCATGGACGATTGATGGCAGTATCCGCGCCAACATCGCCAGGTATATCAATCATTCCTGCAAACCCAACTGCGAGCCTGTTGTGGATGGCAAACGGATTTTCATTTACGCGAAACGCGGCATCAAACCGGGCGAGGAGCTTACCTACGATTACGGGAAGGATTACTTCGATGACCACATTGGCAAGCGCTGCCGTTGCGGGCATCACTGATTATGCGCGTGCTTCCTCACGTCGCATCCACCCGATTACGCCAATGGTGATAGGGGTGAAGAGCACCTCGATGGCTACTTTGAATACGTAGTTTGCGACGATCAGGCTCGTGGCGATTTCCCATGGGAACACGCCGAATGCACAGGCGATCAGTACGAAGGTCACGGTATCCAACCCTTGGCCAATGAGTGTAGAGGTAATAGTACGCAATGGGAGCAGCTTGCCTGCCGTCCATCGTTTTATGCGATCCATTGCGTACGAGTTGGAGAACTCTCCCAGCAAGTATGCGCTCAAGCTCGCGATCACAATGCCTCCGGAGCTAATGCCACCAAGGATCGCTGCATAGGCGTCGTCACCTGCGTATTGCTGCCACTGCGCCTCACCAGGCATTACTCCTACAAGCCATAGGTACGCGCTTGTAGCGGCGCTCAGTGCAAAGCCCGTCCAGATCACGCGGCGTGCCCGCGCGAGGCCGTAGATCTCGGTAAGGATGTCGCCGAAAATATAACTGATCGGGAACAGCAGCGTTCCGGCATCGAACGCGAGCTGCATGCCAAAGAGCGGGAAGCCGAAGTCCACGATCTTTGCGGCAGAGCTTACATTGCTCACGATGACGACGGCGACGAATGTCGCCATGACGGTTGCGTAGTGTTTAGCAGGCATGGGAGAGGGGTTATACAGCTGCGAGAGAGCCTCGCTGCTTGCGGATGATCCATTTGGCGAGCTCCAGCACCGGCACGATGGTTACCGAAAGCACGCCGATAATAATAATGTCGTCGAGTGGTAATGCCACGGTATCGAATACTGGTTGGAAAGCTGTGACGTAGACCATAGGGATCAAGAGCAGGAACTCTACAAATACTGCAATATTGAGCCATGTGTTTGCGAAGGGCTTCTGCAAGATGGAGTTATGATCCGAGCGGAAGTTGTACGCCTTAAAGAACTGAATGAGTACAAGTGAAACGAACGTCATCGTCATGGCTTCTGACATGCTCCTGCCAGACTGCAGCGCCCACCAGAAGAGTCCCAAGTTGATCAACATCGACCACGCACCTCCGGTCACCATGAGCGCGATCACTGAAGGGGTGAAGATGCTCCTGCGCGGATTGCGAGGCTTGCGTTGCATCAGGTCATGCTCCGGTGGATCCACTGCCAGTGCGAGGGCGGGGAGCCCATCCGTTGCGAGGTTTACAAAGAGGATCTGCACGGCAGTGAGGGGGAGCGGCATCCCCAAGATGCTCGCGCCTGTCATAAGCAGAATCTCCCCAATGTTCGAGGAGAGTAGGTACATCAGGTACTTCTTAATGTTGCCGAAGATGCCGCGGCCTTCTTCCACTGCTGCAACAATCGAGGCGAAGTTATCATCGGTCAGCGTCATTGCGGCGGCTTCCTTGGTGACGTCTGTTCCTGTGATCCCCATAGCGATACCAATGTCTGCCTTCTTGAGTGCGGGTGCATCGTTCACGCCGTCACCCGTCATTGCCACAATGTGGCCGAGCTTCTGCAGTGCAGTAACGACTTTCAGCTTATGGGCTGGGGAAACGCGCGCGTACACATCGATTTCGAGCACTGCCTTCTCGAATGTCGCATCGTCCATGGCATCCACATCCGCACCTGTTACTGCTCTCCCACCATCCAAAATGCCGAGCTCCTTGGCAACGGCCATGGCTGTTGCAGGGTGATCCCCGGTGATCATGATGGTTTTGATCCCTGCTGCTTTGCATTTGGCGACCGCTTCCTTTGCTTCTGGGCGGGGCGGATCGAGCATGCCGACGAGCCCAAGGAACGTCATTTTACTCTCGGCATCCGCGAGTGTGGCGTTCTCCTTCATTGCCACTGCAAGCACACGCAGTGCGTCGTCTGCCATCTGCTTAGCCGCTGCAAGGATCTCCGTCCGCCGCTCCGGAGTGAGTGGCACGGTGCCTGCTTCTCCGCGCTCCAATGTGCAGGAGCCCAGCAATATTTCTGGCGCACCTTTGGCATATGCCGTTTCGCCGCCTCCGCCGTGGTGCAGCGTGGTCATGCGTTTGGTTTCCGATGTGAATGGAATCTCTGCCGTGCGAGGGAATTGCTCGTCGAGTACTTTCTTCTGCAGCCCTGCTTTGGCTGCCGCTACAACGAGCGCGCCTTCCGTCGGGTCACCTTTTATATCCCATCCGTCTTCTGTTTTGGTGAGCGTTGCGTCGGATGCCAGTGCACCCGCAGTGAGCAGATCCATGAGCGCTGAAGATGGCTCCAACACGCGACCATCAAGCGAGAATTCCCCATGTGGCTCGTAACCGAATCCATCGATCAGTACCGTTGTGCGGGCTACGTAGACTTTGCGTGCAGTCATTTCATCTTTGGTGAGCGTTCCTGTTTTATCGGAACAAATCACAGAGGTGGAGCCCAGTGTTTCCACCGCAGGCAGTCGCCGCACCAGTGCGTGTCGTTTCACCATTCGCTGCACACCGATCGCGAGTGAAATGGTGACTACTGCAGGGAGTGCTTCGGGCACCACCGCAACAGCGAGGGCAATGCCGAAAATGATCATTTCCAGCACTGGTTGCCCACGCAGGATTCCCACACAACTGATCAAGAACACCACTACCAGCGCAGCTTTTGCGAGGGCTTTGCCTACCCGATCTAAGTTTTGCTGCAGCGGTGTTTCACTTGTTTCCACCGTCTGGAGCAATCCGGCGATTTTACCAAATTCTGTTTGCATGCCTGTGGTGGTTACCACGGCACGACCGCGTCCGTAGGTGATGATTGTTCCCGCGTGCACCATATTCCGCAGGTCCCCAACGGGGAGTTTTTCTCCTTGTAGAGTTGCCGTCTGCTTTTGTACAGGCACAGACTCGCCAGTGAGCGCCGCCTCGTCTGCGTGCAGATTCACACTTTCCACTACGCGTGCATCCGCAGGCACTTTGTCTCCTGCAGCTAGTAGGATGATATCCCCAGGTACCAGCATATTCGCCGGCACTTCCACCTCTTCACCGCCGCGCAGTACAGTTGCTGTGGGCGCCGCCATTTTGCGTAGTGCTTCAATTGCGCGTTCCGCTCGAAACTCCTGTGCAAACCCAAGCAGCACAGCAAAGAGCACAATAGCTCCAATAGCTCCGGCTTCTACACCGTGTCCCAATGCTCCAGACAGTACTGCGGCAATAAGGAGAATAATGATGAGGACGTTCTTGAATTGCGAAAGTAGGAGTGTCCACGGCGAAACGCGTACCGCTTCTGCAAGCTGGTTGAGACCAAATTCCTGTAGGCGGGATTCTGCCTCTTCTTGGGAAATGCCTTGCGACGTTCGGGATGCTAAGCGACGAAGTGCTTCATCCGCATCGAGCGTGTGCCAGGCGGTTGCGGCAAATCGGTGTCTTGGCGGGGCTTTTGCTGGTTTCTCGTGAGGCATGGAAGCATTCTTCCATGAAACGCATCATGCGCAAAACCTCCAGCCGCTTTAGCGCTTCCATTTAAGCCACTTTGCCGGGTGCCCGGTGCGGCGTTTCCAGTAGAGCCATGCCAACACAGCAAGGCCGCCGCCTACAATGGCGAGTTTCAATACAGTCTCCGCCATATCTATTCCTTGCATGAGCGATTCCATCGCATGCAAACCCGTGTAACCAATCAACATGAACGTTAGATTGCGTATATAGAAGCCAATCAAGGTAGCCAGCACGAAGGTGTGCATCCTGATTTTGAGAATGCCGCACAGTAGGGAAATCGGCGTGCTCGGCATCACAGGGATCGCTCGGATAATAAGCAGAATGAGTGTGTCTTTCTGCGTGCCATTAAAGTGCTCGCCGAAGTGCTCCAGGTCTTGGTGCGACACGCCGATATACTTTCCAAAGCGCGGTACAGCGACGTCTTCCAGCTTGTCGCCGAGGACGTAAAAGAGCCACGCACCCACGGTTTTTGCCACTGTAGCAATCGCACAGATCCACAGTAGGTAGGTGACGCCCCACTCTTGCGCCGCAGTTACGCTGCCCGCCATTACGCTCACGAGCGGCGAGGGGATAGGTGCAAGAATTTCTTCCACAATGCCGCCCACACTCACAAAAAGCGGGAGCGGTACCGAGAGCGCCATCTGTTCTAGCCAGGCAATGACACCTTCGAACATGCCGGAGGATTCTACAGTTGCTGGTGCGCCGAGCAAATGCCCTTATTCCACTGCGAGCAGTAGGCTCTTTAAATAATCACTTTCTGGGTGGTAGAGGCTCACAGGGTGATCCATCGCTTGCCTATGTCGCTGCAGGATGCGTACGTTTCTCCCAGCCTGCCTTGCGGCGTGGAACACTGCGGTTTGGAAGATGTCGGGCTGCATTTGATAGCTGCACGAACATGTCAGCAGCAGTCCGCCGGGCGCAATGCGTTGCAGCGCTAGGCGGTTTAAATCGGTGTACGCCTTCTTGGCTGGGTCCAAGTCTGCGCTACGTTTTGCGAATGCAGGGGGATCTAGAATGATGAAGTCGTACGTGTGTGGCATCGGTTCTCGTCGCAGAAATACGAATGCGTCTTCCGCATACGTTCCCAAGTTTCCTGCATCGATGCCGTTCATGGTCGCATGCTCCGTTGCGCGCTGCAGTGCGAGTGCATCGTAGTCCACCGCGTCTGCCGCTATGGCACCGCCGAGCAGTGCGTTCACGCTGAACCCTCCAACGTAACTGCAGATGTCGAGCACTGTTCTATCCTTTGCGAATTCGCGCACCATCGAACGCATTTCTCGTTGATCCAAAAATAGCCCCGTCTTCTGACTCCCGTGTAATTCGATCTTGTACCGCACACCGCGCTCGCGCACTTCAATGCCGCCTTCTACTCCTCCGCGTATCCAATGTTCCACGTTCTCGAGCCCTTCCTTTTTGCGTGCGCTGCCGGTCGATTTTTCGAAGATAGCTTTCGGCTTCAGGAGTGCTATGAGTGTTTCCGTTACCCATTCACGCAGGCGATCCATACCGAGCGTGGTGAACTGCACAGTGAGCACATCACCGTAGCGATCCACAATGAGCCCGGGGATGCCGTCCCCTTCAGCGTTCACCAGTCGCCAGGCCGTGGTGTCTTCTTTCTCTGCAAGCATTGTTCGCAGGGCAATCGCGCGCTCAATTGCTTCGCGTATCTGCTCAAGTGGATCGCGCTTGGCAAAGCCAATCGCGCGCAAGCAGATGTATGCTCTGCGATTGTATGTGGCATAGCAGAGGAATTCACCGGTGCTGCTTTGTACTTCCACAATCCCGCCGTTCTGCACCTCTGGCGCATGCTCCACTGCCGTCACGTATACCGCGGGGTGACGGTTTTTCAGTGAGATTTCTCTGCCAGCCTTCAGGGTGAGAATCGGGTACGTGGACATGCGGACAAACGCTATCGCAACGCGATATGCTGCGCGAGCAGATGCTGAAGATTCGGGTGCTCTACGCCCTGTAGAAACTCCGGATCTCGAAGAGCAGCCAGAACCCAATCACTGCCCCAAGGACTGAACCGACTGTGGCATAACCAAAGAAGAGGTTGAGGATGGCGGATACAGCCGTGAGTACGGTGCCGTAGAAGAGGTAATCCCAGCCCAGTTTTTTGCGTGCGTTGAGCGGTTGCCATGCCAGCAAACTCAGTACAGATGCCAGCAATGTGGCGATTACGCCTAGTCCCATCGCCACTTTCATTGCTCCTCCTCCTACCCACCCAAAGGACATCACGTACGGCATGAACATCCCAGCTGAGAGAATGCTCGCAATGCCTAGTACACCAAAGATCAGCGCGAGCCAGGGTGCGATTTGCACCAGCGTCTCCTGAATGTTGCGCGGCAGGTGTGGCGCTTTGGTGAAGATCGGCTCCAGCCAACCTTCTAGTGCAGCCATCTTTTTTACAGATTCTCTGTGCAAATCTTGGAGTGGTTGTTGTTTCTTATTCATAGAAAGAGAAGGAAGAACATCGAGGAGTATGCACAATTTCCCCTCCTCTTTGAAGACCAATGGCTTCGCCCAGGCAGAGAACATACTGCTCTTTGCCTGGGGCCTGTAGTTATACGATGCATAATGCAGTTACAACTATTGCTGCAATGGGGATGATCCTGAGAATGCGAGCATGCGTCGTCTCCATAACTACAAGGAGTAGGTGGTACCGGTTACAACGGGTTGTCCGCCTGGGAGCCACTGGAATGTCGTTTCACCATCCGTCCATGTGACGTCTCCTGCTGATGTCGAGTTGCCCGGATCAGAGATACTCAAGCTCAATGTTGCAGAGTTTCCGGTAGTCACCTGCACGTTTGCGTAGAGCTTGAATGTGCGTGGGGTATCTGCGTCCAATGTGCTTAGGCCTGCGGTGATATTCGTACATTCAATGGTGATAGACGTCACCGAACAGGGCATTTCTGCTCCGCTTTCGGGGTGCCGCATGATCACATCCGACACGACCACGTTGGATGTGCGATTGAGAGTGAATGTAATGTCTTCCACTTGCACATCTGTTTGGCTGTCCTCCGCTTGCATCGAGAATCGGAATGCGCCGATCTCTATGTTCGTCCCGGGGACGAGTACTGCGGAAGATACACCGCCATTTTCGATCATGAGCGTGCCGTGGGCCGTCATGAATGAGGGGAAGGTTTCGGTGGTGCTACGTGCGTAGGTTCGCGTGCTCCATTCGCCCGTGCCTTCCACGCTCAGGCTTTCCACTTCTACTGGCACTCCGCTCTGTGCGCCGCGATCTACGCTGCGCAGAATGGCACGCACATAGAAGGTAAATTCTTTTGCTTTTGCGATCGTGAGTTCGTCGTTTCGCATGTGCAGCGTGTACACGCCGTTGCCTCTGCTTAGATCATGTCCGGCACGGCCGAGCAACGTAGCATTCTCGTCGTACACAAGGAATCCTTCCACTTCTACTGTAGGTGTATCGAGTGCAATGACAATTACGTCTACCATCAGAGGTTCCTGTTCCAGGAAGACATCTGCTTGCGCGAGTATTTGCGATGTATTCCCTGCAGCCAAGAATCCGGAGATGGCTGCCGACCAAGGGAGGGGATCCTTCGTGGCATTCGTGCTGCTGCTTACCGACGATGTGTTGGTAGGTGTAGACGAAACTGAAGAGGTTGAAGATACAGAGCTGCTAGTCGATTCTTCGTTGCGCATCTCTGCTTCGATCAATGCATCCAACTCACCTGTGCTGTGTGCATAGAAGCGCGCCGTGAGCCGTGACATTTCTGCGCGGGTGATGAGATCTGCTGGGCGAATACCGCGCAAACCAAGGCCACGTTCATTGGCTGCATTCATGTATGGCACAAACCAATCACTCCCTTCCACCTCACCTTGTACAGGGAATGTATAGAGCTCAACGAGCATCTTCACTGCTTCTGCGTAGTTTGTGGCTCGATTCGGTTCGAAGCGCCATTGTGATTCCATAAGGTTTGGATCGGCATTTCCACGAATGATGCCGAGCTCTTTTGCATGACACACATCTTCTGTGTACCACACATTTTCTGCTACATCTGGGAAGCATCGTGTGGCTGGTGCAGTGGTGTCGTCACCAAGGAGTCGCAGAATGATCGTGACGAATTCTGCACGGTTTAAGTACGATTCTGGGCGGAATGTGCCATCATCGTTTCCGCGAAAAATACCCGCTTCCGTGAGCACGCCTAGCCCTGCGGCAGTTTGCATGTCGATTGATGCGCGATCCGTATATGGCAATTCATGAGGTTCCAGATCGTAGTCTGCTGCGCGCACAATCGTAAAAGGTGAAAGCACAAGCGAGAGTGCCGTTATGCCGGTAATGATCCGAAGAAGGGAATAGTCGTTGTACTGCATAGCCAGATTGGGGAATACAAACAGTCTTACGTAGCAGTAGACGACTACGTGTGAGCAATCTTACGGTTACACCGATTTCTTCTCTTTTCGGGCGGCACGCCAGCGCCGTTCCATGATGTGAATCTTGTCGTGATCAAATCCGAAGTAGTGTGCGATTTCATGGAGCAGGGTATCGCGAATCACATTCGGCACTTCTTCTGGAGTATGTGCGTATGCTTCAATCGTTTCTTTGTAGAGGGTGATCTTATCCGTTGCCTTGCCGCTGTAATTACGTCCCCACGCTGTGAGGGGCACGCCTTCGTATAATCCCAACAAGGTTTCGCCACGGGGCCCTTTGGCGCGGGGCTCCACAGCAATCGCCACGTCGTGAAGTTTTTCTTGAATATGCTTAGGCAGTGCAACGATTGCTTCCTGCACTATGCGGTCGAATTCGGCATCCGAAAGAGGCATGCAACAGTGTTATAGCACGTCAGTACTTTTCATGCAGTGCCCTATGGCATTGCCTTCCACAGGCACGGTTCTTTGCATGCAGTACAGTATTGCTCCCCATTATCATGCCCGGCACCACTTTCGCATTTGGCATTGCAGCACAAAGACCGGATGACAGTGCGCATGTTGGCTGGCAATTTTCTCCGCTCGCTCACTGCGAGATGCTTGGAGCAGTACTGTTTGCCCATCGAGGGTTTCCCACAGTCTTTCACCAGGCAGATGACGCGGTGTTTCTGCATGGATGACGGGGGTAAAGAGAAGCTCTGTACTGTTTCACGGATGACACTACTCTCTTTTTGCGCATAAAGGGCGAATTATGGCCTTTTTCTCTCACTTTTGTCAGGAATTCCACAATTGTGCATGGTGTTCTCTCGTGAGAGCGCGTACGGTCAATATGTCTTTACAGACATTTACCTACATTCTTTCTATTAGTATGGCTACAGGTATTATCAAGACGAAGACCGATAAGGGCTTCGGTTTTATTTCCGTGGAAGGTTCGGACGATGTGTTCTTCCACAATTCCGCCTGCAATGGTGCATTTGATAGTTTGCAGGTGGGCCAGACGGTGAACTTTGACCTCAAGCAGGGGGAGAAGGGGCCGAAGGCGGAGAACGTGGTTGCCGCGGACGAGAACGCCGCATAATTGCGACTGCCAACACAGATCCACATTCTAAAAGTTAGGGTGTGGATTTTTTGTTCTGCGACATGCATCTTTTTTTGTTGTATCTACTCTATACTCCCACCTATGCAATCGAACGTTCGTCTGGTGTTCTTCCTTGGGCTTTTGCTCGGTGTGCTGTATCTCGCCATACAGATTTTCATGCCGTACTTCATTACCCTCTCGCTCGCTGCCACCGCGGCGATCGTGTTCCACTCTCTGTACAGACGGACGGTAGGAGTATGCAGAGGGCGTGAGCGTATCGCGGCACTGATCATGGTGGTGTTCACGTTTGTAATCCTATTACTACCGCTCACCTTTATTGGTGTGCACATCGTGCGGCAGGCATTGGATGTGTATGCACAGCTTACGGGTGATCCTACGTCGATCGTCAATGACATGCTTAGTACAGTGGAACTGTATTTGCAGCGCTTCATGCCCGGCATGGAGCTCAATTTACAGCAGTATGTTGGTCAGGGACTTCGCTGGCTTGCAAGCAGCGTTGGTTCACTATTGGCAGGCACATTGAACACGGTACTACACCTGTTCTTGGGCATGATTGCGTACTATTACATGCTCAAAGACGGCCCAAAGTTCCTCAATGCCGTTGTGGAACTGAGCCCGCTCAACAATGAAGATGATGAAGAAATCCTTCTGCGATTGCGACGAGCTGTAGACTCGGTGATTCGTGGTTCACTGATTATTGCCATATTGCAGGGCACGGCGACTGGCGTTGGTTTCGCCATTTTTGGCGTGGGAAATGCGGTGTTGTTTGGTGCGGTTGCCGGTGTAGGTGCATTGGTGCCGGGCATTGGTACCGGCATCGTCATCGTTCCTGCAGTTGTGTATCTGTTCGTTCGCGGGGACATGGGGATGGCGATAGGCCTTTCTATTTGGGGTGCTACCGCAGTCGGGTTGATCGACACATTCCTCCACCCGCTACTCGTGGGCAGAGGAATGCGCTTACATCCATTCTTCATCCTCTTTGCTGTGATTGGAGGTATTACCGTGTTCGGTCTCGTCGGGTTCATTTTGGGCCCACTTGTCTTAAGCCTTCTGTTCGGTCTCCTCGAGATTTTCCGCAAGGAGATGCGACCGACTAGTCGATCACCTCTACGGTGAATGTCACAGGCGTAACTGGCTTATCATTTGCTCCACGGTCGACGTTGGAGATGGCATCTACAATCTCCATGCCCTCGAGCACTTTCCCGAATACCGTGTGCTTTCCGTTGAGCCAATCTGTGCCTTCCTTGCGCGTGATAATGAAGAACTGGCTGCCGTTTGTATTGGGACCAGCATTCGCCATTGCAAGGTATCCGCGTTCCATTGGGTGGGATTCTAGCGAGTCATCGTACTGGTAGCCTTGGCGTTCGTAGTACTCCTGTACGGTCATGTTCGCCAATTCTGCTGGGAGCGGTTCATCGGTTATTTCTGCCAGCCGAGTGCGGTGCAGTTTGTAGCTCTCCGCGTTCATTTCATCTTCGAACTTGCCTCCCCAGATGCTCTCGCCACCCGAACCATTGCCGGTTGGGTCACCACCCTGGATCATAAAATCGGGGATGACACGGTGGAACGTGAGATTGTCGTAGTAGCCGTTCCGCGCATGTGTAAGGAAGTTCTCCGCTGTTTTTGGTGCAGCGTTTCCATCAATTTCCACCGTCACATCGCCGAGTGAGGTGTGCAGAATTACAGTATGCATATTTTCTGGGTTGGAACTGCCACTTGCGCAGGCCGCAAGCAACGTAAATGAAAGGAGGGGGATGAGGATTTTTTGCATGGGTGCAGCCTACGTGTTCAGCGGTGCTCGGGCAACCAGGACGGTGCTGTTTGGCTGTATGCGTGCCAGGGGGCTGCCCAAAGGGGCGTTTTTGTGGTATCATATTTCGATGCATTCTGTGCGTTCCTTGGGTCGGGTGTTCTGCAGCGTGTTGGCCTGTGCCGCAGCGCTTTGTGCCGTAGCACCTGCACAGGCAACGTATTTCGATAATGAAGGTCGTTTGGGTCGTATTCCCAATCTTCTCGATGGAGGCTCGCTGACACCCTCTGGCCAATCAGACAGAGAGATTCTTGATCGTGAGAGTGGTGGCACCACCAATCGGCCAAGAAGCGATTTGCCTTCGCGCGATCGTCGATGGGCGATTCGCTGCTTTGGCACACTTGCCGGAGGAGAAGGAGATACTACCGAGTGCGGCGCAGAAGGTGATCCCGTTGCCGCACGGGACTCATTCGTTGATCATCTTATCAATCTTGGACCCAATGACTTCTCCAGCATTTTGGACGGTGTGCCCACCGAACAATTGCAGAATTTTTTACGCAGCCTCACGCCAGATCAGCTTGGCAGGTTCTTGGCAGGGCTCGTTCCCGATTCGCTGCGAGCACTGTTCGACAAGCTCTCACCGTCGGCAATTATGGAAAGCCTGCGATCACTCACTCCCGATGGTCTTGCTGGTTTCCTCTCTCGTTTGAATGCCGATGCACTTCGCGATTTACTTGAGCGTCTGAGCCCCGATGAGTGGAGCGAAATTCTCTCTCGCTTGTCTCCCGATGGGCTCATTGATTTCCTGAGCAGTCTCGATGCGCAGTCGTTCTTTGCATTGCTTGGAAAACTCCGCCCTGAACAGGTGCAACAGATGGTGAGTACACTCGGACCAGAGGGTGTTGCCGATCTTGCTGATGTTCTCCCTCCGGAGCAACTTGGCGCGTTGCTCACCACCCTTCCACCAGAGCAACTCGCCAGTCTGCTTACAGAGATGTCCCCGGAAGATTTGGCCACCACGCTCGGTGCGTTGGAAGGTGAAGATCTTGCGAAAGTGCTCATGTCACTCTCCGCTGAGGAACGCGGAGAAGTGCTGACCACCTTGCCTCCCGAAGAGCTTGCAAAGACTCTCGACAAGCTGCCACCAGAAGAGTTGGGCACTGTACTTACATCATTGTCGCCCGAAGATGTAGCAGACGTGCTCACGTCGCTGCCGCCAGAAGATCGTGCACGCACGCTCATGCGGCTCCAGCCCACCGATCTCGCAAATATTCTTACGAAGCTGCCTCCTAAGGCACTTGCAGATGTGCTTACCACTTTGCCGCCAGAAGCACTTGGCCAAGTGCTCTCCACACTTCCTTCGGAGGCACTGGGCGATGTGCTCACCACGCTCTCACCGGCTGATCTCCGCAAGACGCTCGACATGCTGGATCCGGCAAAGAAGGCGGAAATTTTGAACAAACTCTCTTCCGATGATCTCCGCACTGTGTTGGAGACGCTCACTCTAGAAGAGCGTGATGCATTGCTTCGATCACTTCCTCCTGCAGAGCAGGCGAAGCTACTCGCGAAACTTGGCGATGAACAGCGGGAAATTCTGTTTCCGTCCGTTACAGACGAGGAGTACCGGCAGCTTATAAACAACTTGAGCCCCGATGCGCTCGCGGCACTCGTGCCTACGCTCAAGGGTGGCGTGCTCCGCGATTTCCTTGCTCGGCTTTCCCCTGAACAGCTTGGTGCTGCTCTTGGTCTTATGAGTCCTGATCATCGTGGCATGGTGCTCGAACAGCTCGATGGTGACGCTCTTGCCGAGATTTTTGCCAAACTGCCGGCGGACTTCCTCTACGACATTCTTGAATCGATTGATCCTGCTGTGTTGTTTCGGGTGCTCAATAAGCTCAGTCCTTGGGCACTGTTTGGCACGCTCTCGCGCTTATCTCAGGAGCAGCGCGACACGCTCTTTGCCCCGTTCAACGACGCACAGCGCGACATGCTTCTTTCTCGCCTGTCTGTTGCGCAACAGCTGGAACTGTTTCCATCTGCGTGGGCATCGTTCGTTGCGTTCCTGCGCAGTGCAGGCGTGGCAGTGTTCTGGCTCATCATCGGCGGAGTGATTGTGGGCGGCGGGGGGTACCTCGCACATCACACCCATCGTCGATATCGTCTTCTCAAGCGCATCAAGCATATGGCAAAGGATTCCATGAAACAGGCGACACATGTGATGCATGGTCATCCTCGTCACGGCTTGGTAGATACTGTGAAAGAACACATGCCGCATCACTGAGCGTTTTCTTAAGAAAAGTTCTGCTGAGCCGTCTGCTATAGTGCGCCCATGCACTTTCCGCAGAAACCCGCACCGGCAGATGTGCCTATTCTTGATCCCATTCGTGATCGCTGGAGTCCGGTGGCGTTTTCTCCGCGCACGGTGGAGCCGGAAAAAATTCGCACACTATTCGAAGCCGCACGCTGGGCGCCAAGCAGCTACAACGAACAGCCGTGGAGATACGTGTATGCACAGAAAGATGATGGTGAAGCTCGTGCCGCAATAGAGTCGCTCCTCGTGGAAGGGAACGCTTGGGCAAAGAATGCAGGGTTCTTGATGGTCACTTTTGCGAAGAAGACATTCGATCGTAACGGCAAAGAGAATCGGCATGCCATGCATGATGCGGGATGTGCGACAGGCTATGTGCTTTTACAGCTTTCCTCCCTCGGTTTGATCGGCCATTCCATGGCCGGTTTTGATTGGCAAGGGGCAAACGTGCGCCTCGGCGTGTCCGATGATTACATTGCTGCGAGCATGACTGCGATTGGGTATCACGATGATAGTGCCGCAGCAGAATTGCATGCACGAGAGGCATCACCACGAGTGCGCAATCCGCAATCCGCATTCGTGTTCCATGACACATGGCCTTCCGCATAATTCCCGCCTTGTTTCTATGAGTCTTGCCGTTGGGTCATCCGCTCCGTTGTTCTCTGTTCCGGATCAAGAGGGCACAATCCATGCGCTAGAGCAGTACCTCGGCCAATGGGTGGTGCTGTATTTCTACCCCAAGGACGATACACCTGGGTGCACCAAGGAGGCATGTGGCTTCCGTGATAACACAGAAGTGTTTAGCGAACGCGATGCAGTGATCTTTGGCGTGAGTCGAGATACTGTCGAGAGCCACGCAAAGTTTGCCGAGAAGTTCTCACTGCCCTTCCCGCTTTTGAGCGATGCGGACGGTGTAGTGAGTACAGCCTATGGCGCATGGCGCGAGCGCACGCTCTACGGCAAGCTCGGCTTTGGCATTGCCCGCGTTACTTTCCTCATTGATCCCGCTGGCAACATTGCGAAGATATACGAAGGGATAGATGTGGAAGCCCATGCACATCAGATCCTCGCGGATATAGACGAGCTCTCTGCTTAGGCAACGGGCGCTTCTGCTTCTTTACCGCGTAGCCAATGGACGCCGAGGTAGACGAAGGGCGTATCCAGTGCTGCAAATACCAACTTGAACAGGTAGTAGGGGATCGACAGCTGAATAATGAATGCGAACGTGAAGCGATCGCTCACTTGGTAGAACGCAATCATCATGAATACGAGTGTGTCGATCGCCTGTGATACCCAGGTGGAAAGATTGTTGCGGAGCCAGAGTGCCTTGCCTTTCGTCTTGCGCTTCCAGAAGGCGAACGACCACATGTCATGCAGCTGTGCGAGCAGGAACGCAATCACGCTCGCCGTCATGATGCGCAGGCTTGAGCCGAAGATCGTGCTGTACGCCTCATTGTGTTCGAAGCGTTCGTTTGGTGGCAGGATCACAAAGAGCGCTGTATACGCCATCATGATCACGATGGTTGCCACGCCAGCGATAATGAATTGCAGCACTTCGTCTTTGCCGTATACCTCTTCCACAATGTCGGTAATGAGGAAGGTGAGCGGCACCATGAAAATGCTCACAGAGACCGAAATACCAAGGAGCGTCGTGATCTTGTTCCCAAGCAGGTTCATGCCAACCAAGAGCCCCACGAAGAGGCCGAGGAGGAGGCGAAGCTTGAGTTCTTTGGAAAGGCGCATGAGGAAAAGCGAAGAAAATTCTCCGCCACTGTAGCAGGGGCATAGTGTATTTCGATATCTGTTTCGCCGTATTCTGCGGTAGGCTTCGTCCGTGCCTTTGCTCCCAGTCGTTCTTCTCGTTCTTGCGGCGCTGCTCATTGTTCTGTTGATTGTTTCCACGATATGGCAATTCAGCGTACCGGTGCCTTTTGTACCCAGCTCCAAGGCAGCTGTACGTGCCATGGTGCAAGCTGCCGAACTGCGCTCAGGGCAGACGATTCTCGATTTGGGTGCGGGTGATGGGAGAGTGCTTCGCGAGGCTTGCCGTGCGTGCCCTGGGCTACGAGCGATAGGTGTGGAAGCCGTGCCTACCACGTGTTTTGTGGGGTGGCTGCGTTCGTGGTGCACGCGAGATGGCATCCTGTGGCATCGTGGTTCTCTGTTCGACTATGACGTGCGCCATGCAGATTGCCTCTTCTTGTACCTGTACCCAAAAGTCATGCAGCAACTGTTGCCGAAGCTTGACCGTGAATTGCGGCCGGGAGCACGCGTGGTGTCGCACGACTTTCCGTTCCCAGATCGCGAGCCGACGACAACGTATTTGGTGCGCGCGAGGGTCAGGGATCACAAGATATTTGTGTACGATTGGCCCGCAAAATACCAATGAGAAGCAGAGTGTAATAAAGCACGATTCCCCATGTGTTGATGATGGGAGTGTGTATTGATGCGAATGGGATTCGTGCAAGGAGCTGACTGACTTGCAGAATCCATTCCAAGCATCCCCACCCCAAGTAGGCAATAATCTGCCCTGGTACGAACGCGACAGTGCTCACAATGGTTCCCAAAAATCCAAAGAGCATCGCGAGTGGAATGAACGGTGCTACCAGCACATTTGCGATTGGGGCGATGAGCGAGAGCCTCCCAAAGAGCAGTACGATGAGTGGCACGGCAAACACCTGCGCGGCACAGGTCATTTGCAATCCTTCGCGCAGTCCGAGCACAGCGGGTACTCGTGCGAATATTCGATTGAGCAGAGGGCTCAATTCCGTCAGGCCGATCACTGCCAAAAACGAAAGCTGGAAGCCCGCGTCGTACCAGAGGAATTTCAGGTTCCAGCAGAGCATGCCAAACGCAGCCCAAAGAATCGCAAGCCGTACGTGGTATTGCCTCCCAAGCGTGAGCGCACACACGCCGAGTATTCCCATGATTGCAGAGCGGACGACGGCAGCGCTTGCTCCCACAAAGAGTGTGAATGCAATGATGGCAACCATGGACGGTACTAGTCGCCATCGCAGGGGTACCCAGAACAGCGCTGCGCTTACTACGCTCACGACGATCGTGATGTTGTACCCCGATATAGCAATGATGTGTGTGAGGCCAGTTGTATTGAAATCCTCGAGCACTGCATCGGGGATGCCCTTTCGGGAACCGGTGAGGATTCCTGCCATGAACGATGCATGCGGCTCAGGGTACAGCCTGTTGATCTGCGCCTCGAATTGCTGCTTTGTATGAAAGAGTATTGCGAATAGTGCGTTGCCACTCTTCACCCCCTCGGCTCTTTGGATACTTGCGCGATACATGACTGCATAGATGTCCGAAAGACTGAGGTAGTTGTCGTACCGAAACGTTTCGATTGCCCCTGGTCGCTCGAGGAGTCCGCGTATGTGTACGGGATCGCCGTAGGAGAACTCCGGCCACTGCCGATGATCCGTTGCGAGCACGCGCCCGTGCACCGCCGCGGTAGCGCCTGATCCATTCGTGAGCAGATGCACACGAACGGTGTACTTCGTCTGTAGAGGACGACGATCTGGTTCCTCATCTACCCAACCTGTGAGCGTGACTGTTTCTCCGTTGGCGTGCATTTCCACGCTAGTCGCAGTCGATACATGCGTGGATGCCATCACCACCCAGCAGGCGATTATGCAGCCGAATGCTGCGAATACAGCGCATATCCATAGGCTATTTTTCGATCGTATCCTCAGTAATGCACTCAGCAATAGTACGAGGAAGAGTGTTGCCACAAGAGGCCAATACAATAGAAATTGCCACCACTGCAGGCAGAACACAGTAGCAAGAAAGCCAAGGAGGAATGCGTAGGCGATGCGAGAAGTAGTCATAGCGCAGATCGCTTCTTTCTTTGTCTTCCCGACAAAGAAAGAAACAAAGAAAACGCACCGCGCGCCAAAACCTCTCTGTTTGCCGCAACACCCCCCGTGGCGCGCGGATCCCACCCTGCATTGGCTCGCATTGCGTGCATGCAGGGATGATCCAATCAATACACGCGCTCCACATCAGGCATATCGATAGATTGCACTCGTCACACAGCTCTTCTCCTGTTGCGGATTGCTTCGCGCAGTTCTTCTTCTATAGGGAACGTGTGCGCGCTAGCGCGATCCACTCTTCAATTGTGAGCGTTTGCGGGCGGCGTGTTGCTTCGATGCCCGCACTCTCCATTCGCTCCATACCATCTGGCATACCCCCAATCGAATTGCGTAGCATCTTGCGCTTCTGCGCGAAGCCAATCTTGGTCAGCTTCAAGATTTCTTCCATCTCTTTTGCCGTGGCTTTGGGTTCTTTGAAGCACTCTACGTGGATCACCGATGAATCCACTTTCGGCGGCGGCAGGAACGAACGTGGTGGCACGTGTGTCACAATTTTTGGAATTCCAAAGAGCTGCACGATGACCGACAGAATTCCCCGGTCTTTCGTGCTGCAGATTTTCTCCGCCACCTCACGCTGTATGAGCAGTGTCATGCTGATCGGCGGTGTGGGGGATTCCAGGAATGCGTGGCGGAAGAGCGGAGAGGTAATGTGGTAGGGGATATTGGCCACCATCTTGTAGGGTTCCTGCGGTAGATCTACCTGCAGAGCATTTCCTTGAATAATGGTCGCTTTACCATATTCTCTTGTGAAGTACCCTACGAGCGGCACGAACCGTTCATCGATCTCTATCGCGGTAACATTCGTTTTGCGCTTGAGCAGCTCCCGCGTGAGCACGCCAATACCGGGGCCAATCTCTACGACGCGCTCTCCTTCTACGAGGTGAGCTGCTTCGATAATGCGGTCCAGCACTTCTTGATCTATGAGGAAGTGCTGCCCCAAATCGGTATTCAGCCGCAGATGATTGCGGATACAGAACTGCCGTACGTCGTCTTGCAATGAAGCGATGGCACAATCTTGACATCTGCCGTGAGAGAAGTACAGTACCCGCACATGACCAGTCAGGTGTTTGCGTACGGCTTCTATTGGTTCCCGTTTAGTCGGGGACAGGAGACGTCGCGTCTGAGCTGGTAACGCAAGAATTGGTTCCAGCAAGCGAGCTCCTCTCCCCAAGCGGAGGAGTGTGTTTTCTGTATTTCTCATCCCCCATCCAATCCCATGCCATCTCTTCCATCAGAACAATTCCTTCTTCTCCGCGCCGAAGGGCGTGCGGGAACCTACAGAGCAAATCTTCCACCTACAACAGAAGAACTTGCTGCAATGCAGGAACGCGATGCTGCCGCAGAACCTCAGACTCTCGATATTCGTGAGGCGATTGAATTGGTTGTGCCGCTCAGGAATGCACCGCACCTGTCGCATGTCCCTATTTCCATCCCATCGCTCTCCGTTGAAATGCTGCCTCGTGCAGAGTGCGTGCAAGCAGTGCTGGATCGTCTGGAGCAAGATCGCGAAGGAACGGTTGAAACAATCCGTATGCTCGTTCGCAACCACAATGGTTCGCATATTACCGTGGGAGACAAGCAGCCAGCGCGAGCGCAGGAGCCTATTGCTGTGCATTCCGATGAACTTGTATCCGCCTGATTCCTATTCCTTATGCCTACTACTCTTCCATCCCTCTCTTCGTTCCCAACAGGCACGCAGCCTGAGCCCGAACAGTTCGGTCATGCATTGCGTCATCCAGACGTGCGCACATTACATTGCGTTTGTGAACCACAAAACCGCGAAGCTGCTGAGATCTATGCGCGTGTGCTTGGCATACGATCCAAGCTGCAAGTGACAGAAGTCTCAGGCGGTATTCCGTACGAGGCATTGGCAGATGAAGACGCTCATGGTGTTGTGCCGCTCTTCATCGACAGCGCTACCAATCCCGATCTACCAAAGCGATACTTCGGTACGCCAAGAGTCGCGAGCTTTGTGGATCATCAGTACATTCGCGACCCCGGTGGCGCAGACGCCCTCACACTGCGAACCATCGGTACCACTGCACACGGCCTTCGCCAAACCGAGGCATCATCCACTCGCCCTACAACAGCTGTACTCGAGCGAGAGCGCTCTGAGAGCATGAAGGCAGTGATGGGTTCGGACATCGTCACGAACCACGATCTGCGCCAGATTCTTGCATCACCCGCTGTGGAACACGTGCGTCTTCATGCACTTGGTCCGCAGGGTACTAATATTGCACAGGCATCGGAGCTGTACCTTCGCAATCTTGGCATTGCAGGGAAGTCGGATCTGACCGTGCACCCTCGTGGCATTACACCGATACAGTATGCTGAACTTGCCGCCGCAGAGAAGCGCGCAGGCACGGTACCGCTGCATATGGAATGTGCCGTGTACTTCGGTATGCCCAAATTGTATCAAGACCGCGTACGCGAACGCATGGAGCTTCTCTTTGCCGATCACCAGTACATGCCTCTTGATGAAATGCAGCTCGCTGCACTTGGTGATGTGGAGAGCAATGGTCATCGGCCTCGTGTAGCAACACATGGTTCTCCAAAACCGCTCATGCAACCATGGATTGCAGGGCAAGATCCGTATGCCGAATGGGTGGATGCAACATCCAACGCCGCCGCTGCCGACATGGTGCGCAACCGCGAGGTGGAATACTGCATTACTACTGAGAGCGGTCGCATTGGTACCCGTGATCAGCAGGAGCTTACGAAGATCCATTCGTTCGGTAGCCCCATGATGGTATTCACCCTTGGTACGCCGTACACTCAAGCAGAACTCCGTTCTCTGCGCGCATGACACTTCCTACAGTCGCTCTCTTCGGCGCTCGCGGTGATATGGGGGCACATGTGCTCACGCCCCTACTCGAGAAAAAATCTCAGCTTTTTCCACTAAGGAGAACGTCGAGTGCTGAAGAGATTTCTCGTGCACTCACATCGGAAATTATCATTCTCTCGGTGCCACAATCCGCGGTGGAAGATGTTTTGCGAGGAGTGCAGCTTTCACCGTCTCAGCTCGTCATAGATATTTGCAGCGTGAAACACAACTTACGTGAAACCGTCACAGCTACGGGCGCGCAGTACTTTTCTGTGCATCCAATGAACGGGCCCCATACTCCATGGACGCGACAGAAGTGGGTAACGGTTGGTGAGATCCCCAATCATCCGCGCGCACAGTGGTTTCTGGATTTGCTCTCAGAAAAGAAAGTCATGATGCACTCGGTGACGAGTGCAGAGGAGCATGATCTTCTTATGTCCATCGTGCTTGGGATGCCGCAGATGGTGTCGGTCTTCCTCTCGGAATTCCTGCGCAGATATGCGGCGCAGTCTTCAGAAACACTCACACTCGAAAACGTGCTGAAGTGCACATCGCCATCATTTGCATCGCTGATTAAAGCGCATTTTCAGGCAGTCTATTCGGTGCCATTGTGGCTCCGGAAAGATCTTTTGCTCGATGTATCGCCAAAGTTTCTCGATACATGCCAGGAGGTGTTCCGCGCATTAGCCGACGATGCATTTTTCGAGCGCATTGATGCATTCATGCAGCAGCAACTCAAAGATGCGCGCGCCATTCGTGCACCGCAGAATTTCGAGTCCACGATACTCGAATACGTCACGCAG
This sequence comes from Candidatus Peribacterales bacterium, assembly GCA_020058765.1. Lineage (GTDB taxonomy): Bacteria > Patescibacteriota > Gracilibacteria > Peribacterales > Peribacteraceae > JAGVDM01. Next base: position 129,566 of record JAGVDM010000006.1, on the reverse strand, counting down.
GATTTTCACCTCATGAATGAAACATTCCTCGGCCGAGCGGCAGCAACCGCTTCCGATTTATACGTGCAAAAGTTGTCACCGATTGGAGATATTCTGCCGGAAGGATCGCAGGTTTCGGTTGGGATTCATGGGATACGCGGCGCATTTACCGATGAGGCGTGGCACCGCTTTGCGACGGAGATTCTCCATGTCCCCGAATCGCGTTTTTCTGTTGTTGAGCTTGTACACTCTGCAAACGTGCTGCGTGCCGTTGCACAGGGCGAAGTGGATCGCGGTATTTTCGCATTCGCCAACTCCGGTTCGGGCGGATACGTCGAATCCATTCAGGCAATGGGTGAGTACCAATTCGACGTGCTCGCACTGTTTACCATGCCGATCAACATGTGCATTCTTGGGCATCCGGATATTCACGATATTTATCAGCTCGATGCTTTCTTTGGCCATCCAATTGCCTTGAGCCAATGCAGGCTTACGCTTGCACAACGTTGGCCGGATATCCCTGTGGAGCCAGCAACAGACGAAATGGATACAGCGCTTTCTGCCAAGCTGCTAGCAACGGGAGCATTGCCAAAAACGAAGGGCGTGTTTGCCTCCAAGCGTGCAGCGGAGTTTTACGGCCTGAAAGTCCTCGCGGAATCCGTGCACCACGATCCGCGAAATGCGACTGCATTTGCAGTTGTGCGTCGTCGTGCGTGACCTGCAAAGCAGAAGATGTACAATCCCCGTTCGGATGAAGACCTTTAACCTGCACATCGCCGCTGTTCCTGTTCGCGCATGTGCGGTGACAGTTGGTCATGGTGCCGCTCAAGGCATTTTAAGCCTCTTGGAGCGCCTGGCAGATGTAGATCGCGTCTTTATTCTTCATGACACCGCATTGCAGGATATTGCAGAGCGTGTGCAGTCTCTCGTGCCCGATTCCGTTCTGCTTCCTGTGCCTTCCGGTGAGGCATCCAAATCGCTCGAAACAGTTGATGCATTAGTTCGCGAACTGCTTCTGCAGCACGCCACACGTCATTCTCTCCTTGTGAACGTGGGCGGCGGGATGATTTCTGATCTTGGAGGATTCCTTGCAGCTGTGTACATGCGCGGAATTCGTTTTGTGAATATTCCCACGACCCTGCTCGGTATGGCCGATGCCGCCATTGGTGGAAAGGTGTATGTGAATGCTGGGCCAGTGAAAAATGTCATTGGTCATGAGTGGTATCCAGAAGCCGTTTTGGTTGATTTGGATATCCTAGGATCATTGCCCGATGCGCAACTGCGCGAAGGCCTCGTGGAAGCCGTAAAACTCGGCGCCGTGTTAGATAGCGAGTACTTTGGTTGGCTGGAAGAGAATCTCGAGCGAGTGGTTGCACGTGAGGATGGTGCTTTGGAGGCTGCAGTAGAGAATGCCGCGCGTATCAAAACAGAAGCCATGGGTCACGGCATCGAACTGCGGCATACGTTGAACTTCGGTCACACTGTGGGGCATGCGCTTGAAGCGTTGTCACAATTTTCTCTTTCTCATGGCAAGGCGGTGAGTATTGGTATGTCCTGTGAAATGGCACTCTCCGATTTCCCCGATCGCCAGCGTGTTCTCCGTGCACTGGAAATACTCGATATGCCCGTGCATATTCCTCGCGATATCGATGTGCGCGCACTGTGGGACATTATGCGCAATGACAAAAAGAATGTCGGAAATGAGGTGCGCATCGCTGTTCCTATTCGGATTGGTGCCGCACACGTACAATCGCTGGGGAGAGAGAGGTTTATGCAGCTGCTCGCCTGAGCCTTGCGCTCTCACAAATCGATGTGCTGCAGTGTTCTCTGCAGTGCGGTTTGCGCGTATAGTGCCTCCACTATGCGTCGTATCCTTGCCATCGTCACTCTCACGTCACTCTTGCCTGTAGCAGCATTCGCGCGCGTCTACGACACAAGTAATTTACCTTATAGCGATGCACCGCAAGATCGTTCTACTGCGATCGCGGTCAGTGTGCTCACCACAGAGAAGATTGTGCAGGGGAATCCCGACGGCACATTCCGCCCCGATGCACTCCTCAATCGTGCGGAATTCTTGAAAATTGCGATGGGTTTACTGCCCGATACGACGCCAGAAGTAGAATTCGAGCTTACGTGTTTCCCAGATATCTTCGTAAATGCGTGGTATGCACCCTACGTGTGCCGCGCAAAGGCTCTAGGTATTGTGGAGGGCAATGCGGAGCCCGAAGTGCCAAAGGACGAATGGAGATTCGTGCCTGCGCGCACGGTGCAGTACGTAGAGGCGTTGAAGATTATTCAGATCGTCATGGGCAAGCCGGTACCCTCAATACAAGGCGCATGGTATGAGCGGTATTTGCAGAATGCCAAGTCTCTCGGCACGCATTTGCCAGAAGATCCCGCTCCAGATATGCCGCTCACACGCGGCGATATGGCGCGGTTGGTCACTCGGTTCCTTGCGCAAAGCGACGGGGAATTGCCAGCATTGATCGCTGCAGAACAGGGGAATATTGCCCTGCCTGACCGCGAGCCGGAGCCAGAACCGGAGCCTGACCCAGAACAGCCGGATCTTGGTAGCGGTTCTCAAACATCTTCCACTGGTCTCCTTGAGGAAGGAACGGAAGAAATGGAGCTTGATCAGTTCGATCCCGATGAAGACACTACCGTTCGGCAGAGCTTCCTCGGCCTTGGAGAGACATCACCAGTATTGGGCGGTGCTTCTGTGTTTAGTGAATCACAACCCCTGGATGTCACGTCATTCGTCATTCGCTTGAATTCAGTCACCTCTATAGATTCCCTGTTGGTGTACGACGAGGATGCGCGACTCCTCGGTCGTGCATTCCTCGATACCCTGCAGCAGGGGTCGTACAGCGAATACCGTTTACCGATCAAGCGGGGGAATCTTACGATCCCGAAGGGTACAGAATTCTCCTTCTATGTGCGTGCTGTGATAAAGAGTGAAGACCGCGGTGGGCAGGGCGGCGAATTAGTGCAGGTGCAACGCATGGGCGTGGAGGGCAACGGTGCTTGGAACAATAAGAATCAATCAGCCTTTTCCAGCGAAACATTCCCGTCGTTTGAAACAGCAGAGTCACTCGTGATAGAAGTCAGCAATCCTGAGAGTGACCGAAACTTCTTGATTGCGGGCAATCATTTGCGCATGGGTTCCTTCCGCTTTGAAGGACGCAACGCAGAAGGAGCAAATAATGCCGAACTTGCATTAGAAGAGTTACACTTCACCTTGAATGCCACAGGTGGAGTCACTGTCTCGAATGTACAGATAGGTGCGGATGCAACAGATCAGTATTCGAATTGTACGGTGTCTGGTAATGACATCACCTGTACGGGCATTCCTGTCGCCATTGGCACATTCGAAGATCGGCCGCGTATTGTCACCGTGTACGGTGATATTTCCGTTCCGGGCGGTGCCTCCAGTGCCGCAATTCAGCTGAGCCTGAATGCAGCGGGAAGTGTGCAGCAATCCGGTGCAGTTCGTTGGACAGACGGCACCAACCAATTCCACTGGGTGCCTGGCGAAGATCCTGTGGCCAACGGCACACGCTTTGAGTTCTAAAGTATCGTGAGCGGAGCAATGCTCAGCGCGAACGTCTTGCGTTCGCCAGAGTCGAACTGAATGGTTGCCACATCTCCGCGTCGTGAAAGCACAGTTCCCGCGCCGAACGATGGGTGCCGAATACGTGTTCCTTCGGCGATTGCATCTTGATTGCTTTCGTCGAAATCGATTTCTTGATTGAAGTCCGGGTCTGGCATGTCGCTCTGCCCTTGCCGGAACGGCTGTAGCCCCACACGGGCTTTGCGCTCACCTGCGCTGGATGCCCAAGCGAACGCGCTCAACACATCATCGCTTCGTCGTTCAATCACGCTCTCGGGCAGTTCATCCAAAAACCGGCTCGGGGCATTGTTCTGCACATCACCCCATTGGCTGCGAGTGCGTGCATGCAGCAGTGTGAGGTGCGTTTTTGCGCGCGTCATTCCTACGTACATCAATCGGCATTCCTCTTCGAGCTGTGCCTTATCCAGCAACGCATTGGTATGGGGGAATACACCTTCCTCGCACCCACCAATAATCACATGTTCAAATTCCAATCCTTTGCAGAGGTGCAGTGTCATGAGCGTGAGCGCATCACCTCCTTCCTCTGTGAGAGCGTCCACCTCGGATACGAGCGCCACTTCTTCCAGGAAGCTTGTGAGGGATACACGCGGTTCCAGTGAGTCGTATTTGTGCGACACAGTCACGAGCTCTTGCACGTTTTCCCATCGTGTTTCCCCCTCTTCGCTGTCGTCGCGGAGCCACTTCTCCATGCCTATGGAATGCAGAAGATCGAGAATGAGATGTGAGACGACGACCTCATCGACTTTGGTACGGTAGTGCTCAATGCGCGCTGTGAATTCGCTGATGCGCCGTATGACGGCATCGCCGAGATCGGGTATTTCCTGTGCTTGCTTGAGCGTTTCCCAGAAGCTGAGGCCATGTTCGCTCGCGTATGCTTGCAGTCTGCTAATGGTCGTTAGGCCGATCTTGCGCGAAGGCACATTAATAATGCGCAGCAACGCGACAGTATCATTGGGGTTCAGGATTGCATGCAAATACGCGAGTACGTCTTTCACTTCTCTGCGTGCGTAGAACTTCACGCCGCCAACAATGCGGTAGGGGATGCCCGCACGCATGCAGGCCTCTTCGAACAGGCGAGATTGTGCGTTCGTACGGTACAGGATCGCTTGATCGCTAAATGCCACACCTTCGGATCTCTTCAGTTCGGCAATGCGGATTGCCTCGTGCGATTCGGCGCGTTCGTCACGCAGTTCATGCACGAGAACCTTTGGCCCCTCTGTGCGCTGCGTCCACATCTTCTTCTCTGGGCGATTGGGGTTTAGGGCAATCACGCTGTCGGCCGCCGTAAGAATTAATTGTGTGGAACGGTAGTTCTGCTCCAGCTTGATCTCGGCTGCGTCTGTGTATTCCTTCCGGAATTCCAAAATATTGCGAATGTCCGCTCCGCGAAATGCGTAGATGGACTGATCCGGATCGCCGATGGCGCAGAGGTTGCGGTATTTCTGTGCCAACATGGTGATGAACAGATACTGTGCATGGTTTGTGTCCTGATACTCATCGACGTTCAGGAACTGCCATGTTTCCTGGTAACGATCGAGCACATCTGGGCACTCATGGAAGAGGCGCACTGTTTCCAGAATGATGTCATCGAAATCGAGTGCGTTGGCTTCTCTGAGCGCGCCTTGATACTTCTGGAATGCCTGCGCAACCGTTTGCATGCGATCACTCGTTGCCTGTGCCACTGCTTCTTTGGGCGTGATGGCTTCGCACTTAAAGCGTCCCACGTATCCGAGTGCCGCCTTTGGCTTCATTTCCTTTTCGTCGATCCCCAATTCCTTGAGCACTTCCTTCATGAGGCGCTGCTGGTCGTCGCTGTCGTAGATGACAAACGATCGATCGCGCCCGAGTTTCTCGATGTCGCGACGCAGGATCTTGGCGCAAATGGAGTGGAATGTTCCCATGGTCGGGAGCTGGCCTGATCCAAAACTCCACGGGTTGGCTGTCTCGGGTTCGGTGATCCGCAAGAGCGTGCGAATACGCTCTTTCATTTCACTCGCAGCTTTGTTCGTAAACGTGACTGCCAGAATCTGCCATGGCGGTACGCCTTGTTGGATCAGGTATGCAATGCGGTGCGTGAGTGCACGGGTTTTGCCGCTGCCTGCGCCGGCCAAAATCAGCGTAGGGCCTTTTGCACGCTCTACGGCTTGGCGCTGCGGCTCGTTTAAGTTCCCGAAGATCGGATCAATACTCGTCACGGCGCTGATTCTAGCGTGTGACGGACGAAGCGATTTGTTTTTTCGTTGCTTTCTCAATTACATCATCAATCGATGCAATTGGTATACCACCCTCTACACGCAACTCATCGATTTTTTCGAGAGGTCTATCCAGCTGTTTGGTGCGTGCGCCAATGAGCTCATCATATCCGCGTTGCACCGTATCGAATCGTGACTTCACGGTTTCCATTTGCTCTTTAAACTTCTCCCATTGCTCTTTGAACTTGCCGAACAGTGAGAGCATTTCGCGCGATTTGCTCTCCATGCGGAAGTTATCGATCGACTGCCGCACCACGGCAAGGATTGCGTATAGGCTCAATGGGGAGCAGAGAATCGTTTTGCTCTGCATGGCTTCATCGACGATGTCGCGACCCACTTCGTTAATGAACGAGAATATCTGCTCGTTTGGAATAAAGAGCAGCACGTAGTCCATGGTGTTCTCTTCTGGATTTACGTAGCTCCTGGTCTGTAATTCCTTAATGCGTAGGCGCACGTCTTTCAGGAACTCCTTCTTGTACTTCTCTCGCTCAGTGTCTGTTGTAGCGTCTACGTAGTACTGATAGTTACTGAACGGAAATTTCACATCCATGTTCAGTGTGAGTTTCTGCGGCAGAATGAACGTGAAGTCTGGTCGTGATCCACTGTCCTGCAACTTCGTCTGTTTGATGTAGTTGATGCCTTCCACCATTCCAGCCAGGCGCAGTACGTCTTCTGCCATACGTTCCCCCCATTGCCCGCGGCTGCTGTTGCTTGCCAGTGCGTTCTTTAGGCCGCCTGCCGTGTCTCGCAATTCGCCAATTACTTTGGCAGCTTCGCCGAGGCGCGTATTCGTTTCTGTATGGCCTTTGCCAAGTTGATGCATGAGTTGTTCCACTTTATTCAGATCGTCTTTCATGTTTTTCAATGTCCCATCGATCGCTTCTTTCTTTCCGGTGAGTTTCGTTTCCGCTAATTCCAAAATCTGTGCGGTTTGCTGTTGCACCACTCTGGCAGAAAGGGCTTCCACAAGAGAGGAGGCTTCCTGCTGCCCCTTGCGAGCAAACCAGAACGCAACGGCTCCACCGGCCACGAGACCCAGAACCATGCCAACCGCGAACGAAAGCATTTCCTGCATGTCCGCATGCTAGCACAGGGTGAACGACTGTCTACCCATTTTGCGAGCCTCCTATTCTGTTTCACGTGGAAACTTACTCAAAGACTTGCGCAGAACTTCGCTATTCGTAGAATTAGCTCCTGTGCGCGCAATGCGCAGGACGGTGCTCTTGGTGGAAGGGGCACTGGTTCTCATCGCACATTTCCTCCCCCCTCAACCATCATGTCTCTCAAGGGTACTACGAAGAAGACTCTGATCAAGAAGCACCGCAGACACGATAAGGACACGGGCTCCCCCGAGGTTCAGATCGCGATTCTGACGAAGGAAATCGGCATGCTTACCAAGCATTTGCAGGAACATGAGAAGGACCACTCCGCTCGCCGGGGTCTGCTTGGCAAAGTGGCTCGCCGCCGTACGTTGCTCAACTACTTGCGTATGAATGACGCAGAGAGCTACCAGCAAGTGCTGGAAACGAACAAGCTCAAGAAGTAGTACTTCGCGGCCTTCCGTGTTTTCGGTCGAGTGATCGCAGTGCCTCGCGCACTGTATACTGTCGTGGATGGTTCTTCGATCTTCCGTTTCTGCGGCACATCTGCGCGATTTGTACCGCCTGTTTGCTTCGGTGAAAACGGAAAGCGATGCAGAGAAGCTCCTTACAGATATTCTCACGCCGCAAGAGCTCGAGAGTCTTGCTGAACGATGGCAGTTGGTGCAGTCGCTGCACGCGGGTGTACCGCAACGCGATATCGCCAAAAAGCTCGGTATTAGCATCAGTAAGGTCACACGAGGTTCCCGCCAGCTGCAATTCGGCAGCGGGGGATTCGCATATTTCCTCAAAAAACTTCGTTCCAAGTAATTTTTCGTATTTCTCTTGATTTCTGCGTGTGCAGTGTGTACTGTTGTACCAGTACATGAATACACCTGCATCATCACTGGCCGCGTTCTGCTCGCACGGCAATCAGTACAAACGTTTCCGCACAGATGCGGAACGCATACAGAGCGATGTGGAGCATCTCCTCTCCTCCTACGGCGCGCCAGCCGATGTGCGCGCAAAGGTGATTGCACTGCTGCAATCCCCGGAAACCCATTACGCGTCTGGGTTCCGGTTTGAATCCACGCATGATTATCACGATCCGCAGCGCACTGTGGTGTATGCCAGCATTCCCATCCCAATGGTGGATGGCGAATTACCACCTGCGTACGAAGAACAGAAAGAGAGTGTTGCAGTACCTGCGGCACATCGTGAGGGCGCATGGCGCCGCTCCGCCTAGAGCGGAGCGGTTTGCCGATCGAATCTGGTCAGTAGTCCGCTCTGCTTCTTGTTTGCGGAGCCGTTCGCTGTATGCGAATGCAATTGATCTTTCTCAGCAAAGGGCCAATCATGGCTGCTACGTTCTCTCGCGGCTATCACGTCGCAACATTGGAGATAGGATGTGGAATGACCTATCACCCGGTTACGGGCCATTTCCTCGCCGAGCTCGATTATTGTTTTCGGTCACGCCGGTTCTGTTACTACGTGTCCGAAGGTCCTTGGGATCAGAATGCCGAAACGGTTTTGCTTGAATGCATCAGCGACGGTGCGCGTGGATACTATCTTGAAGGATCCGAGTATCCGACACACTGGAAGTACGATCCATGGAGTAGGGAAAAGCTTCCCGAGACGACTGCAGTCTAGGTATTTGCCCGCTGGGTACTTTCTCGCCCCTTCCTTGCATTTTCGCAGGGAAGGGGCTTTCTTTGTTCCTGCTGCGGGCGTAGAATTCGCGCAGTTCCTTCCCCCACCGCTCCCGCATCTCTTGCCCTGGGTTTACGTTTGAGTTCCGCTTGCCGGGTCTCGCATGTGAATCCACCCGCAATAGGGTGCGTTCGGAATCCGATGGAGGAAGGGGCAGAATTATCTGTTTTCCTCTCTTCCGTATGTCCAATTCACAGAACGCGTTCGCTCCACAAAAGGAGTACACGCTTGAGCTCGGTGACCAGTCTATGACGGTCAAAACCGGCATGCTCGCCAATCAGACCAGCGCTACGGTGCTGTGTCAGATGGGCGACACTGTTTGCATGAGCAACGTTACGCTCAGCGCTAGCGCCCGCAGCGGCGTCGATTTTTTGCCACTGCAAGTGGTGTATCAGGAAAAATACTATGCCGGAGGTCGTATTTCCGGAGGTCGTTACCGCAAGCGCGAAGGTCGCCCCGGTGATGATTTCGTTCTTATGGGTCGTATCGTAGATCGCGGCTTGCGTCCTACATTCCCTAAGAACTTTCATAACGATATTCAGGTGTTTTGCACCGTGCTCTCGTATGACTCCGAAAACATGCACGATGTGGCTTCCGCGAATGCAGCCAACCTTGCTGTCGGGCTTTCTGCAGCTCCATCCGAGGGCACACTCGGCTCTGTCCGCGTCGGTATGGTCGAGGGGCAATTGGTACTGAATCCGAGTGTCGAAGTTCTCAAAAAGAGCGATCTGGATTTGTTTGTCACAGTATCCGGTGATCGTGTGGTGATGATTGAAGCAGGTGCCAATCAGATTCCTGAGGCAGACATGCTTCGTGCAATCGAATTCGGCAAGAAGTGGGCGAAGAAGATCGCAAGTTTCTTCGAGGGAATCCAAAAAGAACTCGGTCGTCCAAAGGTGGAACTCGAAGCTGTTCCTGAGGCCAATAAGGAGGCTCTGGAATACTTGGCGAAGGATGCGTTGCCCGCTATTAACAAGGCGATCAAGGACACCATGCCAAAGCTTGAGCGTCGTGCATTCTTCAATGGACTGATGGAGGGTGCAGCTGCCAAGCTTGAAGAGAAGTACGGTTCTGCCGATGGCAATGCTGAGCTCACGGAGCTCTATGCAAACGCAGGAAAGTTGATGGATAAAGTGATTAAGGGTGAGGTGCGCCGTCTCATTTTGGAAGAAGGCATTCGCATGAGCAGCCGCAAGATCGAAGAAATTCGTCCGCTCGGTGCCATGATCGACGTTCTCCCGAACATTGTGCACGGAAGCGCGTTGTTCCAGCGCGGAGAAACACAGGGCCTTACCACATGCACATTGGGCTCCCCAGGAGACAAGCAGCTTGTGGAGGGCATGGAAGGCGAAAAAGAGCTGCGATACATGCATCACTACAACTTCCCTCCATTCAGCGTAGGCGAAACGAGCAACAGGTTGTTCGTGGGTAACCGCGAAATCGGACACGGAAACCTTGCGCAGCGCGCAATTGAGCCAGTTCTCCCTTCCGAAGAAGAGTTCCCCTACACCATCCGTACGGTAACGGAGATCTTGGAAAGCAATGGCTCCTCTTCCATGGCTGCTACTTGCGGATCTACGTTGTGTCTTATGGCTGCGGGAGTTCCAATCAGCGATCCGGTATCTGGTATTGCCATGGGCCTCATGTCCGACGAAGAGAAGGGCAAGTACATCATTCTCTCGGACCTGCAGGACGAAGAAGACTTCGGTGGAGATATGGACTTCAAAGTCACAGGCACCAAGAAAGGGATCACGGCCATTCAGATGGATATCAAAGTACAGGGTCTACCCGACGAAGTGTTTGTGGAAGCATTGGAGCGCGCACGCGTTGGCCGCCTGGAAATCATGGAAACCATGCTGCAGACGATTGCCGAGCCTCGCAAAGAACTGAGTCCTCGTGCGCCTCGCATCGAGACCATCACTATCAATCCAGATGACATTCGTCTGGTCATTGGTAAGGGTGGTGAAACCATTCAGAAGATCACCAAGGAGCTCAATGTCGAGATCGACATCGAAGATAGCGGCCTCGTATTCGTGACTGCCAAGGATGGCGATAGCATGATCAAGGCACGCGAATGGATTGAGGGCATCGTGGCCAAGCCAGAAATTGGCAAGGTCTACGACTGCAAAGTCGTCCGTATCATCGATGGCGTCGGTGCCATCGTGGAGTTCCTGAAGGGCAAAGACGCCATGATCCATATTTCCGAGCTGCAGTGGTCACGCACGGAAAATGTGGAAGATGTGCTCAAGATGGGTGACGAAGTGAAGGCGAAGTGCGTTGAGTACGATCCCGTCGACGGCAAGACACGTATGTCCTTGAAGCAGATGCAGGAAAAGCCAGAAGGCTACGTGGAACGCCCAAGCTTCGGTGGCCCACGCGGGGGAGGAGGTGGCGGTCGCCCGCCGTTCCGTGGCGGTCCTCGCCGGTAATCTTAGTTGGCTTCTTTCTCTGGCGCGGGTTGCTCCAAAGGCACCTGCGCCAGTTTGGCGTGAATGTCCTCGTGGAGACGAATGATATCCTCGAATGCACTGCCTTCGTACGGAGAGCTGTCCCGCCAGCGTGGCATCACTGCTCCAATCACATCCAGTAAATTCTTCAACTCGGCCATATTGCTCTCGTGGGAGAGCCAGTTGATCTCACATTCGCTCAATGTGGTGAGCATGTCATCCAAACGACGCAATGTGCGGTGTACCGCTTCATGGAGCAGCTGCTCGCGGCGCTCGTCGAGCGTATAGAGGCGATTTTCCGCACTGCCGTAGAAGTCCGGGATCTCCTGCAAAATGCTCTGACCTTGGCGATATGCAGTAATCAAATCGAGCCAGTCGTCGGCATGCAGTTCCTTCTGGTCGCGTACGCGACGCATGATGCGATCGAAGTCTTTGCGCATAATAAACAGCCCCTCGTGCAGATTATGGAATACCTCTTCATAACTGATACGGTGTACTTCTTTCAGGGCGATATCCTGCCGATGCGATACGAGCTTCGTCACGAACAGTGCCCAAAGGAAGAGCGCAACGATGCTTTGCAGGCTGGCGACGAATTTTGAAAATCCCTGGGGTGTAATGTCTCCGTATCCTACAGTTGTAGCAGTAGTGATGCTGTAATACAGGCTGTCTCCGAACATGGAGAGCAGTGTGGGATCTGTAAGCAGTTGCGATGGTCCATGCTGCGGCACGAATACCGTCAGCGCGAAATAGACTACAGCGAATACCACTGCCTGCGTGAGCCATAGCGTCAGCATCGTGCTGTATGAGAGCTCAGTAAGCCGCTCAATTCCCCGGAATGCAGTGCGTGTTTTTGGCATAATAGTTATTAGATATTATAACATAAATTACGAATAAAGTCATATTATCTGCGTCCATGTCGTATGCACCGACGGATGAGGTTTATCGTGCCATCAATAGCTTTTTCGCCGCATGAAAGTGGCTGTACAACTACATTGGCGTAGCCATCTTCCGGATAGAGCTCATTGAGCTTCTGCAGCGTAAAGGGCATCGCATATTGGGATACGTGAATACTGTCGAAAAACTGCTTTTCGTTCATTTTTCCGTCAGCACCTACGAGGTGAGGATAATTTTCTAAGAATTGTATTCCGAGCGTCTTACATCTTTTTTGTGTCTCTGCATTGAATACTGTTGTTGCAGCATTTCGTTCTTCCCAAGCGCCTACTGATGGGTATTCGTCCGGTTTTTCACTGATTGCCGCATTTGTTCGAGTAGGCATGACATTGTATACGATCACATCAAAGCCCATCCGTTGTATTTCGCATACCACTGAAAAATACGCATCGAGACATCGTTGTACGATGCAATCAATTGGCAGTGCTTCTGCCATGGCTCTTTTGACTACGTGTGCACGGCAGTCGATTTCCCCAAAACATAAGAGCACCCGGCTGCTGGGTGGCACTACGTTTTCAAGTATTGCGAAGAGCTTTTCTCGCCCTCGTGTTTTTGTCCCTAATCGCGATAGGTTATAGGCGAGTACTGGGCCGATGTGGAACGTTCGGAAACACGATAACCTCCCACGACTTCGCTTGGGCCAATGTGCGGCAATTGTATCTTTCCCCGAAAAAAAACTTACGTGACTGTCGCCGATGCAGTAGATCGCTTGCGGTGTCTGAGGCATGTTTTCCTCGTAGTTCCTTCTGCGGAAGGGCGTATTGAGTGTACTGCGTACGTGCAATTCGGTTACTGGTTTTATATCAAAAAATGTTGTATAATATATTACAAATACACATGACAATTTTTCTCCATCTTGCGCTCTTCCTGCTGGCAACTGCAGTGATCTGGATGCTTTCGGGCATGCTCGTGAATGCTACAGATCGTGTGGCAAAGCGGTATGAGCGGCCGGGGTTTGCCGTGGCCTTCTTCGTACTCGGCTTCCTTACATCGATTGGAGAAATGTCTGTGGCATTCAACTCCACTATTCAAGGTGTGCCGCAGGTTTCCGCAGGGAACTTGGCAGGCGCTTCTCTGGTTATTTTCTTCCTCATCATTCCTTTACTCGCAATCGTAGGGAACGGTGTAGAAACGACGACAGCGCTTCGGCCACGCAGCCTTGCCATTCTCCTCTGTGTTGTATTGGTACCGTGCTTTCTGTGCATAGACGGTTCCCTACGGCCAAGCGAAGGCATTGTGATGCTTTTGCTCTACGCGGCGCTCATCTTCTTCATCAAGAAGAAGCGCTCGTCGGAAGCAGTCGCGAAAGATGCTATTCGGCGTGTGGGCACCGAGCTCACTACTCACCGTCGAGCGACGGCGCTGGATGTAACGAAGATCGCCTTTGGCGCTATTGTCATTTTTATTGCCGGCAAGATTCTTGTAGATGAAGCGGTGTTTTTCTCGCGTTTGCTTGGTGTGCCACCGTCCTTCGTGGGTCTCATGCTCTTGGCTATCGGGACAAACATTCCGGAGCTAGTGATTGCTGTGCGTGGCGTGCTCTCTAAGCACAAAGATATCGCCTTTGGCGATTATCTTGGTTCTGCTGCGGCAAACACGCCTCTCATGGGCATGCTCGCGATCACAAACGGTCGGTTTGAGCTGGAGAGCAGTGAGTTCATTCCTACGTTCCTCCTGATGGGTATTGGCCTCACGCTATTCTTCCTGTTTGCTCGTACCAAAGCGAGCCTCTCGCGCAAAGAAGGCCTCGTGCTGTTTGCGCTCTACGTCGTCTTCGTGACCGTGCAGATGTTCAACATCGTACGTATCGCCCCGCAAACACATGGCAGCGCGCTTTCGGATGTCGTCCCTGCTATGGAAATGACAGTCGAGTCTTAACTCTTGAGCGGATTCTTCCCCGTAAGCACCGCTTTGAGCCCGAGGTAGGTCAGACCAACTACTGCGGCAATCGCAACAAGGTTCACGCCCACGGCAACAACCTCGGGCGTATTCAGTTCGAAACCGGTACTCGGTACAGCTCCCAGCTGCATTACGCAGCAGTATTATAGTCTGTGCCTGTTGCAGCTCTCCCGAGTTGCGTAATGGCGCTCTGAGGTGCCTGGAATGCACTGGAAACACCACTGATGATCTGTTTCCCAGCTCGTATAGGGTGCAATGTGACGATTTCTTTTACTGCCCCCGCTGTGCTGGTGACAACATTTTTTATATCTCCAACGACATTCGCATCAGTAATTTCTTTTCCAGCAATACCTTGAACGAGTGCATCTCCACTGCGTGTTGCAACATCCCATACGCTCACAACACCTCCAAGAGCTCCGCCAACAGCATTCCCTTCCTTAAAGGCTTGTTTGGGCTTATTGATATTGTCTGAGGCGAGCTGCTTAAAATTATCGATGATCTGACCCATCTGAATAAGGCGATTCTCAGACTGCCGGATATTCTGATCGGGGAGTATTCTCATAGGTTGATATTCTATCCGTAGAGACGTTTTTCTCAAGAAAAACTTGCAAGGATTTGTACCATCCCTTACAACTATGCCGCTTCGATTTTCGAATCGAAAAGCGTTCGCTCTTTCATCCATCTACTGCCGCCCCTTGCGGGCGGCTGTTTTTTTATGTGGATTTGCCCACTCTTCGGTGTGCACTGCGCCACGTTTTTCGCTAGGCTGGGGGCACAAATGCTCGACAAAGCCTACGATCCCAAGGCAACCGAAGACGACATCTATGCGATGTGGGAGAAGAGCGGTGCCTTTATCGCCGATAACACAAGTACCAAAGAGCCATTTACCATCAGCATGCCGCCGCCCAATGCCACGGGGCAGCTGCATCTTGGTCATGCGGTTATGCTCGCACTAGAGGACATCTTCATCCGTTTTGCGCGCATGCAGGGCAAGGAGGCGCTTTGGGTTCCTGGTACAGATCACGCAGCGATCGCTACCGAGAACGTGGTGATCAAGAAATTGAAGGACGAGGGAATGAAGGATCCTCGCAAAGAGCTCGGTCGCGAGGCGCTCATTGCGAAGATCGCAGACTTTGTGGAGAAGAGCCAAGACACCATCCGCAGCCAAGTACGCAAAATGGGTAGCTCCTGCGATTGGAGCCGCGAAGCGTACACATTCGAGCCGGCGCTCAATCGCTTGGTGAACGAAGTATTCGCGAAGATGTATGCAGATGGCCTTATCTACCGTGGGCACCGCATTGTGAACTGGGATCCCAAATTGCAGACCACCGTGTCTGACGATGAAATTGAATGGAAAGAGGAAACAGTACCGTTCTACACATTCCAGTACGGGCCGTTCCAAATTGGCACATCACGCCCCGAGACCAAATTCGGCGACAAGTACGTGGTCATGCATCCGGAGGATGAACGCTACGCCAAGTACAAGCATGGCGATACGTTCGATGCGGAGTGGATTAACGGTCCCGTGCGTGCAACCGTCATCAAAGATACAGCTGTCGATCCCGCATTTGGCACAGGCGTGATGACGATTACTCCGTGGCATGACAACGCGGACTTCGATATTGCTGAGCGCCATGGTTTGGAGAAGGAACAGGTGATCGACTACGACGGGAAGTTACTGCCTATTGCTGGTGAATTCGCCGGCCAGCACATCGAAAAGGCGCGGCCGCTCATTGTGGAGAAGCTTGCGGCAAAGGGTTTGCTCGTGAAGACCGAGGAGAACTACGTGCATAACAAAGCTGTGAATCAGCGCGGCGGTGGCACCATTGAGCCGCAGATCAAATTGCAGTGGTTCATTGATGTAAACAAGCCTGTAGTGGAATGGAAAGGCCAAAAGATGAGCCTGAAAGAAGTGATGCACGACGTGGTGCACCACGGGGACATTACGATTATCCCGGAGCGATTCAACAAGACGTACTTCCACTGGATCGATAATCTGCGCGACTGGTGTATCTCCCGCCAGATCTGGTGGGGCCACCGCGTGCCTGTGTGGTACAAGGGCGAGGAAACATGCGTTGGTGCACAGCCGCCTAAAGGTGCGGGTTGGGAGCAAGACAGCGATACGCTTGATACGTGGTTCAGCTCCGGCCTTTGGACGTGGAGCACATTGATCGATAAAAAGCTCACTGAGGATTTCAGCCTGTCCCTTCAAGATTTGCTAAGCGGCAGTGCGGATTACAAGAAGTTCCACCCAACAACCGTGATGGAGACAGGGTACGACATCCTGTTCTTCTGGGTGGCGCGCATGATCCTGATGACCACGTATGCCACAGGGCAGATCCCGTTTAAGACGGTATATCTGCACGGTCTTGTGCGCACGCGCGACGGTAAGAAGATGAGCAAGAGCGATCCGAAAACCATGATCGATCCGCTCGATATCATCCCCAAGTACGGTGCTGATGCGCTGCGCCTGAGCATGATCGTGGGCCAGAGCCCCGGTGCGGATAGCAAGCTCTTCGAAGAGAAGATCGCAGGCTACCGTAACTTCATCAACAAGCTGTGGAACGCTTCGCGCTTCGTACTGCTGCAGTGCGAGAAGGCGGAAGTGGATCCTGCGAACGTTCCCCAGGAGGCCGTGGCTCCAAAGAGCCTTGCCGATAAAGCACTGTGCCACGAGCTCTCACTGTTGCGTGATGACGTAACGAGCGGACTCGAAGCTTCCCGATTGAGCGAAGTGGGGGAGCGTATCTATGCTTTTGTGTGGGATTACTTCTGTGACTGGTACCTCGAACTGAGCAAAGGCGAAGCAAATCCTGAGCTTCTTGTGCAATCTATCCGCCGCATCCTCGTATTGCTGCATCCGTACTGTCCATTCGTAACGGAGGAGCTGTGGAAGCAGTTCAAGCACGCCGACGCAGATATGCTTTTGCGCCAGCCGTGGCCACAGGACAATGCACAGTTCCCAAAGGAATCTGCACAACTTTCCACTGTCATCGCTGTTATTACAGCTCTCCGCAGCATCCGCGCGGATCAAGAACTGGAGGCGGGCAAAGAGATTCCTGTGGCTATCTATTCTGCTGAGCATGCTGAATTGATCCAATCCCAATCAGAGCATATTCAGCGCCTCGCTCGCGTGGGCGAACTCACAGTAGGAGCTAAGCCGAAGAAGCACGAGCAGGCCGCAAGCGCCTTCCTGCCCGGCATTGAGATTCACGTGCCGCTTGAGGGTCTCATAGACTTCGAAAAAGAGCGTGCACGTTTGCTCAAGGAACAAGAGAATCTTTCCAAGTTCGTACAAGGTATCGAGGCCAAACTCTCTAACGAACAATTCGTTTCCAAAGCTCCTCCTGCTCTTATAGAAGAGCAAAAATCCAAGCTGGCAGAGGCCGAAGATAAGCTGAAAAAGATCACTGAGCGGCTTTCCTCCCTTTCGTAATTCTATGCGCATCGCCTTTTTTACCGACACGTTCTACCCACAAGTAAACGGAGTGGCCACATCGGTTGCGAGCTTTGCCAAGGAGCTGGGAAGCCGTGGTCATGAAGTGCTCATCATCATGCCTTCACCTTCCAAGAAAACCGTGTATCAGGAGTGGCAGAGCCCCGGTGTGCGTATTCTCCATCTGCCTTCTGTACCGCTGCTGCTCTACCCGGATTTCCGCATGAGCCCGCTCATCGGTTTCCCCAAATCCATCAAAGCGCTGCGCGCATTCAATCCCGATGTCATTCACTTCCATACAACGCTCACCGTTGCATTGGATGCCTTGCTCGCATCGTGGCTTCTGCGGAAGCCCCTCATTGGTACCAATCATTTACTGCTTACCACCAAGAATTCCGAGTGCTTGGGGTTCATTTCTAGCGTGGCATCTGTTCGCAACGTGCTCACCAAGATTGCCACCCGGTACTCCCTCGCGTTTTACAGGAACTGCAATGCGCGCATTGCACCGTCCGAAATGCTCATTGAGGCGCTGCAGAGTACGGGGTACCACAGGGCGCTCGTGTGCCTCCCCAATCCGGTACCGCCTTCCTGCCTCGAATCTCACCCGTCCAAAGCGTCTATAGCAGCCCTTAAGAAGCAGTATGGCCTTGGTGAGCGTGTAGTGCTGCATATGGGACGCCTCTCGCGCGAGAAGGCTATTGAGCGCGTTCTCCATGCGTTTGCGAAGGTGCACCTGCGCGATGCGGAGGCAATGCTCTTCATCATTGGCGACGGCCCCGATCGCGAACGATTGGAGGGTATTGTTGCGCAACTTGGCCTGCAGAAGCATGTAGTCTTCGCTGGATACATTGAGCACGAACAGGTGATGCAATCGGGCATGTTGCAGGTGGGCAATGTGTTTGTGACATGCAGCCCCATGGAGAGCCAGGGCATGGTGCTTGTGGAATCCATGGCATTCGGTCTGCCGGTTATTGCGGTGCGTGCTGGTGCAATTCCAGAGGTGGTTGCAGATGCAGGCATCCTGCATGATCTCGAAGATATCGAGGGCATTGCTGCATCGATATACGATGTGCTCCACGATGCAGCGCTCGCAAAGCGCCTCGCGAGTACTTCTCTGCAGCGGGCAGAGGCCTTTTCTCCCAAAGTGCTCACAGACCAGATGCTCGCGCTCTACGAGAAGAGCATCAAGGAATGCCTCATCGGCATTGCCCGATCGCCCCGTACACGGTTGGCCTCTGCCGCTTCGCGGCTGCGCCGCTCGGCAGGGCGGATGCACGTACCACGCTTCCGCGGCCGAACTGCTCGCGCACGTGGTCCAGTGCCTGTTGCATTGCCTCCGATTCCTCGGTCTGCTGCACACTCTCGAAAAGTGAGTACTGGCGCGGAGCACGCGGAATAAGCCCGTGCAGCGAGAGTCCTGCTTGGGTGAACATGCGCTCTTTCCTTGTGCAACGCTCCGTACAGGAGCGCACATAGGCGAGGAGCTCTTCTTCTGTACAGAGTGCCTGCGGCAAGCGCCAATCTGCGCCTTCGTGGTGCATATTCGCGTTGCGAATCCACACGCTGATCGCGGTGCAGCTTAAGTGCTGCAAGCGCATGCGGAGTACCAGGCGCGATAAATGTGTGAGCACGTGGGCATGCACAATTGTGGCGTCGCGCGTCGTGCGAAAGCTGCGACAGCGCGAAATGGACTTGGGCGGAGCGCTGCATTCGGCAACACCTGATCGGGGAGTGCCGAGGAGCTCTGCCTGCATATCCAGCCCCGGTTCGCCCAGTACCTGCTTGAGCATCTCGCTATTCGCTTGCGCGATATCCCAAGCCGTATGCCACCCATGCGATTCTGCGTGCACATTGCGCTTTCTCCCAATGCCGGGGATCGCTGCTGCTGGTCTATCGTGCAGAAATGCCTCCAGTGCAACATCTTGCCCAATGATGGTACTGCCTGCTGGCTTGCGATACTCACTCGCCATTTTTGCGAGCAGCTTACTGGGGGCAATGCCTACAGATACCGTGAGGTGTACGCCTGTTTTTGCGCGTAGTTGCACCGCTTTTGCCCAACTGCTGCCATCCGCTGGCACACCGCCAACGCAGTGCCGCAGATCCGCATACCATTCATCTACCGATGCGCGCTCAATGCGCGGGCATACATCGCAAAGTAGTGCCTCCAGTTCTCTGGATGCAACGCACGCCTCTTCGAAGTCTGACTGCATTTCTATTGCCTGTGGTGCGAGTGCTCTTGCTTCTCGTAGAGGCATGCCTGTTTTTACTCCCAGTGCTTTTGCTTCGTAGCTTGCGGCAATCACACAGCTGCCGCCCATACCCAGCGCGAGTAACGGCTTGCCGCGCAACTGTGGCCGTTTACGAACCAGCACGGACGCGAAGAACGCGTCGGCGTCGACGTGTGCGAACATCCAAGGAAGGGGAAGCGTTTAGTACTTTCGGATCACTCCACGTACTACTCCGGCAACCTGCAACTCTTCCAGTGCATACATGTCGGGGTATGCGGGGTTCTCTGCCTGCAGGTAGTACTTGCCCTTGTCGCGTTTGAGGCGCTTGAGCGTGAATTCACCATCGAGTACACCTACAACGATATCTGCAACTTTTGGCTCTGCGCCACGTTCTACGATTACTAGGTCGCCTTCCTGAATGCCCGCTTCAATCATACTGTCGCCTTTCACGCGGAGCAGGAAAATGGCGCCTCGCGCACGCTGCGGGACGATGTAATCTTCCAGATCGAGCATCTCTTCTGCCTGCTCTTCCACTGGCGCGGCGAAGCCTGCGGAAATAGGGCCAAAGAGCGGCAATACCATTGGCTGCGGATGCTCTTCGTGCGGCTGCTCAATGATCTTAATGCGACCTTTGGGATCCTTCTCAATGTGTCGCTCGCGCACGAGTGCATTCACTACTTTCGCAATCGCGTTCTTGCTGTTCACGCCGAAGGCGAGTGCGAGATCCGCGAGTGAAGGCGAATAGCCTCGCTTCCGCTGAAACTCGACAATGTAGTTGAGTACCGTGCGCTGATGCGGTGTGAGTGACATGGATGCAGGGGGGACAATCGTCCACCATACTAGGTGGACGATCGTTCACAGTCAACAGTGATTTTTTTAGTGACCGTCATCGTCGTCATCTTCATCGTCAGGCTTCTCAATAACATCCAATTCTCGCTGCTTACTCAGTTCGATATAGGTAATGGTCCACACGGTTTGGCGGAACACTTCTAGGTATGCGAAGAAGTAGCTCGCGAAGAAGATGATCACCATGCCAAGCAGCGCGCCAAGGCCGTAGCTCACTGCCGGTGGCAGGAATGTGGTGAGCAGGAACCCCACACCCATCACCACACCGGGGATGAGCACAACCATCAAGATGTTGGCGAGGATGCGTAAGCTGATAAAGAACAGCAGAAGTAGCAGGAATACCACATGCCCCAAGTAGCTCACGACCAACTTAAAGCTACGTTTGATCGATTTGCCCACACCCACCTTTCGCACCACCACGGCCTCTTCCGCAAACATCCAGAAGAACTCCAATACATGCGATGCCAGCCAGAGCACACCAATGATAATGACTCCCAGCATGGCTGCTGCACCACCGTAGCGCAGTGAGAGCGAGGCCCAGGTAATGGTGGTTGTTGTACCGCTGAATACGAGCATTTCGTGCAGCGCGAAGAGTGGGAAAAAGTTGTAGAGAGCGAGCACGAGACCGCCCTTCACCTCCTCCTTTTTATACTCTTTTGCTGCAAGCCCAATAATGGCACCTTTGGCGAAATGCGGGAAAATCAGCTCGATTGCTACGAGCAGAAGCAAAAGCACAATGATCGTAATGGCGAGCCATTTCGGTAGGTGCTCCAGCAAAACTTCTTCCATAGTAAAGAAGCCAATCGGCTCCTTGAGGATGAAGTACGAGTACGCAAACCACGTCTGATAAATGAGCAACTTCGCGTTGAGCATTGTTTCCAAAAACGATTTTGCAAATCCCCATCGCCGGAGCATCGGCACCGTCTTGGTGATTGTCCATGCCTTCGCGACGATTTCGCGTGGAGTCATTGTGCAGCGGGAACGAGATCCTGCAATGGCGAGTAGCGATAATCGGCACCCAGCACGATTACGATCGGTGCGCGCAGATCTTCTGTAAGGCCTTCTGGTAGTGGTCCAAGCGGGATATCAAGCAATGCGGAAAATGCTTCTGCAAGTGGAATTTCTGCTTCGGTGAGCGGAGCGAGGAACGAAGCCGCGCGCTTCTCGCCCGGTGCATTCTCTATGATCGGTACGTCGAACCCGTAGCGGAACAGTTCCGATGCGAGCAGCCCTGCGCTGCCGCTTCGTGCATCGGAGTTGAGGATCGCGAACCGTGTGTTTGCCAAGTACAAGTCACGCTGCCTAAAGAGCAGCTCGCCCAGGGAGGTAATCTGCTTCCACGTTACTGGGAATTCGGGGATGGAAACTGGGAGGAGTACCGATGCACCGCCAAACTGATCACGAGGTGGCGTGTAGAGGAAGCCACCTGGATCAACAAAACCTCCATAGAGGCCATTGCGATCATTGAGCTGCATGGTAACGATCTTCGATCGATCGATCTCTTGTGCGATATCTGCCATACCCACTAGTTCGCCCAAACTCATGGTGGTGGCCATGTTCTCCGAGAGAATATTCAGCAATTCAATGATGCGCTGTGGATTGGAAGCGATACCCATTTCCCTCGCTTTGTCGCCCATTGCCTGCAGTATTTGTTGCTGGCGTGCGGAGCGATCGAAGTCACTCGTGGAGTGGCGACTGCGGGCGTACTTCAATGCCGTCGCGCCGTCCAAATGCTGCAATCCGGCTTCCAGTCGGAATGTTTCGTACCCGTAATTTTCATTGGGGTATTCCGTATCCACAATAGTTTCCGGCACTGTGACATCAATGCCTTCGATCACATCCACTGCCCGTACGAATCCATCAAAATCCACCTTCACCGTGTGGTGGATTTCCAGGCCGACTTTTCGGCCAATCTCTGCGGCGAGCTCCTTCATGGCTTCCTGCGTTGCTGCCTCCTCATCCATGCCTTGTTGGAATCGCAAAAAGGAACTGTAGTCACGATACATTGTGTTCACTCTTCCTGCGCCCATCTTCTCTGTGGAGAGGAGGTATGTATCGCGAGGGATGGAGAGGAGTACGACGCTTTTCGTGTCCTTTGGATCGAAGCTTGCAACCATGATGGTATCGGTCAGGTTCACTCCATCGTGCCCCGCGTCACCTTGGCCCAGCAGCAGCAGGTTGGTAAAACCGTTCGCGTCGCTTGGTGGAGGCGTACCAGCCAGCTTTGTGACAGTTTGCAAGCTGAGGAGCTGCACGCCCGTAAGCGCCTTTACCGTTCCTGCAATCAGGAGCAGGGCGCAGAGCACGGCAATGAGCACCAGCAGGAATTTTTTCAGCAGCATCGCACGAGCGTTTGCTGCATGTTTCTCGTCCAAGCGCTCCTTCTCACGAGAGAAGAGCTGCAACAATGATCCGCCAATACCAATCAGCGCAATGAAGACTGGTTTCAGGGGCCATTTTCGTGGAGGGCGTTCCTCCCGAATTCGCCGTACGGTAAACGACATCCCGCATAGTGTAGCGAAATACGTGGCGCAATACAAACGTCTTTTACCCAGTTTTTCCTCTATTTAAAGCCATTTTCCATGCGTACACCTTCGTGGTGATCGATCGTCCTCCTTGGGAATTTCCCCTTTTTCCCACAGCGAGTCGTTCTACACTACAGGCATGCCATCTTCCGTTGTTTTTCTCGAAGTCGATGCCGAAGACACGCAACGTATTCGCACAGCATTCCCAGAGTCGATCATTCATTCGGAAGTGCTCAGTGAAGATGCATTGGTAGATGCATGTAAAGACGCTGCAGTTGTTTCATGCTTCATCTACACACAATTCACTCGGGAAGTTTTGCAGCGTCTGCCGAAACTCAAACTCCTCTGCACCCGATCCGTTGGGTACAATCACGTGCATATGCCAACCTGCGAGGAGCAGGGGATTACCGTATGTAACGTGCCCGATTACGGCTCCTTTGTGATTGCCGAACATGTATTTGCCTTGCTCCTGAGCACGTTGCGACATATCCCAGAGGCAGATGCGCGCGTGCAGAGCGGTGTATTCGATTACCACGGTCTGCGCGGTATGTCGCTCAACGGTAAAGTGATGGGTATTGTGGGTACAGGACGTATTGGTGCGGTTGTTGCCTGTATTGCCCATGGCTTTGGTATGCATGTGGTCGCTGTTGATCGATGTCGAAACATCGAGATTATTGAGCAGTGCAATGTGGAATACGTCGACCTGGACACGCTTCTCTCGCGTAGTGATGTACTGACGTTGCACCTCCCGGCTACGCCGCAAACCAATCACCTTCTAAACGCTGCCGCATTCGAGAAGATGAAAGACGGTGTGGTTATTGTGAATACAGCACGTGGAGAACTCATTGATTCCGCAGCACTACTTTCTGCATTGCAAAGCGGAAAAGTGCGCTACGCACTCCTGGATGTGCTGGAGCATGAGCGAAACTTTCAAGAGAATGAAGCGCTCATCACACACCCCAATGCTATCACCACGCCGCACATTGCTTTTTATGCCGAGGAAAGCATGCGGAACATGTACGAGGATTGCTTCACGTCTATTCGGGAGTGGAAGGCTGGGCAGGAACCGATGCATGTGGTTCGCCCATCCACGATCATTTGCGACTTGCCAGGCGTGTCTCGTGCCAAGTAACCACTCCTACCGGTGGAGCAGCCATAGGAACCCGAGGAGTACTGGCTGATGCACTAGGTAGATAGCCAGTGCATGTCGACCGGGGAATGTGAGTATATGTACCAAGGCGTGAGGGCTGCGTTGTATTGGTTTATGGAAATTGAGGAGTAGCGCCCCCAGGCCGGCGCCGAGCACAACAAGCCCTGCCCACGGGAAGAGAGGATAGTAATCCAAGGTGACGAATCCGAGTGGTATACGGCCAAGGGGCAGCAAGAATTCATTGTTCGCCGTGCCCATAAACAGAGGTGTTCCTGCAAGCCAAAGAATGCCAAGAGACATGTTCCACATACCGAGCCGATACAGCGGCAGTAGCAGCAAAATACTCACGCCAATGCAGTGCAGGATGCCGAATCGGATATATGTATCGCTATCCACTCCATACGTTGCAACGGTAATTGCTACAGCCCACGACAGGATTACCGCGCTGCGCTGGAACGCGCGCCACTGGATTTGTCGCGGCGTTCGCCTGCGTGCAGATACTACAAAGCTCACACCTACCAGTATCAGAAAAAGTACTGCCGCACTGCGGCCAACCAAAAACCACGTCCCCTGTGTCACATCGATCGACCAGCCGTACCAGTACTGTAGATCGAATACGAGGTGGTAGAGCACCATGAGGAGGATCGCTACCGTTCGCGCAACGTCGATCCAGAGCATCCGTTGCGTATCGGTCATTGGCATAGTGCTAGGCGTGGTGATGCTTGCGAGGCCACAGCAGGACGAGTGTGACTGTTGCAATGAGCAGCGCCACAATGCGCAGGAGCGGCATGAACGGTCCGAGTACACTCAGGCTCACGCTCGCGCCAAGCAGAGTGATCGGAATCACCGTGCATGCTGGGCAAATAAGGGCAATTGCTCCTACGATCCCTGCAATCCCACTCGCCTTGCCCGTGCCGATCGGGCAGCTCTTATGCTCGCGGTGCCACATATATAGCCCTGCACTTACGCTTAACAGGAGCAGCAAGACTGCGGCGAACATGTACTCACTCGTTTCAGGCGGCATACGTGTTGGGCTCCACACAGGGAGCACTCCAAGTTGCCAAAGGAACACCGTTCCCAACGCAACAAGCGCGCCCAAGCAGGCGATCCAGAATGACCGTTCACGGTAGAAAAGTGCGTGGGACATGTTTACGAAGTGGGCTCCTGCTTTTTGCAGCCAGGACAATCATGGGCACAGTCTTCTCCGGTGCAGGTCTTCTTGCAGTCGTCGCCCTTGCAGGTATTGGGGCAGCTGCGCGATGCAGCAAAGGCCTCTTCTTGCGTGAGCACAACGCTCGTGTAGCCGATCACCAGACCGACCACAGCCAGTGCGACTGCGAGCCAAGGGAAGCGTTTTGGAGCGGCAACATCCATACAAGATTCATGGTACATACATTGACAAAATTTATCAATGTTTTGTGTCGATTATGACCACAGAATAGGCCTATCGGAGGCGTCGCAGGTCACCGCGACCCGGTCGGATCTCTTCAGGGAGTGGGCACTCGCCTTTGCGCGCCTGCTGCAAATACTGCGCAGTACCTGGTTCTGCTGTACAGCCCACAGGGAGCTCTTCCCATTCCATGTCATCCCAAGCGCTGTCATCTTCCTCTTCCCATTGAATGTCGTCCCACTCGTCACTGCTCCAATCAGCATCTTCCCACTCGATGTCGTCGGACCAATCCTCGTCGGACCACTCCTCGTCAGTCCATTCCGGATCAACGCCAAAGTGCCAGTACTTGTACGGTTCGGTTTCCTGCACGAACTGTTCAGCCGGTACGGCGTTCGCGGGAATGTCCAGGTATACCGGTGTTCCCAAATTATGCGTTTCCCCCTGGAACGACATGGTAACGACATTGGGCCAGGCAAGAGACATGTACATGCGTGCGAATTGCAGATTGTTTGCTCGATCCGTATCTACTTTGTAGCTGATATTCAGCTTGTCGCTCAGTTCTTGCTGCAGCCCCACGAGTTCCCCTTCTACTTCCGCAAGTGAGCCGAATCCAAGTTCATTTTCACAATCAATGATGCTCGATGTGCAGATATTCCTGACCATCGAGAGAAGGAAATCTTTCCGCAGCATGAGCTTGTAGCTCGCCCCGCCGTCAAATAGCGACGATTCCATTTGGAATATCGAATCGTGCACGATTCGGATGAGTTGCTTCATGTCTTCTTCGTTGAATTCCTCAGAGGCGAACAGCATTTCCAGAGATGCTTCCTGCTGATCCAATTCCTCGGCAAGATCGGCAGAGAACCATCGTCCGATGATTGCAGGGTCCACATCCGCATCGTCCGCTACGATTTCCACGAACTGCATATACAGCATCGTGCCACGCACAATGGCCTTGGTGGTGATCAATGCTTCTGCTGTAGGTGATACGGCGGAGATCGAGAGATCGATTTTTCCCTTCACCGTCTCCGGAGAATTTCCCTCGTACGCACCGTTTGCCCGAATGTGGATGTCTATCGATTCCTCCGGCAATTGCACGTATGCCTCTACAGTGAAACGCTGCGGAATACGGTTATGTTGCAGGATTTCTAGTACAGAGCTCGGGCTCATAAGGAGGCCGAATGCCACACCTGG
Source organism: Candidatus Peribacterales bacterium (assembly GCA_020058765.1). GTDB lineage: Bacteria > Patescibacteriota > Gracilibacteria > Peribacterales > Peribacteraceae > JAGVDM01. The sequence goes on along the minus strand of JAGVDM010000006.1, from coordinate 102,852 downwards.
CACAAGTAGCGCTGAGCAGGTGAGTGACGCAATGAGGAAACGACGAGACATGGGAAAGGGAGGAGGAACGAGGGAATCCTACACTATTTCTCTCCCACAACGAAAACACCCCGCATGAGCGGGGTGTGTTTCATTCCAATTGAACGGAAGAGATTTACTTGAGGGTGACTTTTGCGCCAGCTTCCTCGAGCTTTTTCTTCCATGCTTCTGCGTCGGCCTTTGGTACACCTTCCTTCACGATCTTTGGTGCGCCATCAACGACTGCCTTCGCATCGCCCAATGGGAGCTGCGTGAGCTCGCGGACAACCTTGATTACGGCGATCTTCTGTGCGCCGCCATCGGTCAGTTCCACGTTGTAGGAGCTCTTCTCCTCTGCTGCCTCTGCACCGCCGCCAGCGGCTGGTGCAGCAGCCATAGCTACTGGAGCTGCAGCGGAGATACCGTAAACTTTTTCCATGTACTTTACGACGTTGTTGAGCTGCACAACATTCAGCTTCTCCAACGCGTCGATGACCGCCTTCTCCTCCTTGGAGAGTTCGATCGTGGTGGCTTCGTCTGCCATGATAAGAGTGGGGAAATAAGGAAAAGAAAGAATGAAGATTACGCGGTGGGTGAAGCGGGCTCACTAGGAGCTTCGCTTGCCGCAGGTGCCGCTGGTTCTTCTGCGGCAGGCGTTTCTTCCACGGTTGGTGCTGCAGCTTCCGGCGCTGCAGGTGCCGCCGGCGTCTTGCCGGGGATGCCGCCCTTTTCGGCCAGTTGGTTGAGGCCGCGGGCAAAGCTTGAGAGAGGCGTAGCAGAGAGAGCTGCGAACTTCGTGAGCGGTGATTGCACCATGCCCATGAACGTTGCAAGCAAGACCTGGCGGCTCGGCATCTTCGCAAGCTCCATTGCTTCCTGCTTACTAAGGACCTTCCCATCGAAAATACCACCAACCAGGGCAACCTGGTTATGATCTTTAGCGAACTTAAACGCGACCTGTGCCCCGGAGAGCGGGTCATCGAAGCTGAAGATGAGCGAGATCGGACCAGGCATGCTCTCCTCTGAGATTTCTGGCAGGTTTGCCTGCTTTGCAGCAATGCTTGTGAGCGTCTTCTTTGCTACCTTCATTTCTGCGTTCACCTCGCGCAATTTGTCGCGGAATGCACTCACGTCAGCGACGGTGAGCCCAATGTAGTGAGCGAACATAATCGATTGTGCACGACCCATCTTCTCGACGAGTTCCTGCACCATTGCCTGCTTTTGATTACGGGTGATTGCCATAAAAGAGAATGAGGGTCGGGACAAAAAAAGGTCTCCCGCCCGGGAGACCAGCGAGGCACACGGCACATTTCACCAAGCCGGAGCCGGATGAACGATGCTGTATGCCTCGGAGGGGATTACCGTAGGCCTGCGGCCTAGAACCCTCGGTCTTCGGACAAGTGCAATCATAGTCAGGAATCCAGCGCAGTCAATAATTTCGAACATCTTTCGTGTTCGGCTCCTTTCGCTGCAAAATTTGTCGTATCATATGCACCATGCGTGTTCTTCTTCAGAAGGTGTTGCGTGCGTCGGTGGCAGTAGACGGTGAGATTGTAGGTGCGGTCGATGCGGGGTATCTGCTTTTTCTTGGGGTATTGCGTGGTGATAGTGAGGCAGATGCAGAGTGGCTTGCTGGCAAGGTGTCGCAATTGCGCTTGTTCCCCGGTACAGACGGCACGATCAATGATCGCAGTATCCTTGATGTGGCAGGCCAAGTGCTCGTGGTGTCCCAGTTCACACTCGCTGGCAGTACCCAGAAGGGGAATCGTCCAGATTACACCGCTGCCGCTCCGCCTCAAGAAGCCGAGCAACTGTATGCATCGTTCACCCATGCACTGCGCGATCGAGGCATAGTACATGTGGCAACGGGCACATTCGGTGCCATGATGGAGGTTTCGCTTGTCAACGACGGGCCAGTCACATTGCTGCTCGAGCGCCAACAGGCATAGATCGCGGAGTTTCCAAAAGACACGGGTGCTCTCTTTTGGTAGAGTGAGCCTTCCGTATATGGCGCCTGTTCCCGCCGCCGTCGCGCAGCACATCCTGTCGTCCATCGACCAGGCTGGCGTGCCGTTTGATCAGCAGCGCCTGGAGAGCGCCGTACGTACGGCGCAGGAGGCGTATCGGGATCAAACGCACTGGAGCGGCGAAACGCTCCTTGAACACGTTGCTGGTGTATTGCAGGTTCTGTTGCCATTCCAGCCCGATGAAGATGCGGTCATTGCCTGTGTGCTACACCATGTGCTTTCCATGGAGGGATGGTCACTTGTGGAAATTGAACAGCAATTTGGTCGCAAAGTACGTTCGCTCATTAGCGGCGTACACCTTTTGTCTCATGTGAGCGTTCAGGGTCGCCGACGTCCTATTGAGGATCTCCGTGTCATGCTCCTGAGTGTTTCCGATGACATTCGTACGATCTTCATTGCGCTCTGCGATCGAGCCTATCTGCTCGATATGGTTCATCGTCTTCCCGAGGAAGAGCAGCGTCGTGTGTCTCAAGATGCCCTGCAACTCTTCGCTCCGGTTGCTGCACGGTTGGGTATTTACTCGCTCAAGCACCGTATGGAGTCACGCGCATTTCCCGTGCTCTACGCAAGCGACGCCGAACGCATTCAGTCGCAGACCGCACGATTACACGATGAACACGGGGAGTTCCTCCCGTCTGTTGTACAGAATGTTGCTCGTGAGCTTACAAGTAGAGGTGTAACAGCAGTGCAGGTGATGGCACGCGAAAAGCAGCCCTACAGCATGTTTGTAAAAATGGGGCAGAAGAGCCTGAGTGATGTGGGCAACATTTACGATCTCTACGCATGTCGCATCATCGTGGATAGCGTTGAGCAGTGTTACCAAGCGCTGGGCGTCATTCACCAGATTGGTCGCCCTATTTCGCAACGATTCAAAGACTACATCTCCTTCCCCAAGCCCAACGGCTACCAGAGCTTACACACCACCGTCGCGCAGCTCCCCGGCGCACCCGATGATGTGCTCATAGAGGTGCAGGTGCGCACCAAAGACATGCATCGCGAGGCAGAATTCGGTGTGGCGGCGCACTGGAGCTACAAGTCTCATGGTTCCACTGTGCGCGCCATGGAGCAGGTGCAGCTGCAGCACATGATCGAATCACAATCTGTATTGGAGGAGGGGCAAGAGGGCACTGCTCGTCTTGTGGATCATATTTTCGTACTCAGCCCCAAAGGGGACATCATTGAGCTCCCCGAAGGTGCTACTCCTCTCGATTTCGCCTTTCAGGTGCACACCGATCTTGGTCTCTCTTTCCGTGGTGCGCGGGTGAATAGCGTGCTTGTGCCTATTGATCATCAACTAGAAAACGGTGATGTGGTGGAGATTCTGCGACACAGTAATCCACACCCTTCGCCGCATTGGTTTCAGCACCTCAGAGTTTCCTCTGCGCGCTCCAAGCTCCGACGCTACTTGTACCAACAGGATCGTCCGGCGCTGGTGGCGCAGGGGCGCACACTCGTCAATGAGCTACTGCGCAAGCACGGGCTAGCGATTCTTGATCAGGAAGCACGCGCACTGCGCGAGTGTGATGGTCAGATCCTTACACAGCAGGAACGAGAAGATCTCCTTATGAAGATTGGGCAGGGTTCCGAACGCGTAGCATCACTCGTTGATCGTGCTGCTGTGTTTCAGGATGTCATTCACATTCCCGCGTCGCATGAGGCATCGCTCGAGAGCAAGGCCGAGCAGCGCATTGTGCAAATGGCCGATGGCGTCCCTATGCCTACGCGCTACGCGAAGTGCTGCAAGCCCGAAGAGAAGGCATTCCCACCCATCGTTGGCGTGGTGAGTCGCACAGGGACGGTGATCATCCACAAGCAAGGCTGCGGTATGCTCCGTAATGCCAATCCCGAACGTCAGGTGGATGTGCGCTGGAAGCGTGCCGCTTAGGCTGCCAGGAACTGGTCGAGCAGACGCTGCACGCTCTTCTGCCATTTGAGCTGTTCGTACGCTTCTTTGCCCGGCTCATATTCCTTCTTTGCATTCGCACGCTGCTCAGCGGGCAGGGAGCTCAGCATGCCTTCCACTTCTTTTGAGATTTCGTCGTCTGTTGGAGCGGTGCCACGGTCGACAATCAACTGCTGAATGCCCAGGCGCAAGGTAATACGATCGTCTGCCTGCTTCTTTAAGTCAGCCTCAAACTCTTCCGGTTTCTTGTTCTGTTGCTGGAGCCATGCATCAATCTTCATGCCGCGTTCCTGCAGATCGTGTTCCAGATCATGCGCCAGTGAACGCACTTCTTGGGCGAGCAACTCAGGGCCAACGTCTACTACGGTTGCCTTTCGGATTGCATCGAGTAATTCCTGCTCACGGCGCTGCGCATTCACTTGTTCCTCCTGGCGAATCATCATGGATCGCACATTGTCGCGGAATGCCTGTGCAGACTCTGCGTGCAGAGTCGTCTTTGCAAAATCATCGTTGAGCTCTGGCTTGCGCACTTCTTCCACCTGTCGCACGGTGACTGCGAACGTCACAGGTTTGCCGCGCAGGTGCTCGGCTGGTGTCTTCTCTGGGAACGTGAGCGTCACGGATTTCTGTTCACCTGCCTTCAGTCCAACTAATGCATCTTCAAACCCTGGGATCAATGTCTTCCCTCCCAAGATCACGGAGTAGTTTGTACTCTGTACCTCTTCGATATTCTGTCCCTTCTCATCCGTTGCTGTGAAATCCATCACGACGCGGTCTCCCATTTGGGCAGCTCTTTCCACGGGCGCCGTGGTCTGGTGCTTCTCCAAAAGGAAGTCGACCATCTGATTCACGTCTTTGTCTTCTACTTTGTGTGCCTGCTTCTCTACTTTCACTTTGTCGATACCCTTAAAGGTGACCTCTGGCTTTTCAACGAAAACAATTTTGAGCTGCAGCGGATTTTTACTAAGAGCTTCCACATGCGGTGGAATAACTGGCTGCAGATTGTGCGTTGTGGTGAGGTGCTGGAATGTTGCGGGAAGCAGCACGCGAATGGTTTCCTCCAGCAGTGCAGACGTATCGATCTTCTCGCGCAACATGTCCGATGGCACCTTGCCGGGGCGGAAGCCTTTCATACCAATATCGGATCCCAGGCGCTGCAATGCCTGTTCTTCGGCGGTGCGTACCTGATCCGGTGCGAACGACACCACGCATTCAACGCGATGCTTGAGCCGCTTCATGGTTGGTTCTTTTTCAAACATTGCTGCAGAGCATACCGGAGTGGTTGCGGTACGGGGAAACAAACAAGACTACTTTAGTCGCGCTTACTGCGCCAAAGCATGAGGATCGGCGGCGCGATGAAGTACGAAGAGTATGTGCCAAGTACGATACCAACGATCAGCGCGAGCACGAACCAGCGTACGCTTTCTGCTGCCAAGAAGTACAAAGCAAAGAGCATGATCAGTGTAGAGATTGCCGTGTTGAACGTGCGTGTGAAGGTCTGGTAGAAGCTTTTTTCAATTAGTTCTTCGAATGTCATGCGACCTTCCTGCTGTGCAAGATTTTCGCGGATACGGTCGAAGATAATAATCGTGTCGTTCACCGAATATCCAATGATTGTGAGCAGTGCGGTTACGTAGAGCGTGTCGAATTCGAATGTGGTTGTGTGGCTCAAAATCACGAAGATACCCGTGGTGATGAATACGTCGTGCACAAGTGCTGCCACTGCGGCTACACCGAACTTCCACGAGTTGAGCTTGCGTGGAATTTTGCGGAAGGCGACGGCGATGTACAGAATGATAGCTACGCATGCGAAGCCGAGTGCCCAGAGCGACTTGCGCTTGAGGCTTTCGCCCACGGTTGGTCCAATGGTGGTGAACTGGTGCTCTTCCACTGCCCCCAGTTCTGCGAGCAGGTGCGCCATGAGCGCAAGGTGCTCTTCATTGCTCAAGTCGCGCATGCGCACGAAGAGCGTATCGGTTTTGGTCTGCGCAATGGAAACGTTGCCGATCTCCTCTTCTCCCGTAAAGGTGCGTAGTGCCATGTTCAAGTCTTCTTTCGTTTTCCCTTCGGGCAACGATACTTCCATCAGAGTTCCGCCGGCAAAATCGATGCTTAGTCGTGGTCCTGGAACCACGAACAGTACGGCACTCGCGATCATGAGAATGAGCGAGAAACCGAGGAGAGTTTTTCCGAGGGAAGCGAAGGACATAATGTGGCAGGAACTAAGGTCGCGAGTGTAGAAGGGGCTCTGGTGGTTGCCAAGCAAATTCGGCTCGGCTTATGCCTCGCTGGCCTTCAGGATCGTACGGATGCGATCATTCTCCCGTACCCTATGCCACTCAAGGAGTGAGCCGGTGCTCATTGTGGGGAGCAGAGGGGATGTAAGAGCAGGCGCAGAAGGAAGGAGCTGTTGCAGCCATGTTTGGAGTGCTCCTACATCCATGTGCCCCAAAGATAGGGTGCCGGTCGTTATGGCCCGTGTTTGTCCGTTTAGTGCGGCATCGAAGAGTGCGTCGTCATTTGCCAGAACGAATGCAGATCCATTCTGTGCCATAAGCAGCGGTGTTGTGCCATCTGCACTGTGCCCCGTAATTCTGCGCCAGCCATTGTGCTCCGTTTCCTGGAAGCCGCTTTCCTGCTCGCGCAGTCGAATGTCACGCGCTTCGAATCGGTCATCGAACGTGCGCGTGCGCACCTCCACCTGTGCATCTTGCAGGGCAGCAGACATGCGAAGGCGTTCGATTGCTTTGGTGACGTGCTCTTCGGATTGGCCATTTCCGCGAGCGGCAAACAGGAGTGCTCCGCTGCCATTGCGGTGCACAAGGATTGTTGTTCGTTGTGCCAGGAGCGGTGCTACATCGAATTCCCAACTCACGCCCTCGCCGGCAATACGATGAAATTCCGTGAAGAGTGCGCTGCGCAGGGTGGTGTGGATTGCAGGTGCATGCTCTCGTACTGCCGCAGAGAATTGCGTGAATGGCGCATAGCCGGTGATCTGGAGGAGCGAACCCGATGCGCTTATTCCTGAGGTCACTGTTGCTGCGCTGTCATTTGCGTCTGCGAAGCGGTCATAGACCACTTGAGTGCCGTGCGTCCCGAGTGCAACGAACCGACTTTCTGCAAAGAGTAGCGTCCGCAGCAGCGCATCTGCATCGCCGTCTGTAGCGGGGAGAGCATGGGTATCTAGGAACGTCCACGGCATCTCGTTTTGCCAAGCTCTGGAGAGGCTACGAAATGGACGCAGTTGGCTGAGCGTAGCTTCTGTTGTGCGCAACATCGCTACAGCTTCTGGCTGGGTAGTGATCACATGGAAAGAGGAAAGGCGCTCCCCGCCAGCATCCGCACCGCGTACCAGTGTGAGTGTTGCTAGTTCGTTGCTGGGTAACCGTAGAATTGCCACGGCTTCTGCGCTTTGTGGGATCTGCGCCTGCTTCAACACAGGGAACCATGTCGCCGCGCGTGCTACATCTGTCGCAGATGGTGAGAACAGCACAAGCATCGTTCCGTCTGCCGGGAGCACGTCCGCGGCGTCTTTCGACTGTGCCGTAAGCAGCAGTGTTGTGGTAACAAGCAGCGCTAGGAGCCCTGCACTCCCCAGGAGTGCAAGCAGAATCATGCCTGCGGTGCGGAACGTCCCTAGGCGCATGTCCGGCACAGTGTGCCATACCTCTCCTGCTCATCCTATAAACGAAATCCGCACTTGTGCTCGAAGGGGATTTTTGGTACACTAATCAGATTTCTCCGAATACAGAAATCACGATCATTCACACAAACACCAACACGTTGAGAGGGCGATGCCCACCACCATTGCGTGGCTATTGCCCTCTCTGCTTTGAAACGTCGTCCCGATGATGAGAGGTCGCTCTACGGGATGCACACCCTACTCCCCATGGATCCCTCCGCGCTTGCGGGGCCCGTGATCCTGGTACGGGGACTTCGGCGGGTTCCGAGGAGAAACAAGAAACCCAATCACGGCAGAGCAGTCGCAGGCTCCTCCCTGCAGTCCGCTTCTACAAAGACCGACTCAGTAACCTACTACAGCGTTGCCGATAGTCGGATGAAGCAGGCAAACACATACAAAGAAGACCAGAGGCTATATCTGGTCTTTTTTGTTTATTGCAGTTCCTGGAGCTTCTCTTCCGCTTCTCTTAGGAATGGATCGAGTTGCAGCGCTTTCTGATAGGCAATGCGTGCGCCGTCTTTGTCTTCCGTTGCGGCGAGCATGGTACCGAGCAGCAGCAATGCACGGGCGTTCTCTGGGAACTTCTCTGCCGCTGCCTTGCCAGCGAGCAATGCGCGGTCAGTTTCGCCGAGCGCCAGGCTGGTTTGTGCCAGCTGTTCGAATGTTTCTATTGTTGCATCGTCGCGCTGTGCGAGTGCGGCGTACTGTTCCATTGCGACAACACCGTTACCGGCAATGAGCGCCTGTGCAGCAAGCTCTCGGCGCACTTCCGCCTCGGGTTGGAATCCGTTGGCGAGTGCATACTCCAGAAAGGTAATGGCATTCATGCTGTCACCAGATGCCGCGTAGGCGCGCCCCAAGAAGTATTGTGTTTCGGGTTTCTGCGGATCGAGCTGGTAGGCTTGTTCCAATGAAATGATCGCTTGCTCCGGGCGCTCAGTCGCGAGTTCACAGTAGCCCTGCACAATCCATGCGTCGCGGTAGTCATCCTGCTGCAGCGTTACTTGGTTTAAGAGTGGCAGCGCAAGCTCGCATTCCTGCACCTGTGCCAGTGCGCGGGAGAGCAGAGTCACCAGGTGGATCTCTGGGCTTTCAGGGAAGAGGGCGAATTCATCGTATGCTCCCTGCAGCGAGCGGGCGTTCGCGCGCAGCACTGGTTCCCAGCCGTTCATGACGATGGCCAGTTCCTGCTTGGCTTGCTCGTGGGAGCCTTCGACCATGCTCAGGAGCGCCAGGCCGTAATGCTGCTGTGGCGAATCTTGCGCACCTTCCAATACCTCTCGTGCACGCACAAGTTCTCCGGTGCGCAGATGCACAATGCTTTCTAGGAGTAGCAGATCTTCGGACTTGGCGCCGGCGTTCTTCATGTCGCGGATGGTGGCGCGCACGCCATCCATATCCCGGCGCTGCAGCTGCGCTTGCGCCAATTTGCGCAGGGCAGGCAGGTCGCCGCCCGCATCAACGGCGAGTTGGTATTCCTGCTGCGCCTCGCTCCACTGCCCGCGCAATGCGAACAGATCGCCTTGTCGCAATCGAACAATCGCCTCATCGCCATCTGCGGCGACGGGGGTGATTTCCATTGTACGGGTGGGGCGGAGCGGTAGATCGTTGCCCGTTGTTTCGATCGTATGCTGAATATCCTGTGCAGATTCGCGCAGTTGCCACCAGAGGAACCCTACCAATACCGCCACGCAGCACAGCGCGAGAACGACCGGTGCGATGATTCGTAGAGGGATGCGCATCGGGGTACAGCCTAGCAGCGCTTGCGGCAATGTGACCAGCAAGCGTTGTTGCCATTGTGCGATCGCTTACTTTCGCTTCTTCTTTGGCGGCTCCTCCTCTTCGTCCATTGCTGGGCTGAGTTCGCCATCGTGCTCTGCTTCCACAGTGGAGCGAGCAGCAGCTTCTGCTAAGTGTTTGGGGATCACTGCTTCGACCGTGCCCCACGAGGCGTCGTTGTCGGTAGGGAGCAGTATGGTGACTTGGTCACCTACTTCAGCTCGGTAGAATGTTACCGATGCAAGCAGCACACGAAACGCTTTGCCTTCTGCAAGGACTTTGTACTGTCCGTCTTCCTGAATCAGCACGCCCACAACCGTGCGGCGCGTAACGGGAGCGATCTGCTTGTAGATGAACTTTCCTTCGTCGGTGATGGTGAGCTTCATGCCGTCTCCTTCCACAAGCTTGCTCTTACTCGCGTAGTTGGCGGGCACAGGGTACGTCTGACCATTGCTGTCGACCATGTTCTGGCCATCGAAGGCACCCTCCACCACGCGACCGTTCACTGGGCCCGCATCAATCCGGGATGCTCTGGTTACAAGGCGCTCTCTGCCGCTATCACTCACGCCGGTCATCTCGCGCATCAGCGAATTCGCCGTCTTGAGGGACGACATCGCAGACTCGAGAAGTTCTTGGATTTGGAGCAGTGAATCGGACATGGATGTTGGGGAGAAGACGGGCGGATTAGAATGCCGTCACGTCGACTGCAAGGGAGATTTCGCTCAACCGTTGTTTCATCTGGGTGTCTGTGAGGAGTCCCGCTTGCGCGCCGAGCGCGCTGACGACATTTGTAGCGTTTATAGTACCAGCCCGCAGTGCAGTTGGCAAGTCTAGGCCCTCTACAAGAGCCCATGTTGCACCTGTTCCAAATGCGTCTCCGGCACCAGTGGTATCCACCACTTCCACGTCTGTGAGTACGGGGCAGCGGTAGAGTGCTTTGCCGTCACTGGCGATCACACCTTTGCTGCCATCGGTAACGCAGACGATCTTTACGCCCTGCGCGGTGAGTGCGCGTAGCGCTTCTTCTACAGTCTGCATTTTGGTGAAGCGCAATGCCTCTTCCCGATTGAGCTGGAGGAAGTCTGTTTGTCCAAGGAGCAGCAGATTGTTTTTGTCCTGCATGCCCGCATCGATCTGGCAGCCGCCGGGGTTCCAGCTGAAGCAAATAGAACGATCGCTCGTGAGCATATCGACAATGTCATCTTGGATAACACAGGAGTGTTCCTGGATGTGGTTGAGGTAGACCCAGTCTGCATCCGCCAATGATGCACGATTGAAGTTTGCATCATGTAAGTGTGCGTTTGTGCCGGGTTCGTACAGAATCGTCCGTTCGCCGCTGCTCGCAGAGAGGATGATCGAGAAGCTCGACATTTCTCCTTCCACGATCGTCACCGATCGAATGTCGACACCTTCCTTGCGAAAGTTTTCGAGCAATTTCTCGCCCCATTGGTCGTTGCCAAGCACGCCGAAGAACTGCGCATCGCAGCCGAGGCGCGCAAGACCAACAGACGTGTTGTTGGCGCCACCACCACACGTTTCCACTACGTTCTGTACGCGTACTTTTTCGCCGAGCGGAAGGTTGAACACTTTGTGCCCTTCTACAGAACGCACAACATCTGATCCTGTTTGCACAAAAAGATCATAGGTTGCGCCTCCGATGGAGATAGTACGTTTGCGTGGCATGAGCGATTACCGAGGAGTGTTCCCAATGCCCCCAGCATACTGCTGTTGCATCTGGAGGAGGAATGCCTCGGTTGCCCGTACCGATTTGCGTCGCTGACGCACGTACCATCCCAGGCCTAGCACACCCGCGAGTGTGACCCAGAGTGCGAGGTGGGGGATACCAGTGATTGGCTGACTTGGTGCGCCGCCGTGTGTCACGATCGGTGGCGTGGGATCGCTTGGCATGTTTGCGCCCAGTCCTGCAGGGATCGGGTCGCTTGGGCCAGGAACGAATCCGGCAAGCGAGGAACCAGGTGCACCTTGACCACGTGCAGCAAGATCTGTGAGGGTGTCACCCGTCGTAGTGATAGGTGTGAGTTGTAGGTGGTAGTTGATACCATTGAGCAGATCACGAAGCGTATATGTGGATACGTCGCCATTGAGCGTGCGCTTTTCGAGGTATTGTCCTTCTTCCACACCGTACTCAAGCAGGTACTGCGAGAGGGGAATGTCCTCCTGCAGCGATGTCCATTCCACAGTAAGGCTGCTGTTACCCGGTGTGACATTTAGCGAGAGACCGAGCACGGTTGTTTGTGCTACATCACTGCGCGGGCTTTCCATCTCTCCACGCGTGGCTGTAACAGCGAAGTAGTAGTCGCGCCCAGGCTTGAGGCCGGCGATCGTTGCCGCTGTCGTGAGCGGGTCTGTTTCCAGAGTGTGGTCGAACGTTGTTGGACTCTCTCCTACATAAATACGGTATCCATCAATTGGGTCATCCTCAATCTCCAGCGCATCCCATTCGAGGAACACGGCGCTCGGCTTTGCTTCTGCGCGGACGTTCTCCACTTTTGGCATGCCTTTCTTGCGTACTTCAATGCTGCTCACGATTTCCCGGGCGTTTCCCGCGGTGTCCTTTACGGTGAGCGTGGGCTGGTAGCTGCCTGCCTCCTCAAACGAGAAGAGCAGCTGGTATGTTCCGGACGAGGAGCGCACTGGCGTGAGTGGGTACGTATCCTCATCAATTGTTAGGATCACGTCGCCCACACCCCTTCCGTCATCTTTTGCCTCCACTACCACGAGCACATCTTCATCCTCTATAGGGCTTGTAGGTGTGTAGGTGAATTTGAGCACCTGCGGTGCTTCGCGATCGAGGCGCACGCGGATATTGCCCGAGTCATTGCGACCTGAATCATCGCGTACGCGGAGCGTGTGGTCGATCTGTTCGGTATTGAGATTCACGGGGATGCTGAATTTTCCTGTGGAGTCGGTCTCGCCGTAACTGTCCTCCAATCCACCCGTTACAATAAGGTTCAAGAATGGAGCTGCAGTTCCTTCGACGACAATGCTCGTGTCGTTCACCATACTGTCTTGTTCGGGGCTGGTGACTGTAATGGTTTGCTGCACCTGTGAAGGTACATCACCGGTGACACGGATTGTTGCCTCCCCGGTTACGCTCGGGTTTTGGCTGTCCTGTGCATAGAGGAGCTGATCTCCAGCAGAGCTGAAACGCAGACCGAGCACGAGAGTCTTCCGGCCAAGATCCGATCCGCGGAATGTGATCTCGCCGAAGCTTGGCAGGATTGCATTTGGATCGGTGGATGCCAATTGCACTGTGCCAGTGTAATCCTCCACGACGCGACCATCGCGGTCGATCGCTGTGATCGTGAGGTTCTCATCCACGTTCACACGCATCTCACGTGGTACTTCCAGAACGAACCCGGCAATCGTGCTGAACCCCGATACCTGTCCGTAGAGTGCGCGCCCAGCAACGCTACCGAGCATACGACTCTGTTGTGCTACTGGTTGGTACTGTGGGTACTGCTGGTACGTTGGTTGGTACGTTGGCTGATAGACGGGTGCATTCATTGCAACGGTTGTTGGTCCGCCATACCAACCAGTAGACGATCCCACAGTGACCGATGCTTCTGCATCTAGAGGATTACCACTGAGCAGATCTACCGCACGCAGCACCATGGTGCCGTTGCCCATCGTAGTAACAATAAAGTCTTGCTGGCCGCGTGCATCTGTTTGCTGTGTAAGCGCTTCCACGCGATCGCTGCTGCGACTCGAAATGAGCCGCACTGGTCGGTTGGGAATCGTATTGCCGTAGCGGTCACGCAGTATAACGCTTGCGTGCACTGCTTCCCCTGGTGCTACTGCATCCACTTCGGTTTGAATCGTCGATGACGCAAGGTCGACTGTATCTGGGAGCACGTTGAATTGCGTTTCTCCCAATACACCATCTGCCGATTCTACAGTGATGGTGTAGAGGCCAGCTTCCTGTGTTTCGTCTCCAGTGAGGCGCACAGTCGAGTCGCCTGCTGCAATATCCCGCACGACTTCGCTCCCGTACGGCGGCAGCACCACGAGTGTTGCTTCTGTTTCCGCGCCGGTTACCGCAATGTCCGTACCGAGTCCGGCAACGGAATCTTTCGCGTTCAGCGTTGCGGCGAGTGCTCCAACAGGGAGGAGTAATGCGGCGAGTGCGCAAGCGAATGCGCTGTGTGTGTTTTTGTAAGACATCAAACTATTGTATCAACTTTCGGGGTTTTGCTCAATTCTCACCCTATACACCAAGCCACGGTTCATAGGGGTTGTCCAGCGCAGTCTGGACGCATAAAACAGCGACTGTTCCCCATTTTCTGCGATCCGCGTATGCTACGCACATGCAACGATTTCTGATAGCGCTCGGTTGTACGTTTACCCTTGCTGCATGCGGCGGAAGCGGTGGCGGAGCTGTGAGTTGCGAGAAGCAGTATTGGGATCCGGAAGAGCAGGTTGGTCTGTGTATTCCCAATGGGTGGGGCGTGATTGATCCAGAAACGCTCCGTCAGCGTGGTGTGCCCGATGATGCGATTGTTGCCTTCCAAGCAGAGGAGGCGGTGTCGGGTCATTTCCCCACTGTCACCGTTACCAAAGAGCTGCTCGCGCAGGTCACCACACCCGAGGCATACAGTGATGCAAGCATTCGATCTGTCACAGTACTTCCCGGCTACGAGCTTCTCGAAAGCACGCCGATTGAAGTGGCTGGTCTTGCCACACGACTGCACGTGTTCACTGCACAACCTGTGACCGATGAGCCAGCTCGTCGCTTCTACCAGGTGAGCACTACGCGCGACACGATGGGCTATTCCGTTACCGCGACGGTTCCTGCTTCCGTAACAGATACGCTGGAATCACAGATCGTGCTCGTGCTCCAGAGCCTCACATTCTCCACGGAAGAAGAATAGTGATTCCGCGTACTGTATGCGGACGTGGCACGTGGTAGGATGCGCGCATGACTCTTCGCAGTTTTTTCGTTGGGAGAACAATCGTCTTCACGGTGCTCGCAATGCTTGCCGCGCTCTATGTCGCGTTTTATGCATTCAATGCGTACATCTATAACGCAAAGCAGAGTGACGGCACAGAAATTCAATCCTATCGAGGCACGCTCGAAGGTGAATACGTTTGCTTGGGTGATGGCACCCTTGGGCCTGCGGAATGCGAAAAGGGTTTGCTCCTTGATGATGGATCACTCTACGCAATTGATCTCGCCCTTCTTTCGCAACAAGCACCGGCACTCATAGTAGGCAATCGGCTTGTTGCTTCTGGCGTCATTACGCCAATCGAGTTGCTCAGCACGGATCACTGGCAACAGTACGGCGTAACAGGCATCTTCTCTGTTACGGATTCGCTCGAGGTGCTCTAAGTGGATGTTGGAGGTGCCGGCGGGAGTTGCACCCGCGTATGGGGGTTTTGCAGACCCCTGCCTTACTACTTGGCTACGGCACCGTACTGTGCGGGCAAGAGCATAGGCAATATTTCACCATGTGGGAAGAATGTTCCGGACAGAAGTGTTATTGCCCCTAGCCACCAAACACGAGTGCATCTGGCGCAAAGATCAGCAGCAGGCCGAGCCCGTACATGAGCAGTCCGCCAAAAATGAGCGTGAACCGACGATACTTCGTAGTAAGTCCTGTGGCATGCAGCGTGTATACCGCTATGCCGAAAATGATGAAATCATCAATCATGTACATCAAGATGAAGAGCCCGATGTAGCCATAGCGTGCCAGGGCGCCCACATCGTTGAAGGCGAGGATCTGCGTGAAAATTGCGGGCAATCCCGCAGTGCAGACAAGCTCAATCATATTCACCGATATCGCCAAAGCCGCCACGCCACCAATCATGAGTGGCCATGTGGATATTTGCAGAATTTTTCGCATACGCTGGATCGTGCGCTGCCGTGCGCTCATGCTCGTTACATTGCATGCGTTAGGATCCTTGCCAAAGGCTTCATACAGGTAAAAACCGCCTCCGCCTATCGCTACAATTCCTATGATCTTCTGTACCCATACGTTGTACCCGATAAGCAGAAATGCATTGAGCCACGCAGCGATGAAGAAGTAATACACCGCACCGCTTACAAACAGGAAGGTGCCACCGACGATCCATACTTTTTTTATGTCATGTGTGTTGATGAGTAATGTGAGCAATGTAATGAGTACCCACATGGCGCATGGATTGAAGCCATCAAGAAAGCCGAGCAGAATCGATAGTGTTGGCAAAGAGAGCATTGTGAGGTCCACCTTGCCGAGTATCCAGAGATCGAGCGTGTACGTATTGAGATCTGCTTCGCAGTCTTCGATGCACGTTCCCTCTGCGGTTTGCAGCGCAACTGTTGCATTGCTCGCGAGGAATTCGCGGAACGGCAGACATTCATTCTCTGTATCTTTACAGCCGTCGTAGATTTCCTTGAGCTTTGCTCCTGTTGTTTCGTTTGTGGTGTAGCCTTGTACAACGTGCCCATCAATGAAGATCGTTGGCACTCCTTGCTGTAGATCTGGAACATGCGTCTGCAGTGCGCTGAATTGTTGTTGCGAGGAAATGTCGGTGATTTCGAAGTACTCCACCTGCCAGCCTTGCTCGTGTGCAAATTTTTCAAAATCTGCGCAGTGCGGGCAACCGTCGCGCACAAAGGCGACAACATCGGCATCATCTGCCGATTGGTAGAGCTCCGATGGCACACTCCCCTTGAATACTTTTTCGGGGTACAGGGCACCCAATACCACAACGGGAATCATGGCAATGAGTAGAAACACGACGAGTCGTTTTGTGAGCATGTATGGAGTGTATATTCCTCGCTATTTCCATGGAAGAGACGTACGGCGATGATTGCATCACGCAGAAGAGTTTTCCGCTCTGCTCTGTGAGAATCTCTTGCAAACGTCTTTCGAGAGAGTACGGTGAGTCCTATCCCTACAGCAGTCTCCGTCAGCGGCTCTGGTATGGATACGGATGACTACGTCAATGCACAGACGTGCTTGATGGGGCGGTTTGCTGTGCAATCACTCAAAACGGGACCCGAACAACACACGCTCCAAGGAGAAGAATGGAAGCACCTCGATCGTGTTGCGCACAATGGTATGCATGAGCAGGATGCATGGAAGCAGATCATCAAGCATCCCACCGTTGGGTACCTCATGCAGCAGTGGTTTCACCGCTACGGTCGGGTATTCGGCCCACTCGCCCGCGAGGCAGGCGTGCCTCTGGAAGTAGTGCAGTCGCACGTGGCACATCACCAACATGCCGTTGTAGAACACCTCGCACAGCTGCGTCATCTGTGGTGTGAATCAACGGGGCAAATATTGCAGTTTCCCAGTGCATGGGAACAAATTCGCTGGGATGGCCCACAGGTGAAGGATATTGAAGACGGTCAAAGGGAAGCGTATTTCCACGTTGCCGCATTGTTCCCGCATGTCGTACGACGTGATAATCGCTCTGTGGATTTGCACTTCGGTACCAACTCGGTTGCATCGCAAATTATGCAGGTGCCGATTGCGTCAGATGTACGCGCAGCCGTGGAGCGCGACATCGCAAAATACTGATATTCCTCACTGAATATTCTCGGAAAACTTGTCTGTGGGGGGCATTTCTGTACAATTGCGAAAATACCATGGCGACCGCAAAGCGCATTCTGCCGGCATCCACCAACCCGAGGGATTTCGTGATTGCGACAATGGGGAGCCACTCCGCGCTGCAGATACTGAAAGGTGCGCGCGACGAGGGCATGCGCAATTTGGTGATCTGCAAAGAAGGATCGGAGCGCCCGTACAAGAGCTTTGGCGTAGCCGACGAGATCATCACGCTCAAGGAGTGGTCGGATTGGAACCCGGAGCTGGAGGCGAAGCTTGCAGAACGGAACGCCATTATCATTCCGCATGGTTCGTATGTGGCGTACTTGGGGCATGAGCGCGTACAGAAAATGCCGGGAATGTACTATGGCACCAAGGAAATTCTTCACTGGGAATCCGACAGAACGATGGAGAGAGAATGGCTTTTGCAAGCACAAATTAAGCTGCCAAAAGTTTTCGAAAAGCCAGAAGATATTGATAAGCCTGTTATCGTGAAGTTCCACGGCGCGGGCGGTGGATTCGGGTACTTTGTGGTGAAGACTCCTGAGCAGTTCTACGAAGTGAAGGATCGCAAGTATCCCGATCAGAACGATTTCGTGATTCAGGAATACATTGTGGGCGTGCCTCTGTACGCACATTACTTCTATTCACCAATTACTGGTGAGCTGGAGATCATGAGCTTCGACAAGCGCTACGAGAGCAATGCCGACTCCATCGGCCGCATTAAGGCGCAGGATCAGCTCACCGCGAATATTCATACCAGTTACACGATCGTGGGGAACATTCCGCTCGTCGTTCGTGAATCCATGCTGCCGCAGTTCTTTGAAATGGGTGAGCGTGTGGTAGAAGTGAGCAAGAAACTGTGCGGTGGCAAAGGCCTCTTTGGGCCGTTCTGCCTCGAAACAATCGTCACTCGCAAGCTGGAGGTGTTTGTGTT
The DNA here is from genome assembly GCA_020058765.1 of Candidatus Peribacterales bacterium. Lineage (GTDB taxonomy): Bacteria > Patescibacteriota > Gracilibacteria > Peribacterales > Peribacteraceae > JAGVDM01. The sequence continues at coordinate 84,953 of JAGVDM010000006.1, read as the reverse complement.
CGAGATCAGCGCGCGCATCGTTGCTGGCACGAATCCGTTCATTGAAGGGTCGCCCTATACCGCACTCAAGTACGACGTGCCGATGAGCACGGGTCGTCGGATCGCACGCGACATTAAGCAGGCAATCGAACTGGGGAGGCTCGAGGAAATCCTCGGCTAGTCTTCCGTCTTCAGGCGCAAGAAGTTCGCCAATTCAGGGCACTGCTCAAGGACTTCTTCAACCACTTGTCGGATTTTGTTCTGCTCGGCGACCACTGCTTTGGTGCGGCCGTCCCGCACCGCATCCAGGAAATCTGCCGGCGAATCTGCTATGAATCGTGTGCGAACGCACCCGGGTCCCGTCACGATTTTCCCTTTGCCTTTGACTCCTTCTGGCATGCGATATTTGCCCCAGTGTGCATCGCTGGAAGCGATGATTGCGGCTGTGCGACGGTGCGTGCGTGCCGCAATGAATGCGCGCGCTGCACCAACTGTCCGCCGTACAGAGGAGCCGTTCTTGCCATTCAGCAGAATGGCACCATTGAGCACTTCGCAACCATCCACCGTCCCATCAGCCAGCATTGCTGTGGTGTAGTCGATGCGCATGTCCTCCTGTTTTTCCCGATGTGTAACGATCGGGTGATTTACTACCGCGATACCCGGATGTTGCGCTCGCCAATCCTGGAATTCCGCACCGGAAATATCGATCCCGTGATCAGGAAAATCCCCCGGTTTCGGTTCGTCCAAACGATTTTCGAATACGTAGCCGATATAAAACGGTAATCCTTTGTACGATGCGCCGAGTTCTACACCGTCGAAGCCGACGATTTCCCGCTTTCGCTTTCTCCCCGTCATTACACCAGCTAGCTTGCTGTGCACTTTTTCCGTTTCTTCGGTGACGTAGTGGTGTTCGCTTATGGCATACACATCAACGCCACTTTCGAGGATGCTCGTAGCGAGCACTTTCGGCTTTTCGCCATGACGGCTTCTGCCGTTCCTTTTGCCGTCGGCGTGCAGATGGATATCTGCGGTGTAGGGATACATAAAGGGAGTGAGTGTACCGCACTCGTCCTGCCCGGCAATCCGCTTTTTGCGTACATCGCTCAGTGGGTTCTATCGCCTACAGAAGCGCATTTTCCGCGGTGAGCGTCAGTTCATACATTTTCCTATTGCACGTCTGTACTGACCGTTTAAACTCCCGCCCTATGCAGGTATTTCGCAATCGGCACATCGTCGATACGGTCCGTTTGGACAAAGCGGATTTCACACTTACGCAGGCGCTGCGCGAGGCGGCTGGGCAAGCGGCGCATGTCAGAGAAGCGGTTGAGGGCAAGAAGGTGCCGGAAATCCGTCTGGCGATTGAATGCCTGCTTTCCAATGATCCCAGCTTTGCTCCGCAGATGGCCCAAGCCGCGGATGCTATAGGGCGCTCAAGCATTCAAAAACTCGTCGCCAAATTCATTCTGGATCGCCGTGCGCGCTTCCTCCCCGAGGATGCCGCATGGGCGAATGAGGCACTGAGGCGTGCGGAAAGATAGGTGCGCCGATTGTCGTCATCCAGTACAATCCCCCTATGGACGTCGCTGCACTACTGAAGGGGTACGATCTACAGCACCTGTCCGTTGGTGCTCTTGGCGGTCATAGCGGTCTAGATACGGCTCACGGAGCCAGCCAGTTTGATTTCCGCACTGTGGTGGTTGCCCAAAAAGGCCGTGAAAAAACGTACCAGCGGTACCTGCGTCGCGAGCATGATGGTGAGTATGAGCGCGGATGCATTGATGAGCTCATTACCGTGCCCAAGTTCCAGGATATCCTGACGGAAGAGGTGCAGGAGAAACTACGCAGTCTCAATACACTCTTTGTCCATAACAGGTACTTCTGGGTGTATTTCGATGACTTTGCAAAAGTAGAGAATGACTTCCATGTGCCGATCTTTGGGTCGCGACATCTGCTCAAGCTGGAAGAGCGAGACCAGCCATATAATCAATACGATTTGCTGCGCGATGCAGGTATCCGTACGCCGCACATCTTCCAGCATGCTGCACAGATCGATCGTCCGGTGCTTGTGAAGGCGAGCGAGGCAAAGCGGGGGTACGAGCGTGCGTTCTTTATTGCTAATAACGAGGTTTCCTACGAGGAGGAAGGTTCTCGACTGGAGAAGGAAGGCAAAGTAACCAAGGACTGGCGCAAGGCCACAATTGAGGAGTACATCGTTGGCGCGCCGGTGAATTTCAATTTCTTCTACTCGCCACTCACAGGAGAGCTCGAACTCCTCGGTACCGATACACGTCGGCAGACAAATCTCGATGGCTTCCTACGGATGACTGCTCCCGAGCAGACCAAGGCGCTTGCTTCGGGTATCGATCTGAAAATGATCGAAACAGGACATATTGCTGTTACGGTGAAAGAATCTTTGCTCGAAAAGGCATACGACTTAGGCGAGAAGTTCGTGCAGGCGACACAGAAGCTCAATACGAAGCTGGATCCTGCACAGAAGGGGATTATCGGCCCGTTTGCCTTGCAGGGCGCCGTAGTGGCCGAGGACGGCAAGGAAGACATCGTCATCTTCGATGTCAGCCTGCGCATTCCCGGTTCACCCGGCACGTTCTCCACGCCATATTCCGGCTATTTGTATGGCAGCCCTATGAGCGTTGGCGAGCGTATAGGCCTAGAAATCAAGCGTGCGGTGACCCAGGAGTGCATCGAAAAAGTTCTCACGTAATTCTGCATCTCTCATTTGTACTTGGCGCCGCCTCTAGTACACTGCTGCCTGTTGGGGCTGTAGCTCAATTGGCCGACGAGCGCTTGCGCGAGTCGCAATCAAACAGCTGATGCTCGGTCCCGCACTGTTCTTTCTTTCAACGAAATTCCTGGGGCTGTAGCTCAATTGGTAGAGCACCTGCTTTGCAAGCAGGGGGTTAGGGGTTCGATTCCCCTCAGCTCCACCATCCACATATCTTATCGTAGCTCAATTGGTAGAGCACCTGCTTTGCAAGCAGGGGGCTCAAGGCTTCGATTCCCCTCAGCTCCACCATTCATTAGAGGGAGGAGATCACCTGCCGGAACAAGCGTCCGGTTTTTCCGCAGTGCAACCGGCACTGATTGCACGCCACGCGGAGCAAGAAGCGGCAGATCCACAGCGGAGCAAGAAGCCGGTCGATCCTTGTGATGAGGTGGCGATTATTCTGCCATACGGCACGGCTTCGCCCCCTTGCGAGTCCTTCTGCCTTGCTCTGCACTGTTTTGGTATCGGGAAGCTTGCGGAACACACCGAAAATTTCGTGCACATAGCGAATATGACAAACAGCACCTGCACGGAGCAGGAAGTCCATGTCCATTGTGTAGTGATTCTCTTCGTCGTATCCGCCAACAATGTCGTGTACGCGTTTGTGGTAGAAGTACGAGCTCGGGTTGGCGGGGAACCATATCAGCCTGCCCACAAGCAGCATGGAGGCCAGATGATCTACGGGCGTAAACGAGACGGGCATGCTCAGGCTCATGCTGCCGTCGAGGTTTTGTATGATCAGATCGCCCACGAGTATCCCGGGTTCGGGGAGATCTTTCGTGAGTGTTACCGCTCTTTGGAGGGTACCGGAAGTGTAGGAATCATCTGCATTCAAAAAACTGATCACATTGCCATTGGTCATCGCAATGCCCTTGTTCATGGCATGCGATTGGCCGCGATCTTTCTCGGATACAAAGCGGATATGTGGGTAGCGCCTCGCATATTCTTCCAGAATAGCGACAGTGCCATCATTTGATCCGCCATCTATCACGATATGTTCTACAGTTGGACATTGCTGATCAATAACGTTCTGTAGGCAACGCTCGATCCACGTTACATTGTTATATACTGGCGTAATAACGCTGATATCCACCACTGCCGCCGGTTTGGTTCCGGAGAACATTTGTGCGCATTGTACTGGAGAACAGAAAGAATCTGCCCCCTAATTGCCGACAGCGGCTGGAGTCGCCTGTGTTCTGTGGACGCCCGTCGCATCACAGTCAGCATCAACCATAATGCGCACCAGCTCCGCGAAGCTTGTTTTTGGTGACCAGCCGAGCACGGTTTGCGCCTTCGATGCATCGCCGATCAGAAGATCCACTTCTGCAGGTCTGTAATAGCTGGCATCAATTTCTACGTAGCGTTGCCAGTCGAGGCCGGCATAGCGGAATGCTTCTTCCAAAAACTCTCGCACAGAGTGCGTCTCTCCTGTCGCAAGTACGTAGTCATCCGGCGTGTCGTGCTGCAGCATTCTCCACATGCCTTCGACGTATTCTGGGGTGTAGCCCCAGTCGCGACGGGCATCCAAATTCCCGAGGTACAACTTGTTCTGTGTGCCCGCCTTGATTGCGGCAATCGCTCGAGTGATCTTGCGTGTGACAAACGTGTGCCCTCTACGTGGAGATTCGTGATTGAAGAGGATACCGTTACACGCAAACATGCCGTAGCTTTCCCGGTAATTCACGGTCATCCAATACCCATACACCTTCGCAACCCCATACGGACTACGCGGGTGGAACGGTGTCGTTTCGCGCTGAGGCACTTCGGCTACTTTGCCGAACATTTCGGAGCTTGCGGCGTTATAGAACCGGATCGGTAAACCAGAGATACGTATGGCCTCCAGTATTCGTGTGGTGCTCAAGCCTGTGACATCCCCGGTGTGTTCCGGCATATCGAAGCTCACGCGTACGTGCGTTTGACCTCCCAAGTGATACACCTCATCGGGTTGGATTTCCGATACCAGTCGCAAAAGGCACGTGCTATCTGTCAGATCTCCGTAATGCAATTTGAGTTTTGCAGTAGGCTCATGCTTATCGCTATACAGATGATCAATCCGCTCCGTATTGATGGTAGAAGCACGTCGAATGATGCCGTGCACCTCGTACCCCTTTTCCAGGAGTAATTCTGCTAGGTACGAACCGTCTTGGCCTGTGATGCCTGTAATGAGGGCGCGTTTCATAATTAGGGTGGGAATTTACACTATCTCTTTGAGAAATGCACTTCTCGAAGAGGGCCTTTTTGCTCTTGGAACCAGTCGACAGTGGTACGAATACCCGCTTCCAGTTGTGTTGTAGCAGTAAAGCCAAAAGCCTCTGTTGCTCTTTTTGTGTCCACACAACGCCGTGGCTGGCCGTTCGGCTTACGAGAATCCCAGACAATCTCCCCTGCGAATCCGGCTGCGCTAGCAATAAGCGCAGCAAGATCCTGAATGGTGATTTCTCTTCCTGTACCGATATTTACGGGATCCCCGCCGTCGTAGCGTTCAGTGGCACGTACAATGGCGCTTGCAGCGTCTCCCACGTACAGGAACTCGCGCGTTGCGCTGCCATCTCCCCAGAGCGTAACAGAAGCATCGCCGCGCTCTTTTGCCTCTACGAATTTACGGATGAGTGCGGGAATCACATGCGATGTTTCCAGGTCGAAATTGTCCCCCGGTCCGTATAAATTTACCGGGAGGAGATAGATGGCGTTCCATCCGTATTCTTGACGGTAGGCTTGCGCCATCGTGAGTAGCGCCTTCTTTGCAATGCCGTATGGGGCATTTGTTTCCTCCGGGTAGCCGTTCCACAGTTCCTCTTCCCGAAACGGCACTGGCGTGTGCTTTGGATACGCGCAAATCGTACCGATGCACACAAATTTTTTAATGCCGTTTGCATAGGCTTCGTGCATGGTGTTCATGCCCATGAGCATATTCTCGCGGAAGAACAGAGCAGGATGCTGTTGATTTGCTCCAATCCCTCCAACAGTTGCAGCGAGGTGTATGACAACATCCGGTTGGGTAGTACGAAAAAGAGCAGCAACCTGCTGAGCATCACGCAGATCGCATACGGAACTGCGTGGCGCCAGCACTTCTTGCACCCAAGGTTGTATACGCAATTGATCACACACGTTTTGCCCCAGGAATCCATTTCCGCCAGTGACGAGCACTCGATGTGTTTTCACACAACAATTGTAGACGTTCAAGGCGTCTATTCCAGTGTTCTTTTGCCCCCTTTGGCATTAGTGGTAATGTGCCCTGTTAATGAGGGAGTTCTCATTTCATCTCTACAGCAAGTGCCATCCTCGCAAGGAGATTGGTGCGGAGGGATTCGATTCCATTGCCCTGTTGCATAATCAGCTGGAGCGCTTACTTGCAGATCCAGCGGTTACAGATGTGGTGATCGTGGATGTGCGCGAGCGCCTCATTCAAACGTGCCGCGGTGTGTCTTGGGCATTCGATTCTATGCTTATGGTCAAATACAGCGGTGACGGTGGTTTGCGTGAATGTGAAATTTACACACCACCACAGCAGACCGATGTGCCGATCAATCGAACACACTCGGAGGCACAATCTCTGCCTCCTGCCGCTTGAACATGAATGGCAGAATCCAGCGTAGTGGCGTGAAGAAGAAATCCTGTGTGCCCGTGATAGTTGCCAGGCTCCAGAAGAAAATCAAGATACCAATGAATACCACTACTGTGTAAATGCCGCCCACTGAGCGCATCCACTCTTGTTCACCCAGCGAATCACCGATGGATTCGCGGTAGCGCACAATGAAGTACGAGAGGACAAAGCCGATAATCGCAAAGAAAACATCCATGTGAGCGCGCTAGGCGAGCACAGCATCTAGTTGCCGCTTCATTTCTTCCTTGGACTTCATGCCGACGAAGGTGTTTACGGGCTGGCCACCCTTGAACAGAATGAACGTAGGAATGCTCATCACGTTGAATTTTGAGGGGATTTCCATCGCTTCATCGACGTTCACTTTTACGATCTTGATCTTCCCTGCGTACTCGCTTTCCAGCTCGTCAATGATGGGGAGCATTGCCTTGCACGGCCCGCACCAGTTGGCGAAGAAGTCGACGAGGACAGGAATATCTGACTGTAGAACTACAGGATCGAATTCCGCGTCGGTAATGGAGTTGGCCATGGTGCAGGTGGGGAAGATTCGTCTTGAGTATAGAGCGGCGAGCTTTTGGTGCAAATCTACAGTGTAGCGATTGTGAACTGGCCTACGGTTTACTGTGCTATTCGCCCGTCGGCAGGTTCTCGAGGATCTCTTTTGTGATGGTTTTGCCTGCTTCTACACCCGGTTGGCCGTACGGATCAATGCGGTAGAGCCGCCCAAGGAACACCACTTCTGCCATGAAGAGGAAGAATAGTTGTCCTAAGTGGTCTTCATTCAGTCGCTGGAGCGAAATGGTAACGTGCGGCCGCTTCACACCGGTGAGCGCCCGACTCGTGCCTTCATAGCAAGCATCCATGAGCTGCCCCAATGTTTTGCCAGACATGTAGGAGAATGTCGTGTCTGCAATGTGCGGCACGGCGACGCGTGGTTTTTCCTGCTCGCGGATGAAGATGTGCCAGCACATTGGTCGCCCTTCCATCCATTGCTGCAGCAGCGAGTGTTGATCTTGCGTGCCGATAGCCGCAAGAGGAATGGGGTTCTTCAATTCATTTTTGCCGAGGCTCTCTGCAACGAGTTGTTGGTTCCAGCGTGCGAGTGACGCTAAGCGCTGCGAATACGGCATGATGACGCGCACGGGATAATCCAGCTTCGTATCGAGCAGGAATTGCACCGTCGCTAGGAGTGCTGCGGGGTTCTCGTCGAGAACGGTGTTCTGGCAGAGGGTATCCATTTCTTTCGCGCCCTTGAGGAACGATTGCACACTACCGCCCAGCAGTGCCACAGGGAGCAGGCCGATAGGGGTGAAAATGGAGAACCGTCCGCCCACCGATGGGGGAATCGGAAGGATCTCAATGTTTTCTTCCAGTGCGATTGCGCGGAGCGGGCCGGCGTGCGGATCGGTGATGGCAATGGTGAACTTCGACGCCTTGTCTCCTCGTGCCTTCTTCATTTGTTCATAGCAGAGGAAAAAGAGACTCATTGGTTCCAGCGTGTTTCCAGATTTACTCGCTACGACCAGCAGGGTGTGTTTCCAGTCGATGATTTCCATGTACATGCTGATGATTGCCGGATCGAGCGTATCAAACAGGATGAACTCCATGGTATCTGGCCCCTCTAGGCACTCCTGAATCACCTGCGGACCCAAGCCCGATCCGCCAATGCCGATCCATACAACCGTACGCACCTTCTCTGCTTGTGCAAACGCGGCGATATCTTCTACCTGCTTGAGCACACGTTTGTCGTACGGATCCATGGACCACGCATGATCACCGCCCTCACGCTCGTGGAGCCAGTTTTCGATGTGCCGCTTCATGCGGGTGCGCAGCGTGACGAATTCCTGCTCCGGTATTCCCTTCGACGGTGTGATCGCTTTGGCCAGTGCTCCGGATATCTCGAGCGATAGCATGGAAAAGGAGGGGGGAATTACAACGCGCGCAACGCAGCGGTTACGCGTTCTTCGGTACTCGTAATGTCGTTGGGGAGCCCTTTGAGGACGTCCAGAATTGTGGATGTGTCGTACCCTAATGCCTCGAGCGCAGCGATGGCGTCGGTATCGAAGCGATTGCTGGACTCCGTTGTGCTGCCGTTGTGCGCAAAAAGGGCGGGCATGTGCTCTGCCACGCTGCGTAGCTCCACAAGCAACTTCTCCGCGCGCTTCTTGCCAATGCCTTTCACCGTACTCAGTAATGCTGCGTCTTCTTCGTGTACGGCACGCGCGAGCATTTCACGCGGGACGGCACAGAGCTCCAAGCCCACCTTGGGGCCAATGCCCGATTGCGCAATCAGTTTTTCAAACAGGAGCATTGTATTGCGGTCACGAAACCCGTAGAGCTCCAGTCGATCTTCGCGGACGTACGTGGAAGTCCACAGTGTTCCCTCTGTGTCGCTCTGCAATGTATCCCATATGTCCACTGGTACGCTCACTCGATACCCCACACCTTGTACATCTACGATTGCTTCTGCAGGGGAGAGCCGCTGTATGGTTCCGGTGAGTCGAGCGATCATTGAACGCTGATCATACCAAAGTGTTTCCCCGACGTCTGCTGGCTTTTATTGTCACGATGGGAAAGCCATTTTTGCTTTCTCGCTGCCTTTCACGGGGAATGGAGCCATTCGCCGTTTCCTCCGTATGTCGAATGCACGTTCGAGAATTGCAAATTTAAGCAAAATGTTTTATAATAGTTAGAAATGCACACACACTCCATCCGCCGTGTACTCGGGGCAGTTCTGCTTGTTTCTGGCATGTGCGGAGTGACTGTGGCTGGCCAGTTCACAGCAACACTGCTGGATACATCGGAAGTACGCACGCAACGCGATGGGCGATGGGGTGCGTTTCATGAGGCAGTTGGTGCTGCTGCGCGTACCGCAGGGGAGGGGCGCACGGTGCAGGAGCTACGAGCGCAAGGTGAGCAGCAACTCGTGGAGGCAAGCGCAGCAATTAGCATAGTAGGTCGGCAGAAGTACGAAACACGCATGCGACTAGCAGATGCCGTAGAACGGCTGCGGCGCTTTCGTGAACAGTATGGTGTGGACCCAGAGGATCCTGAGGCGCTGGCACGGTTTACCGCCACGCAGCTTGATGCAATGCAATCAGCTCTGCGTTGGTACGGTTCGTCGCGTCTTGTTTCTGCATCGAGCGACGGCACCGTGCTTACGCGATTGCTCACAGCGTCACTCCCGGAGCGGGCACAGGAATATGTGTATACGCGTGCGGTGCAAGATGCGCGCATGTACGTGGTTACGCTCTCCCAAGATATGACGGCGTTGCCGCAACTCCTTGCAACGTTGCGTGCAGATCACGATACGATGCTCACGTCGTACCATGCAGCGCTCGATGCGTACGATGATGCCGAGCGTACGATTGCACTGAGCGATGCGCGTCTGGCACAGATCAAACAGATTGCTGCCGACGTAGAAGAAAAAATTCGTACGATGCAAGTGGAGCTCGCGCAATACGACGAACGTATTCGCCAGCGTGCTGAAGGTGATCTCATTGCACTGGGGTTACTTTCCGGTCGTCGAGAATCCGGTCGCAGTGTGCCTGAGTTCATCTGGCCGACGGTCGGGCGGATTACCGCACATTTCCTGGATGCCGATTACGCAGAATTCTTTGGTATTCCGCATAAGGCAGTGGATATTGCGCAGGCACAAGGCAGCATTGTGCGCGCTGCGGCAGACGGCGTTGTGCACTATGTGCAACACGGCGGTGCCCGAGGGTATTCCTATATCCTCATCGGTCATCGTGGGGGCTTCGCTACGCTCTATGGGCACATGCTCGAAATCCACGTGCAATCCGGTGAAGATGTTCACCAAGGGCAAACAATCGGGCTCTCTGGTGGTGAGCCGGGCACGATTGGCGCGGGGCCAATGACTACCGGAGCGCATCTACACTTCGAAGTGATTCAAGACGGCGTACATCTCGATCCGATCACTGTGCTCCCGTAAGCGCATCGCACTCTTGCGGTGTGAGTGTCATGGTTTTGCGTTCGCGGAGTGCGTCGTTTCCTGCGTCGTATTCCCATAATGTAACGGAGGGGTAGCGCGCTTCAATGAACGTGACCGGGAAGCCAGCTTTGCTGACAAAGCTCCCGGAGTTGCCAACGAGCTGGGGTAACACGGTGTTCCCGCGGCGCACGAACCGTTTGGCAACGGCTGGCGCATGCGTATGCCCAACAAGAGCGCACCATCCGCCGAGTGTGGTACCGAGTTCCGCCGCGATTGTGTGGCTACTTAAGTCGAGTAGCTTTGCCGCCTGCTGCAGTGCAGGCATACCAGCCTGTCGCAACATCTCTGCAGTAGAGAGTCGTAGGATATGGGTGTGAGAGCGCAGTGTTTCCCAGAGCGGTTCCACAGGTATGCCTAGGCGACCCATCCATTTCCCAATGGAGCATGCTGCAACGTAGCGACGGTGGAGGCTGTCGATTTTCCTCTGGAACGCATCGGATGCACAGAGGATCTGCACATCTCCGGATTCCTCGCGTGCCATGCTGAGCAGCGAGCGTTTCGCGTATCCTGTACCGAAAATATGGCCATGGGTGTAGGTGATGCCGACCGCTTCGTCGAAGACAATCCAGTCTGATTCCACACGAGAAATGCCCAGTAGCTGTTGGATGTCCACGTCGGCAATTTTTCTATCCGCTGCGAAATCGTGATTGCCGTACACGAAACGAATGTTCTGTAGTCCGGCATGAAAGCGCTCCAATCGCTCGCGAATTGTTGCGGTATCAGTTTGCACATGTTCCCAGCGAGCTCGTTCGTCGAGCATGTCGCCATTCAAAATAATCTGCGCGATTTCCCGGGTATTCGCATGTTCCACGATGTGCTCTAGCGCGCGCAGCGTGCGGGCGCGTACGCGGTCGTTCTGGCGTCCGGCGTGGATGTCAGAAAGCACAATCGTGCCTTGCCTATTTGTTTTCCATGGTGCGTGCATTCCGGGCGGGAGTATACGAATCTGGACGTTCGTGGCACCTAATCCTTCCTGTTTCGCGGGCCAACCACGATGACAAATTCCCCTTTTTCTGTGATGGTCTGTGCGACACCTGGTAGTGCTTCCACAGTGGTGGTGATGATTTGCTCATACATTTTCGTGAGTTCCCGAGCGATAACCACGGTGCGATCGGGTTGCGGAGCAAGTGCTTCTGCAAGGTCGCCCAATGCTCGGCGAATGCGATGTACGGATTCGTAGAACACCACAGTGCGCTCTTCGTCGGCGATGGAGCGCAGCAGTGTACTGCGTCCTTTCTTGAGCGGCAGGAATCCCAAATACACAAACTGATTCATCGGCAGGCCGCTGGCGCTGAGTGCCGCGAGGAACGCGGATGGGCCAGGAACGACTTCCAAAGGAAGCCCCTCTTTTTGTACACGAGAGACGAGCCCATAGCCCGGATCGCTAATGCCTGGTGTGCCTGCATCGCTCACAAGCACGATATGCTCGCCGTTGCGTAGGCGTTCAACTAATTGGTCAGTTCGTGCATCGGATGCGTAACTGTGGATGCTGACGAGCGGCTTCTTTTCTATACCAAGGTGCTGCAGCAGCATGCCGGTTACCCGTGTGTCTTCGCAGGCGATTGCCGTGCAATTTCGCAGGGTTTCCACTGCACGGAGCGTGATGTCCTGCAGGTTGCCGATGGGAGTAGCGACGATCGAGAGCATGGCTGCCCATAGCCTACCACCGATACTGGTGCATATCCTTGACATTCCTCCTCGGAAAACTCGGGAAAGTGGTTTTGCCCCCCCTTCCGTTCGGGGCGCTATGGGGTATGATGCGCCAGACCCATTCCCTTACCGCTTTTCCCAATGCCTGAGGACAAGAAAAAGAAGAGCAACAACGATGCTGGTGATGAAGCGAAGAACGCTTCGCAACCAGAGCTTGGCGAGACGCTCGCTTCTATCGGGCATATTAAGCCTCGCCCCATCGTGACGGAAATGGAAGAGAGTTACCTCACGTACTCCATGAGCGTGATCATGGCTCGTGCGCTCCCCGATGCACGTGACGGACTCAAGCCGGTGCACCGTCGCATCCTCTTTACCATGAACGATCTGGGTTTGCGTCCCGGTGGTCGCTTCCGCAAGTGCGCGAAGATCTGCGGAGACGTAAGCGGTAACTACCACCCACACGGCGAAGCGAACATCTACCCGGCGCTCGCGCGTTTGATCCAGGAATTCTCCATGCGTTACCCGCTGGCCAACGGTCAGGGGAACTTCGGTTCTATCGACGGAGATGAGCCGGCAGCCATGCGTTACACAGAGGCAAAAATGTCCAAGATGACCGAGCTCATGCTCCGGGACATTGAGAAGGATACGGTCGACTTCACCCCGAACTACGAGAACACCCGTATGGAGCCTGTGGTGCTCCCGGCCAAAGTACCAAACCTGCTCTTGAACGGCACGGTGGGTATTGCGGTGGGTATGGCAACGAACATTCCTCCGCACAACCTGAGTGAATTGGTCGATGCAGTGCAGCACCTACTCAAAGATCCAGAGGCATCGGTGCAGGATCTGCTTCAGTTCGTGAAGGGGCCAGACTTCCCAACCGGAGGTATCGCCTACGATAAGAAGGTGATCGAACAGGCGTACCTCACTGGGCGCGGTTCTGTGGTAGTACGCGGCAAAGCAGAAATCGAGGAGCAGAAAGGCGGTCGATTCCAGATCGTCATTACGGAGCTGCCGTACCAGGTGAACAAGGCAACAATGATTGAGAAGATGGCGAAACTCGTCACCGATAAGGTGATTCAGGGTGTGTCGGATATTCGAGACGAATCCGACCGCGACGGTATCCGTGTGGTCATTGAGCTCAAGCGCGATTCCTACCCGCAGAAGGTGCTCAATCAGCTCTTCAAGCACACCGAGCTACAGAGCAGCTTCGGGTACAACATGATTGCGCTGGCAGACGGCATTCAGCCTCGCCTGCTCAACCTGCAGGAGTTACTGCAGATTTTTATCGATCATCGTCGCGTCGTCATTCGCCGCCGCGTCACATTCGATCTGGAACGTGCGAAGGAGCGTGCGCACATCTTGGAAGGTTTGAGCATTGCACTTGGCGATATCGATAAGGTGATCGAAACGATCAAGAAGAGCGAAACCAAAGAGGCTGCTCGCGTGAATCTGGTAAAGAAATTCAAGCTAAGTGACATTCAGGCAGATGCCATTCTGCAGATGCGTCTGCAGACACTGGCTGGTTTGGAGCAGAAGAAGATCGAAGACGAGCTCAAAGAGAAGCGCGCATTCATCGCAGAGTGCGAGGCGATCCTGAAGGATAAAAAGCGCATCGACAAAATCGTGGGTGAAGAGCTCAAGGATCTTAAGGACACGTACGGTGATGATCGTCGCACAACGATCGTGTCTCATGCGGTTGGTGAATTCAGCGCGAAAGACACCATCCCGAATGCGCCAATGATCGTGACGCTCACCACGAGCGGATATGTGAAGCGTTTGAGCCCCATGCAGTTCCGTGCGCAGCACCGTGGAGGCAAGGGGATCAAGGGTATGACTACCAAAGATGACGATGAGATCATGTCCATGCTCCACGTCATGAATCACGATGATCTGTTGTTCTTTACGAACACGGGTCGTGTATTCGCACTCCCTGCGTACGAGCTGCCACAGGCAAGCCGTATCGCGAAGGGTCAGGCGATTGTGAACCTCTTGCAGCTCAAGCCAGAAGAGAAGGTGACTGCCGTGCTCAAGGCAGATCTCACGGGCAAGAAGTTCCTGTTCTTTGCTACACGCCAGGGCACGGTAAAGCGCACATCCGTCGAAGAGTTCGACAACATTCGTCGTTCCGGTCTCATTGCACAGAAGATTTCCGACGGTGATGAGTTGCGCTGGGTGGTTGCTACCGATGGCACGAATGAAATTCTGCTCGTAAGTCGTAAGGGTAAGGCGATTCGCTTTAAGGAAGACGATGTGCGTGCTATGGGTCGTGCTGCAGAAGGCGTGCGCGGCATTCGTTTGTCCAAAGACGATCATGTCGTGGAGGCAGCCGTAATCACCGATCCAAAAACGAGCGTGCTTCTTGTAGTAATGGAGAACGGCCTCGGCAAGATGACCCATGTAGAGGAATACCGCTTCCAGGGTCGTGGAGGTACTGGCGTAAAAGCTGCACAGCTCACGGCGAAGACTGGTGACATTGTTGGTGGTTGCGTGCTGGCCGAAAACGATCAGGGTGACCTGATTTGCATCAGCAAGCAGGGTCAAACGATCCGCATGCGCTTGAGCGATATTCCATCGCGCGGTCGTGCTACCCAGGGCGTGATTGTTATGCGCTTAAACGCCAAGGATAAAGTGGCGAGCATGAGCGTGATTATGGAAGGTCAGGATGGCGGTGAAGGCGGCGAAGAAGGCGAGGATGAACAGATGAGCATGGAGGAGGCCACTGAAGAGGTCGCCGCGGAGGCGTAGTTTCTTGATGTTTTGCTTGGTTCTGCCTTTTTGCTTCAGTACAATCCCGCCGCTATGAAGACCGGAATTCACCCACAGATCCACGCCGACGCCACGGGAACGTGTACGTCGTGCGGCTCCGTATTCGCTATCCCTGCCACAATGCAGGAGATTCGCGTGGAGGCCTGCCGCAATTGTCATCCGATCTACACAGGCAAGAAGCAGACCGAAGTGAAGGGCGGACGCATTGAGCGCTTCCGCAAGCGTATGGCTGCAGGAAAGTAGGTCTGATCGCCATTTCTTCTTCGTAGCACTCTCCAGTGAAGAGTGCTATACTTGAGGAGTATGAATGAGCGGCAAAGCAGGCTCCTCAAAGCCATCATTGACCAGTTCATCGGCACCGCCGAGCCCGTTGGCTCTCATCACATTATCGAGGCGGGCACATTTAACGTTTCCTGTGCCACCGTTCGCAATGAAATGCGATTTTTGGGCGAGGAAGGCTACCTGCAGCAGCCCCATGTTTCCGCAGGTCGCGTACCCACAGCCAAGGGGTACCGCGTGTACGTGAATCAGCATTTAGAGCCGTCACTCCACGAGAAGGACGTGCGCAAGAAGTTCGATACCCTCCGGGGTCAGTATTTTCAGCGCAAAGACCAGGAACGCGTATTTGATGCTGTAGCGATGCTCGCACACATGACGCCCAACGTGGCGTTTGCCACTGTGCCCCATAAGCACCGTGTGTATTACCTCGGGTTGGCCAATGTGCTCCGGCAACCGGAATTCCAAACGAATCCTTCATTCGCCAGCGGCGTTGTAGAAGTGCTGGAGGATCATTTGGCAGATGTGGTCGATTCACTGAAGATTGATGAGAAAATTCGCTACTACATTGGCCAAGAGCATATTCTGCCGCAAATCCAGAGCTGCTCTATTGTGATTACGGACTACAAGATTCGCGATGAGCGCGGAGTGCTGGGGGTACTTGGGCCTATGCGCATGGATTACGGCTACAACACCGTTGCACTCGATATGGTTGCCGATCTGCTTCGTTCCGGCGGGTAGTTCTTCTTATGTCACACACACTCCTCCAAGTTCGCCCCTCCAAGCCAAGCAAGGAGAAGGAAAAAGAGGCCCAACGGGGACCGCTCTACACCGAGCCCGCGCTTGCTGCGCTGCACTCATTGAAAGGTGTAAATGCGGGTGTGGGATTGGAAGTTGGCATGTCTGGTGGGCGCATTGCACTCTTTGTGCGTGCTACAGATCGTGCGGCCGGCCTCGCAGAGAGCCAGCTCTATGCGCAATATCCCGATATCGAAATCGATATTCTCCAGAAGGATCCGTTCCTGGTGAGTGATACGGAGGAGGTGTATTCCGTGGATCTTGTGCTGACGGGGCCAGAAGTCTTCCCCATCAAGCGTCATCCACAGTTCGATGATCTCCTCTCTCGCACAAACGTTGATCCCATTGCTGGTATTACATCTACGCTGTCGCGCTCGCCAATCCCCGGCATGCGCGGGCATGTGCAGGTGTGTGTCTCACCGATTGGTTCGGGTTTTCGCCGTCGAGCATTACGGTTCCTACCACTGCTTCGCAGAGGGTTCTCCAAGGCATCGGATCGCTATGCCAATTCCTTTGCACGTGTAGGTTTGGCTCGTGGGTGGCGCAGGCTTGCGTATTGGCCACTTGCTACATTCATGGGTGGGTTCCGCGCGTGGCCGATCATTGGCCGGTTGTTCACCATGCCCATTGCCGAAGATGCACCAATGCCGAGTGATGGCGATGAGGAGCGCGTAAGCGCCCGCAGTCACGATCGTGAAGATGCTGTGAGCGCAGCACAGGACAAGGTGAATCGTCTGCTCTTCCTCTGCAATGTGCGCTTGAGCGTTATTGCCCCCAAGGGGCAGCGTGCTGTTGCTGAACAGAAGCTTGAGGAAATGGTGGGGAGCTTTCGCCAGTTCACACTCCCGCATAGCAACGGTTTCAAGGCGGGGCGTGTCTTGGTCTCTGCACAGATCCCACGCGGGGTTGTACGGCAGCCGTTTACTCTTTCTGTGGAGGAGATTGCAACACTGTGGCACCTGCCAACGCCACTGGTGCAGACGCCGAATATCGACTGGGTTACCAGCCGCAAACTGGAGCCGCCCAACGAGCTGCCTGTGCCGGGCATGACCGACGAACCTGAGCAGATTACTGATTTGGGCGAGGCGGTGTTCCGTGGAAGGCGTACGCGCTTTGGCATCCGTACCGACGATCGCCGCCGACACATCTACATCATCGGTAAAACTGGTATGGGTAAATCAACGCTGCTCGAAAACATGATTGTGTCCGATATTGTAAAAGGCAGAGGCGTGGGTGTGATTGACCCGCACGGTGATCTGATCGAAGCCGTGCAGCGATGTATTCCGAAGTCACGTAGCAATGATGTGATCTTCTTCGATCCGTCTGATGTGGATCATCCTATCTCGTTCAACGTCCTGCATTGTCCCGATCCACAGCAGCGCACACTCACGGCATCTGGCCTGATGAGCGTGTTTACCAAGCTTTGGCCGGGTACATTCAGCGGACGCATGGAACACGTGCTTCGTAATACGCTCCTCGCACTCCTTGAATTCGAAGGTTCTTCCATGCTCGGCATCATGCGTATGTATGCCGACGAGCAGTATCGCCGCAAAGTGGTCGCCAATGTAAGCGATCCTCTGGTGAAGAGCTTCTGGGATGATGAATATGCTTCATGGAGCGATAAATACCGCACCGAGGCTGTGGCGGCTATTCAGAACAAAGTGGGTCAGCTGCTCAGCACGCCGCTCATTCGCAATATTGTTGGGCAAGTGCAGAGCAAACTCTCCGTACGCGATGCCATGGATAGCGGCAAAATTGTGTTGGTGAATTTGAGCAAAGGAAAACTGGGAGAAGATGCATCGGCATTCCTTGGCTCCATGCTGGTCACCAAGTTCCAGATCGATGCCATGAGCCGAGCAGACATACCAGAGGCGGAGCGTCGGGACTTCTTCCTATACGTCGATGAGTTCCAGAATTTCGCTACTGCAAGCTTTGCGACGATCCTCTCGGAGGCGCGTAAATACCGCTTGAGCCTCACAATGGCCAACCAGTACGTTTCGCAATTGCTGCTGGGTGATACGGGTAATACACAGCTTCGTGATGCAGTGTTCGGCAACGTGGGTACGCTTGTAAGCTTCCAGATCGGCGCCGAAGATGCGGAAGTGTTCAGCGAGCAATTTGAGCTCGCGGTGACTGCCAACGACATTCTAAGTTTGCCGAAATACCACGCGTACATGCGGCTCATGATTAACGGTATGCCGAGCAAGCCGTTCTCTGTTTCCACTCTACCGCCGCCAAAACCGGAAGGTGACACCGTGGATCGTTTGCAGATTTTGCGGCGCCTCTCGCGTGAGCAGTACAGCGAGAAGCGCGATGTTGTAGAAGAGAAGATTCGCCGTTGGGCTCTAGGGAGCTCCGAAGCCAAAAAAACCGCCGTATCCGATGCGAAGGCCAAAGAGAAGGAGGCAGAAGAGAAGGAGAAGGCAAAGAAGAAGGGAATGAGTCTGCAGGAGTACCGCACGTGGCGTGACCGCGAACTGTGGACGAATGAATTCAATGCGCTGCGCAAAAAGAAGCTACTCGAAGAAGCACTCACAGCCGAAGAGGAAAAGCTGCTTGCTGATCTGCAGACGAAGCTTGAGAAGAGCGGCGGTGTGCCGGAAGTGAGCAAGGCACTCAAGGAGCAAATTGAAAAGCGCGCACAGCGTTCATAATCAGCGTAAACGATATAGCCGACCATGCGTGTGAATATTTGTCGCGTGCAATTCTTTGTTGTATACTATACAGAACACACACAGCACATTTCCTCCTTCTCTTTTCTGCCTATGCGTCGCCCCGCCGTGCTTACGCGCCCTTGCCTCTTTGTTCTTCGTGCAGCGGCTGGTAGTGCCTTACTCGGTATTGCGGCGTATGCCGTTGTGCAGCTTGCTATTGTGCTGCCCACTACGGGCGACACACTCACGGGGCAGGTAGTGCAGGTGCTGCAGTCTCAGGAAGATGTGCAGGAGTACATGGAACGCAGGCGTCAGGCAGCCGAGCGCATGGAGCAGATACGCCTTGAGCGCGAGCTCTCGCACGCCGCAGCCCCGCAGGGGCGCGGGGACAATAAGATGGGTGTGTACCTCACAGCGAGCAGTGCTGCGAAGGACGACTTTTTGCAGGAGACGATGGATCGCCTCATTGCCACAGGCGGTGCGGCAATCGTGATCGATGTGAAGGGGTCATTCGTGTACTTCCACACGTCTTCACCGCTTGCCGGTGAGCTCGACTTGGTGCGGCCACTCTATGACCTGCCCGAGATTGTCACCAAGGCGAAGGAAAAGGGGATCTACACTATTGCACGCCTAATTGCCTCCAAGGATCCGGTCTTTGCAGGTCGCAACCCAGATGTGCGCATCAAGCATCCGAATACCAATGTCACCATGGGTGATACATGGGTTGATCTGAGTAACCCTACGGTACTCGAGTACAACCGTCAGGTGATTCGGGATGTGGTGATGTCTGGCATCGACGAAGTGAATATTGATTACATTCGCTACCCCACCGAATTCGGACGCATTGCTCTTACTGGTGCAGAGAAGGCGGATCGCATTGAGCAATTTGTCCGCATGGCACGTGAGACCATTGATGAATACGGTCCAAGCACACGCCTGGGCTTAAGTACCTACGCCATTCTGGGGTGGAACTTCCCCGTGAACCTGGAGCCGCTTGGTCAGGACGTGGTGCGCTTCGCCCCGTATGTCGACATCATTTCCCCTATGGCCTATCCGCAGACATTTGCAGAAGGCGCGTACTACATCCCTGGTGTGCATCCACGCAGTCGGGAGTACTACTTGGTCTACCGTACACTCACGGGCTATGCAGAGCTTCTTGGGCCAGATCATGCACATAAACTTCGTCCCTGGATTCAGGGCTACTTTATGAACAATCGCCAATTCCGCGATGAGGCAGAGGCGGTATTCGATGCAGGGTATTGCGGCTTCACCGTGTGGAGCGCCGGCAACTACTATGACGTCGTCTACGGTGCGCTCCCTCAGCTCACTGTGCCGGAGCGGTGCAAAGCGTAAGCAGACGAACTACACCGCGATTCCCGGTACCGGGAACTGTAGGCAGAACGCCTTCACTTCTTCGTGTAGCGCTTTGATCGCCGAAGGATCTTCACGCTTCTCGATAGCCTTGAGCATGTAGGACACGAGCCGATCCATGTCGTCCTCCTTCATGCCGCGTGTAGTAATGGCGGGCGTGCCCATGCGAATGCCCGATGGATCCATTGGCTTGCGCGGATCATCGGGAATCATGTTCTTGTTGAGGGTGATGCCCACTTCATCGAAGAGGGTTTCCACTGCCTGACCTGGCAAACCCCAAGACGTAACGCAGTCGATCATGAGGAGGTGGTTGTCGGTACCGTTGGTTACGAGCTTGGCGCCACTTTCCATGAATTTGGCTGCCATGCGCTTCGCGTTCTTCACGATCTGTGCGGCGTAGTCCTTGAATTCCGGCTCGAGCGCTTCACCAAAGGCGACAGCCTTCGCAGCAATCATTTGCATAATTGGTCCGCCCT
Source organism: Candidatus Peribacterales bacterium (assembly GCA_020058765.1). GTDB lineage: Bacteria > Patescibacteriota > Gracilibacteria > Peribacterales > Peribacteraceae > JAGVDM01. The sequence goes on along the minus strand of JAGVDM010000006.1, from coordinate 64,585 downwards.
GGAAGCCCGGGAATACTGATTTATCCATCTTCTTCCCCAGCTCTGGGTCGCGAGTCATGATCATACCGCCGCGGGGGCCGCGGAGCGTTTTGTGCGTGGTGGTTGTAATGATGTCGAAGCCGTCATCGAACGGGTTGCGTGCAGCGCCGCCCGCAATAAGGCCTGCTACGTGTGCCATGTCTGCCATGGTGTAGGCGCCCACTTCATCGGCGATAGCTTTCATTTTGGCGAAATCTACCTGACGGGGGTACGCGGAGTAGCCTGCGAGGATGATTTTCGGTTTTTCACGGAGAGCGACTTCACGCATTTCATCGTAATCGATGGCGCCGGTCTCCGTGTCCTTCATTTTGTAGCGTACGAATTTGAAGATCTTGGTGAGGTAGGTGACCGGGTGGCCGTGCGTGAGGTGGCCGCCATGGCTCAAGTCCATTCCTAATACCGTGTCGCCTGGTTCCATGAGCGCGAAATATGTTGCGACGTTTGCCGGTGCGCCTGCGTGTGGCTGCACGTTGGCATGACCCGCGCCAAAGAGCTGCTTGGCGCGTTCAATAGCCAAACGCTCCACAACGTCGGTGTACTGCTGACCGCCGTAATAGCGCTTGCCCGGGTACCCTTCGGAATACTTGTTGTTGAAGCAGTTCCCCATTGCTTCCATTACTGCGGCGGAAATGTAGTTCTCCGACGGAATGAGCTCCACGCCTTCGCGCTGTCGTAGCATCTCGCCCTGTAGTGCGGCGAAGATGTCTGGATCTTGAATCCGGAGAGCGTCGAAGCTTGGCATGGGCGTGTGGGGAGAAGAAGCGGGATGCCAATGATAGCGTGTTTACCCTTCCGATAGAACAACGCATGAGCACAATTCTTGCGCTTCACCTGCTTTCCACCGCTCCGCGTGCCGTTACGACGACATCTACGGGCTCATCGTGTGGCTCGCTAGGGATCGTATTCACGATTTGGCATTCGTATGCCGTGCCGATCATACGTGGTACGTGTTCTTGGGTGCGCACATGTGCAATCCAGCGGTCGTACCCTCCCGCACCACGGCCCAAGCGATTCCCCTTGGCATCGAACGCGCGACCCGGCACCAGCACAATATCCGCCGTATTGTCCGGCAGGAGCTCTGCATCCTTTGGAGGTTCTGGGATGCGCAGTTCACCTGGCACAAGTGCAAGGAGCGATGTTACACGACGGAACACGAGCTTTCCTTCGAAGCAGGGGAGATACACCGTATCGTTGCGTGCGAGTAGTTCTTTGAGCAACGGTCGGATATCCGGTTCGGTCTTGAGTGGAACGTATGCACATACTGTCGACCCTTTCGGGATCATCGCGATTAATCTACGGCACAGCGACCGACTCTCCGCCGCCCGATCGTCGGGAGCCATTCGCAGGAGCCGTTGTGCGGTTGCCTCTCGCAGGGCTGTTTTCTGATCGCTGATATGCATGTGTTTGCCTAGAAGATTTCCGCTGCAGCTTCGGCTAGGTTCACTGCGTCTTGTGCGGGAACCGCCGTTGCGCGATCGCCGATTGTGCACTGCAAACGCAGGGATCGTCGGAAAATACGCTCCATTGTTTCCTCTACAGTACGGCTCGCATCCGTTGCCGATACTTTGTCTCGGTGGAATGCAGAGCCGAATGCCACGATGACTGTGGTGCCATCGAGTGCGTGCACTCTGCCGTCTTTGAGGGACATCCGCACAGACGCTGGTTCTGTACTTTTCACGATGCTCGGCCATTGCTGGCGGATACTTTCTAGTGAAATTTCCGGTGCCTCGATTTCTGCTGCTACAGGTGGAGCTACGGGGGCTTCTACTACCACTGCTTCTTCTTGCTTACGCGGTGTGGGTACCGGTTGTGCAGCTGGCTTTGGTTCCTGTCGTACTTCGGGTGCAGGGCGAGGCGCTGGCGCAGCGTCACTTCCTCGTGCGAGTGACAGCAGTGCGGCCTCCAATGTGAGGTGAGGGAGTGGTGAACTGCGAGCGTCGCGAATGGCCTGTAGCAAGGTATCGATCGTGTGAATGAGTGCATCTGTCGATTGCTTGGCCTCAATAGCGGCGTGCAGTTGTTCACGTACGTCTCCGAGCAGTTGTCGTAGGAAGACATCCGTTGGAATACCGTTGTCCTCTAGCGCATGCACGGCATCCAGAATGGCCTGTGTATCGAGTGCATGTATTGCCTGGAGCACGCGCTCCACATATTCGTGACCGGGTGATCCGGCGCGGTCTTCCACATCCTCTTTGGTGATCTTGGGGAGCGAGCGGAGCTGATCAAGCAGGGAAATTGCATCGCGCATGCCGCCATCTACATGGCGGGCGATCACACGCAGTGCATCACGCTCAATAGTGATTTTTTCCGAGTCGGCAATGTACTGCAGGCGCCGAATAATGTCCTCTTCGCGAATATGCCGAAACGGGAAACACTGACAGCGAGACTGAATGGTGACGGGGATCTTGTTGAGCTCCGTTGTTGCAAGAATAAAGAACGCATAGGGCGGTGGTTCCTCCAGAGTTTTGAGGAGCGCATTGAACGCTTCTTTGGTGAGCATGTGCACCTCGTCGATGATGTAGACCTTGGACGTTGCTACTACAGGCGAGAACTGAATCTTTTCGATGAGATCACGAATATCGTCGATTCCACGGTTGCTCGCCGCGTCGATTTCCAGCAGGTCTACCATATTGCCTTCTTCCACACCCTTCTCGATCTGTTTGCGAATCTTCTCATCGGCAATGTTCCGCGTCATGAGTACTTTCGCCAAAATGCGCGCTACGGACGTCTTCCCAGTACCGCGGCTCCCGGCGAACAAGTACGCGTGCGCCAATTGTTCCTGCTCTGCAGCACGTTCCAGCGTGGTCACGATGTGGTCTTGCCCTATCACGTCGGCGAACGTTTGGGGGCGATAGAGGCGATACAAAGACATGGGCGGGTAGCGTACTCCCTGCACGCAGCGGCGTGAAGATAGAGTGTGTCTTTTTACCCTATTCTCGTGCACAAAATTCTGTTGGTGGTTTGCGCGGATAGCGTGAACCTGCCATGCTTGCAGCACTATGCGTTCAACCATCACTCTCTCTGCACTTGCTGCTACGTTGCTCTTTGCAGCGTGCACAGATACCACGGGTCTTTCCGCTGAATCATCGCGAGGCCCAAAGGGGAACCCGGGAGCGCCGGTCATTGTGCAGGAATTTGCTGACTTACAATGCCCCGCATGTGGCGCGGCACACACTGTGGTCATTCAGCCACTGCTCGAAGAATACGGCGATCGCATCCGTTTCGATTACAACCACTTCCCATTGCAAGCGATTCACCCGTACGCACTTCGTGCAGCAATGGCATCGGAATGTGCAGCTGATCAGGGGAAATTCTGGGAGTACGTCGATACAGTCTTTGCTAATCAATCCAACTTAGGTGCTCGTGCTCTGGAGGAATGGGCAGTGCAGTTGGGCTTAGACGAAGAGCTCTTCAAGCGCTGTCTGGATTCTCAGATCAAGCGCGATACGGTGCTTGCCGACTACAACAAAGGTCGTGAGCTCAATGTGAACGGTACACCAACGTTCTTTGTAAACGGCAAGCAAACCCCCAGCAACCAGCTCAAGCAGGCGGTGGAGGATGCATTTGCGTCCGTCACGCAGCGCCTCTAATTAGCGCTGTTCGCTGATCTGCGCGAAACCGTAGAGGCGCTCCAATGCCGCATCCCATAGTACGATGGTGCGGTAGTGGATCGGGTTTTCGAGTACTGGCAGGGTAAACTGCTGTGCCCCGTACGGTGATTGTAGTAGACCAAGATCTATTGCCGTTTCGTCGGGGAATTCTACATCGCGAGGATCAACTGCAGTGGTGTAGTACAGGTGCAGAGCAGGTCCGGGCATCACTTCGAATGTGGGGCCAAAATACAGTATGGAGTCCTTTACGAGCACTTCGCCTGTTACATGTTCCTTGATAGGAATAAAGAGTCCCAAGCGCCCTTCCCGCTGGAGCTGCTTGGCATCTGCTGCACGCTGATTCCAGTCCTGGCGCGTGCTATCGACAATTGCTTCCTTTCCCGCCTCCTCTAGGAGGGGATCCTGTGCAATCTTCATTTCTACCATGCTCTGTACAATCTCTTCGGCATATCGCTCAGCAAAGAGGGGATTTTGGAGCAGAGATTCAAGATTCTGCGATCGTTCCTGAGCTGAACATGCTGTGAGCGTCAGGACAGATGCTGCGGCAAGCAAGGAGAAGTGTAGGCGCATAGAAAAGTGGGAAAACGGAGAGAAATTGTACAAATCACCGCGTAGGGCGCAAGCATTTACGCTGCAGTTGCCAACGCTTCAGAAGATGGCTTCTGTGTGGCTGGAGTGGTGTTCTTCGTCAGTAGCAGCTCCTGTTCGGAGATGCTCCCTGCACTGCGCAGTCCACTCTTTAAGCGCCACTGCAGATTGAACACAACGTACTGATGCTGACTGTAGCCCACGCCTTCCGGAATGAGCGTAGACCAGTACTTGAATGAGCGGTTGTTCTGCTGTGCCTCACACTTCGCTGCCAAGGCTTCGTGTGCTGCTGGGTCGTTCCCAATGTGCAATACCTGTGGTGACCACTCGCCTTTATCGTGGTCACGGATGGCGTCGGTTCCAAATCCATCGATCTGATTGTTCTCAAATTTCTTGGTATGGCCGTGATCAACGATCTCTTGCGTCTCATCTTTGGATCGCTGGCGCAATTGCTCCTCATCGCTGTCATCCAGCACCGAGTTTTGGCGAGTCCAGCAGCGGTTATACATAAGGGCTCCCAGTGCACTGAGTGCACCCGGACCGCGCGCCATTGCACGTACGTACATGTCGTATAAGCCTCCATCGATTTGCTTGAGTTCGGCGAGTGCTTTGTGCATGTCCTGCTGCGGGCTTTCATCGTGCTCTTCATCCTGCGTTGTCTTCGGTGTTTCCACACGTTGTGTGTTCAAGTATTGCTGCATAGATGCAACTTGGCGGCGATTCTCTTCGGAGAGTTGCAATGTCTTTGCCTTATCGATGAGCGCTTGAGCAGAGCGCCAATCTCGCATATCCATCTCGCGACGAATATCGAGCAAGATACCCGGCGTTGCTGCTTCTGATGCATTCTCAACATCACGATTGTCTGCTTCTTTTACATACGCCATGCGCGCGTCGTAATGCCAATCCAAAAATGTGTCGAGCGTTACGAAGTGAAATGTGGGTGATATCTTTCCGTTTTGGCGTTTCTTCTCTACTCCGTCGAATCCTGCTCGTGCCTCCGTCCATTGGTTGATCAGCCAGCCGAGTTGCCCGTGGCCATCGCCATCAATGAAGTCGCGAATCAACTGCTCGTCGGCATTGCTCTCGAAAATGCGCCGGAGCCACAGATTCACCTTGGTGGGTGAGAGCACGCGATTAGCGCCCGTGGAAACTGCGAGAAGACGTGCGCGTGCTTCGCCATAGAGCGGGCTGCGCCCCTTTTCCTGTGCGGCGAGAGCAGCGAATGCGCTGTGGAGGATCGACTCGCGTGTAGCGAGTGATGCGCCGGTATAAGAGCTGCCTTTGAACTTGGCGACCTCTGCAATTTTGTCTGCGCCTTTTACTGAACTGATCTTATTCTGCAATGTTCGTTCCTGGCGCAGGAGCGACTTCCATCGTGGGTACAGATCTGCGAAGAATTTGTTCTTGAGGAAGGATTGCTTGGAGAACCAGAGTTTGTCACCTTTGCGCATGAAGTCTCGCCAACGATCCGCGCTCCCGCGGTCGAGCCCGTCGCCTTCCAAAGAACTCACCGCAGAGAAGAATCTGCTCTCCATCTCTCTCGCCTGGGCGATGACGTTGGGGAACATTTGTGATGAGCTTTTGCGCAGCCAATTGAGCTTTTCTTCGTGTGTGCGGTGGCCGAACTGCTCGAGCTCGCTATCGCGTAGCGAATTCTGGAAGCTTGATACGTCCTTCTCGGTGAGGATCTTGCTCCCCGCTACCGCGCTGCGAATTTTCTCCATTGCTTCCGCACGAATCTGATCGCGCGCGGCGCGTTGCTGGGGGCTATCTTCGGCTTCTCTGCTGCTCTCACGCTTTTCGGCGTGGAAGTCGGTCTCCTCGGTGAGGTGGGGAACGGGCGTTGGCATTGCCTGGGTATTCTGCTGATTCCTGGCAAAGGGGCAATTCCTTTCCTGGCGAAGTTCCAGTGTGGTACGCTCTGCACCCAATGATCCTCTCCGACCGAGACATCCGTACGGCAATCGAGGCTGGCCGCATAAAAGTGCAGGCCGAGCAGCCTGAACTGATCCAATACATTCATGCGAGCAGCATGGACTTACGTCTCGGCAACACGTTCAAGCTCTATGAGCACAGTAAGTTCGCGGTGCTAGATCCCAAGAAGCCAGAAAGTTTTGCGGGGAACATGCGCACGATCACTATTCCAGAAGGCGAGGCATTCATTGTGCAGCCGGGAGAATTTGTGTTGGGTGTTACACAAGAGACAATCACACTACCGGATGATTTGGTTGCTCGAGTAGAAGGGCGCAGTAGCCTAGGCCGTCTTGGGATCATCGTGCACTCGACAGCGGGCTTCGTGGATCCCGGGTTCAGCGGAACAATTACGCTCGAAATCAGCAACCTCAACCGTTTACCGGTGGCGCTCTACCCAGGTATGCGCGTGTGTCAGCTTGCCTTCGAAATGATGAGCAGCGTGGCCGATACGCCGTATCACATGAAGCCGCACAGCAAGTATCAGCATCAGGTATTGCCGGAGGAGAGCAGGCTTGCGCTCGATCCGGAGTTTGCCGCGCCAGTCGCCGCAAAACTGTAGTCGTTTGTGCGAAGGAAAGGCTCTAGGAGCCTTGATTTTTTCCGTAAAGTAAAGTAAAGCATACGTTCCTTTCTGCTTGGTGCAGAGAGGGAATTGCCCTTTGGCAACATCGGTTCAGACACAGGAGAAAACGTATGAGAAAGCAGTTGGGAATCGTGGCACTCACTTTGGTGGGGTGCCTACTGGTCGCCGGGATGGCGCTGGCCGGAGAGCATGGAGCGGAGCAGAAAGTTACCGTGAACGGCGGCTTGCAGGTGCTGGCAACGGCACTGTTCGCCATCGCGGTCCTGCATACCTTTCTCGTCGGGCGCTTCAAAGAATGGGCGCACCACTTCGAGGAAGGGTCTATACAGGAGAACCTGCTTCATTTGCTCGGGGAGACCGAGGCGGTCTTCCTGCTCTGGGCTGCGGCATTATTTTCGGCAATTGCTGCGATGGGCGGTTGGCACGAAGCCATCCACTACATCGAGCATCTCGATTACACCGAGCCGAAATTCGTTTTTATCATCATGGTCATCGCGGCAACACGCCCGGTGGTCGAGGTTGTCGATGCGGCGATCAGGATGATCGGTCGCGTGTTTCAGGCAGTAACACCGTTTGGCGAATCCCAGGCGTTTCTCTTGAGTGCGCTCATCGTAGGGCCGCTCCTAGGATCGTTTGTGACCGAACCCGCCGCCATGACGGTGACGGCAATGGTCTTGAAGCGACAGTACTTCGATCGCGGTATCAGCATGAAGCTGATGTACGCGGTTCTCGGTACGTTGTTTGTGAACGTCTCCATTGGAGGCGTCCTCACGAATTTTGCCGCTCCACCAGTACTCATGGTCGCGAAGACCTGGGGGTGGACCACGGAGTTCATGTTCGTAAATTTTGGATGGAAGGCGATCATTGCTGTCTGTATCAATGCGCTTATCGTGACGCTCGCCTTTGGGCGAGAGCTGCGTGAGCTATCGCTGCTTGCAGATAGCGACGCCCATAATGGCGATGCTGGCAGGATGCCGGTGCCATGGTGGGTGAAGGTCGTTCATCTCGTCTCGATGGGATTTGTTGTCCTTACAGGACATCATGCAGATGTGTGTTTCGGAGTGTTTGTGGTATTCCTTGGCTTCGTGGCGGTTACCAAGGAGTTCCAGGAATCGCTTAAGCTCAAGGAGTCGTTGCTTGTGGGCGGGTTCCTCGCGGGGCTCGTCACCATGGGAGGACTCCAAGATTGGTGGCTCCGGCCGCTACTCGGTTCTCTTAGTGAGTTCCCTCTCTTCGTTGGCTGCACGGGGCTCACTGCGGTAACGGACAACGCTGCGCTCACGTACCTGGGTTCCCAGGTCGAGGGGCTTTCCGACGACATGAAGTATGCTCTCGTGGCGGGCGCGGTAACTGGCGGTGGCCTCACGGTCATTGCCAATGCGCCCAACCCCGCTGGGTACTCTATCCTAAGCCCGTCCTTCGAGGCGCGGTTTGGGAGCGGCGTGAGCCCGCTCTGGCTTCTATTGGGAGCCGCGTTGCCCACGGCCGTTGCGTTCGTTTGTTTCTGGTGTCTGTAACCGCAGAACTGCCAAAGGGTTCTCTACCCAGCGCCAAGGACGGCGCTGGGTTTTTTTGCATGCAGACTTCTTTGCTCGAGGACATCTCGATGAGTACACTTCTGCGGCTCGGACGATTAGCTCAGCTGGGTCGACGATCCCGCGCATGCGGGAGAGGCGCCAATAAAAAGAGCGTAACGCTCGCCCAGTTCCGATCATTTGTACAGCAACTATGGACGATTAGCTCAGCTGGTTAGAGCGTTCGATTCACATTCGAAAGGTCACTGGTTCGAATCCAGTATCGTCCACCACTTCGTTGTTGGAATATTCCTGCTTCGCATCGCGGTTGTATTGGTTGGCGGGACTTCTGTCTGCAATTTCGTGTACCTCTTCGCATCTCTCCTTACACTGCCGCCATGGCTTGGCCACCCGTCACTATGGCAACGCAGCACCCCGACAACGCGGGGAAGCCATGGTGGCATGATGATCCGTTCATCACTACGCAGGATGAAATCGACGAGGTGCTGCTACTCTTTAAAGAGCTGCCGATCGATGAATACATGTGGGACTGGGAGGGGAAGTATGTGGATGAAGCGGTAGGAGAAAAGCTCTATTCACGAGCACACGAATTCTTCGCTGCGCACCCGCTTGGTGAAGACTTCCACCTTACGTTCCGTATTCCTGCGTACGAAGAAGGCAAGTTGCACCGCATGGCGCGTGCATTCATGAACCTGCTTTCGCTTTCCGATCTTGGTGCGGAGCTCAAGTTACCGAGGCCTCCCGTAACCGAAATGTTCTTGCCGCTCACGGAGTCCGCGCACCAGTTGATTGGTGTGCGCAAAACGTTCCGAGATATTGCCGATTATCATCGGCATATCTTCCACTCCGATCGTGAGCAGCACGATGTGTTGCGTGAGCAATTCCAAGTCACACCACTGGTGGAAGACGTGGAATCCATGTTCACGATAGAGAAGATTCTGCAGCCGTACTGGGATTCGCTGAAAGCAGAAGGCACTCTGAATACCGCCCGGGGACAGCGCGTGTTCCTCGCGCGCTCCGACCCGGCGATGAATGCCGGTCTCGTACCTGCGGTGCTCGCGATTAAATCTGCCTTGAGCAAGCTCGATACGCTTGGCGAGCAGTACGCAACACCTGTGCATCCGATCATTGGTACCGGATCACTCCCGTTCCGCGGCAGTGTGAACCCACAGTATACGGCGGAATTTCTCGCGCAATATGCAGGGGTGCGTACCTACTGTATCCAGTCTGCATTCCGGTACGATTACCCGCTTGATCAGGTGCGTTCCGCATTGGAAACCATCCAGCAGGAAGCGCCGGCGCGATCAGCCGAGCGCATTTCCGTTGCCGAGCAGGCACAGCTACGGGAAGCGGCCGATCTCTTTTCGGCATTCTGGAAGCCGAGCGTGGAGGCGCTTGCAGATATCATTAACGATGTAGCGCAGTACGTGCCGGGGCGTCGTGAACGTTTGCAGCACGTGGGGCTCTTTGGATACAGCCGCGGGCTCGGCAAAGTCACGCTCCCTCGTGCCATCAAGTTCACAGGTGCACTCTATTCCATTGGTGTGCCACCCGAGCTCATTGCCACTGGTCGAGGATTGGCTGCAGCACGGGGCAAAGGCCTACTTCCGCTTGTCGAGCGGATGTACCCCGCCATGCGTGCAGATTTGAAACACGCAGGGAAATATCTCAATCGGGAGAATCTTGGCATGCTTGCAGCGAAAGTACCCGCGTTTGCCGATGTGCAGCAGGACGTTGCGCTCATTGAGCAGATCCTCGGCATCACCCTCGCCATGGAGAAACCCAAGCACGTGGTGCATCGCAATTACACGTCGACCATTCTGCACCGCCTCAACGAAGACGCGCGTGATGCAGCACAGCTCACCGAAGACATTGTGGAGGCTGGAGTGCTGCGGCGGAGTTTGGGATGATTGACAAAATTGCAAAAATGTATAAACTTGACGTATACCTTCCCAGTACTGCCAATGACATCTACTCCGAAGTTCAGCCCCGATCAGTACCCGCCCGACAAAAAAGAGGCGACACATTTTATTGTTGATGGCGAGCGAGTTGTTGCTGTGAATCTCAATCTTCATCCGAACTTCGGCGCGGATGATGATCATATTGAACGCTTGCGTCCTGTGCAGGACACATCTCGTCACACTGTATCGAGCATGCGCGGTGTCCTTGATCCAGAGGACCATGACCCTACTGGTGGATTCTTTACTGATCCACACGACGACTTACTCGATAAGTAGTAGAGTGCGGCTGTGCCTATTGCTGCTGATCGCATCCTCTACGAAGACGACCATCTTCTTGCCGTGAACAAACGTTCCGGCGAGCTCGTAGTGCGCGGCAAAGGCGAAGTGGGTAAGTTGCCGCTGCTCGATTTCCTCAAAAAAGACTACCCCGGCTTGCGCACACTACACCGCCTCGATTTCGATACATCCGGCGTGGTGCTCTTTGCCAAAAGTAAGCAAGCCACTGATCGCATTATCACCTCTGCGTTTGCCGGCTGGCACAAGCGCTACCATGCGCTTGTTATGGGGCGCATGGAGCGTTCCAGTGGCGCAATTCGCACGCCGCTCCCGGCGCGTGGCAGGGGAACCGTTCCTGCAGAAACGCAGTATCTTGTACTGGAGCGTTTTGTGAATTCCAGCTACATCGAGGCGGAACCGCTTACCGGTCGTCACCATCAAATTCGTCTGCACTTTGCTGGGATCAAACATCCACTCGCACTCGATCGCGAGTATGGGCACGGCAAGTTTAATCAGCTCTTCACTCAGGAGCTTGGCTTCCGGAAGTTCTTTCTCCACGCCATTACTTTGGAGCTGCCGCATCCCATTACAGGGCAGAAGCTTCGCATAGAAGCGCCTTTGCCCGAGCAATTCAAGAGCGTTCTGAAGGTTCTACGAAAGGTGGGCAGAGAGTAGGCAATCCACATTCACATCCTGCGCGCTCTGCAGTAGCATTCATGTGTATGCGCGTCCTTTCGGCTATGCAGCCCTCCGGCCAATTACACCTTGGGAACTACTTTGGTTCTATGCGGCCGAATTTGGAGTTCGTGAAACAGGCAGAGGAGAGCCTGTTCTTTATCGTCGATCTGCACGCGCTTACCACGTTGCACGATCCAGCAGCACTCCGCGCTTCGCGAGAGGACTGCGTACGCGATTACCTCGCCGTGGGTTTTGATCCAGAGCAGTCGATCATTTTCTATCAGTCACAGGTTCCTGAGCATACGGAGCTGATGTGGATCTTGAATACAGTAACGCCCATGGGGCTCCTCGAGCGCGCGGTGAGCTACAAAGAAAAGGTGGAGAAGGGGATCCCTGCATCCGTTGGGCTCTTTACGTATCCCGTGCTCATGGCTGCGGATATCCTGCTCTACAACGCAGATACCGTACCAGTAGGGAAAGACCAGAAGCAGCACGTGGAAATGACGCGCGATATCGCCATAAAGTTCAACAACGAATTTGGTGAAATCTTCACGCTGCCAGAGCCGGTGATTCGTGAAGATGTCGCGGTGGTTCCCGGTACCGACGGCCAGAAGATGAGCAAGAGCTACGGGAATACGATTCCGCTCTTCGGCGAAGAGAAGGCTATTAAGAAGGCAATCATGGGCATTGTGACCGACTCCAAGGGGATGACTGATCCCAAGGATCCAGAGACCTGTGCGATCTTCCAGATCCATAAGCTTCTGCTCCCCGATGCTGGTGCAGAACTACTCGCTGCGGAGTACCGAAACGGCTTGCCGTACGGCGATGCGAAGAAGCTCTTGCTGGAGGCGTATATGGATTACTTCAGCCCTATGCGCGAACGCCGCGTAGAACTCACAGACGCGTATGTACAGGAAGTGCTCGAGGCGGGGCGCACTGCTGCAAGTAAAGAAGCAGGGGCAACAATGGCAAAGGTGCGACAGTTGGTAGGGTTGTAAAAACAACAAAAATATAGTACAATAGTACTTGTAACACACATTCCCCTTCATCGTTATGCAGAAGCACCCGTTCTCGTTTAGTGTCGTAGCTACCTTGGCAGTTGGTGTCGTTGTATCACCGCTCGCGTCGTACGCGTTGCTCGGTTCCGTGACGGCACAGCACCAGGTGAATCCATTCGCAGTGCAGGCACAGGTACGCAGGGGCGCCATGGGGGATCGCGATGCACTCCGTCAGCAGCAGCGGGCACACAAGCTCGCTATTGATGACTGTTTGAATCAGCGCCGTGTGACTGGTGAAGAAGTGCCGTGCGCAGATGTAAACGATGCCTCTTCCTACGAGGATTTCACTCGTGCGTTGCAGGGCAATGTAGATCAGGTGGTACCAACGAGTTCCATTCGCCGTCGCATTGAGGCACTCGCGCCTCGTGATCGCGCGTTGGTGGAACAGGCCGCGGCGAACGGCGAGTGTTCCCTGCGCCTTGTAGGTCAGGGGTTGTACCGCTATTGCGAGCTCTTGCGCATAGAGCTTGGGCAGGATGCAACAGTCTTTGGTGGTTTCCAGAATGACAGGGCAGCCCAGAGTGTTCGTGAGGGGCAATCTCGCACGTCCATTCTTCGTGCACGCATCCAGCAAGTGCAGGATGCCATGCACGGTAGTGCTCCCGAAGGCCGAGGTGACTACCGGCTTCGGTAACACCTCCCCTATACTGCCGACGTGTCCCGACTCGTTCTTGCCTCGGCAAGCCCACAGCGCCGGCATCTACTTACAGGTCTTGGGCTGCACTTCTCTGTGGAGCCCAGTACTGTAGATGAACGCGCTTGTCCGCAGCCGGAACCGGCGCGCAGAGCAGTAGAACTTGCTCGGCTCAAAGCAGAAGATGTTGCGAGCCGTCACCAGGATGCGTATGTCATCGGTTGCGATACGTTGGTGGTTGCGCATGACGGAACGTTGCTCGAAAAGCCGGAGCATGCCGATGATGCGCGCAGAATGCTTACTCTGCAGAGTGGGCATGCGTCCATTGTGCACTCGGGGCTGTGCGTGATCGCTCCGGGTGGAGCAAGCGTGGACGGGCTCTCCTCAAGCACCGTCGTGTTCGCTGATCTTTCCGCAACAGATATCGAGTGGTGGATACGCACAGAGCTCTGGAAAGATCGCTCAGGATCGTTCCAAATTGACGGCCCAGGCCAGCTCCTTATTGAGCGCCTAGAAGGTGAATGGGCATCCGTAGTAGGACTGCCAATCTTCCTGCTCAAAGAGCAGCTTCTGCGGCTTGGAGCCGATATTCACACGTTGGCTTAGAACGGATCCTCCTCGTGTTCGCCTACGCGCTCACCTGCGTCGTCGCCTAAGTCTTCGTCGCCCGGATCGGCGCTTTCTTCCGAGTCGTCGCTTGTGGACTCCTCGTCTTCATCTTCATCGTCGCCGTCGCGGATCCAGACATCTTCTTGGAGGTGCATCATATGCGCCCAGAATACAGCACCGTTTTCCGTATCACAATGATGGCAGTCGGTATCCACGGAGTTCCGCTCGAATCGTCGTAACGTTCGGCACAGCACTTTCGACTAAGTCCCAGAACCGTGCGGAGTGGTTGGTGTGCACTCGATGCGCAAGTTCGTGAATGATCACGTATCGCAGCAGTGCATCTGGCAAAAAGAGGAGCGCAGGATTGAGCGTGAGCGTGCCTCTGGTGGAGCAGCTGCCCCACTGCGTTTTGGCGAAGCGAAGCCGAACATTCGTAAACGGTACCCGGAGTGTATCTGCATTGATGCGCGCAGTGAGCGTTGTAATGTGCTCCTGCTGCGCAGCACACAAGGTGTTCCACAATGCCCTGTGAAGGGCACAACGATCTGTTTGCGGCGAAATGTGCACGCGCCAGATCCCATGAGGCTCCCGTACTGCACGCAGGCGTGTACCGGGGTGAAGCTGCACAATGTGCTGCGTGCCATTGGCGAGCGTAATGCTGCTCTCGGTTTCTCCTCGGAGTAACGGGGCGAATGGGGAAATTTCCTGCCGCGAGCGTTCGCGCAGCAGCACTTTTTTCATGCGCTGTAGAAGTTCATGAATATGGTGTTCCTCCTGTGTTTTCGACAGATTACGGGCAAGACGAATAATCACGGTATCCTCTTGGTATACAGCACGAGAATGACGGTTGCGCGTCCGCTCAATGCGGAAGGGAATGTGGGCGTTTTCCATGTTTACTGTTGCAACAAGCGTCGTTGCAGGCGAGTCATAGGCTGTATAGTTTCCACATTGTTCTCTGCTGGCACCTCCTCTACCTCAACAGGAGTGCCCAACGCATTGCGTAGCACGGTGGGGCAATCAGACAGGTGATCCACTGCGGATAGCAGTGCCTGGTTTGCATCGAGGAATGTGCTGGAGATGCCGATGGAGTCGAGCAGATTCCTGCCTTCCTCCAGGCATTGGATGCCGGCGAGTAGCTGTTCCTGTACAGCTGCGTCGGCTTCGGGGAGCGTCTCTCCTGCCTGTGCCGCTCGTGTAATGAGTGCGTCTGTCCATGTGGAAAGCTGCTCGGCACGCAGTTTGGTGAGCAGCAACCACGCTGGTTCACGGTAGTTGGTGAGCAGATTGCGCTTGCTCTCTTCCAGGTCTTCGAGGACGGCATACACATTGCTATCGATACCAGTGATGATGGCTTTGATAGCGTCACTTAAGAGTGTAAGTCGCGTGAGCGCGAGACTGCGCGTGTCTTCATTCACGCCCAGCATTTGCTCTATGTTTTCGTGCTGGCGTCGTAGCCGCTCTGTTTCCAGTTGCAGGTCTGCCTTGTAGCAGCGGAGCGTCACGGGCAGCTTGGTGAATTTGCTTGCTGTGCGCAGGTCTGTCGCACATGTTCGGCGATGCTCCAGCTGACGAATACGACTCTGCTCAAAAAATCGTCGCAGGCTTGCGAGCGTGGATTGCTCCGATCGCAGTTCCACGAAGAATGTCTCTGCACGGCTCAGTCGCTCCTGCCAGAGGGCATCAATGCGTTGCTGCTCAATATCTTCGATCACTTGGCGCACACTGCCGCTGGCAGAGGAAGAGCTTGTACCCGAAGAGGAGATTTGCCCGAGCAGATTGTTGCCATGCAGGACGCTCACAATGCCAATACACACCAAGCACAGGATGACCACAGACCAGGTGGCAATTGCATGTGCAATGACAGACCTACGTATTGGTGCTTGCTTCTTTTTGGGCACGGTGGACAGTGTAGCACACCGCTTCTGCGTTTTCCTACGCTGCGGCTTGCGCGGGGCGTACGGGTTGTACCAGCTGCAGGATAGAATCCTTCAGTGTGCCGATCACGCTTTCTAAATCCTCGTTTACGAGAATGTGATCGAACAGATCTGTGCGTGTATCGAAGAACTTGAGATCTTCTTCTGCATTACGCAAACGATCGCGGATGCTTTCTTCGCTGTCCCTGCCGCGCGCGCGTAGACGGTGCAGTAATTGTGAAAGTTTTGCACGGCGGCTCTTTCCTGGCGGCAACAGGCCGCACGACAAGATCGACCGTCGACCGTAGTGGCGTGCCAAATCTTGTAGCAGGTGCATTTCCGTCACCACTGTGGGGATCTTGCCCTGCCTCCAGATCGCCTCGATATCGCTCGCTTGGTACCCGTACCAGCGCTCTTCGGTTGTAGAGGGAATATGTGTGGCAGCAATGATGTCACCTTGGCTGCGCAGCGCTACAAACTCCTCGGGCGTAACATATCGATATTCGTTGCTGTCGCCTTTTCGTCGCGGCCTCGTGGTGAGGATCGGTACAGGCTGCACGTAGTCGGAGAACACGTTCCCGAGCAGTGCATTCACCGTGGACTTCCCAACGCCAGAAGGTCCAGTGAGTGCCACAATGTATCGCCATGAGCCTGTTGTGAGCTCCTCGCGTACAGAGACGACTGGCTCGTAGCATGCATCGTAGCGGCGCAAACCATCTTCGCTCACGCGCGTGAGCCGCAAGCGTGGGGCGACGGTATCTCCGATCTGTAGCGGAGCTTTGCCTACAATGAGGCCCAATACTTTTTTGCCGTCCTCGAGCTGCAGCATTGCAATACGACGCGGTGCATCTGGGAAACCGGCAGGCGGGTGCCGTACAGTCGTGAGCGACAGCACAGTGCCGTGTTGCATCTGCACTTTTCTGTCGCGCTGTGCGCGGGCGATGATGGGTGCCGTGTTATCCATTGTGTCGTTCGAGGATATGCATACCACAAGTGGCGCCTGTACCGCCGAAGTTGTGGGTCGCGCCCCAGCGGAGATTGTTGTTTTGCAGCCATTTACTGATTTCGATGACCTGCTTTACCCCGGTGGCCGCAACAGGATGACCGCATGCCTTGAGCCCACCACTTGGATTGAGTACGAGATTGCCGTCCGGCTTTTTGTAGAGCTGCACACCAGTGCCCGGTTCTGCCAGCCCCATATCCTCCACGCTGATCACTGCTGCAATAGAGAAACAGTCATGCAGTTCGATTGCCTGAAGATCCTGCAGTTTAATATTCGCTTCTGCGAGTGCTCGTTCTGTTGCGGTCTTAGTTGCCCGAAAGCTTGTGATGGATGGTCGATCGAGTAGGCTTACGGCATCGGTTGCTAGTTGTGATGCAGCAATACGCACAGGCCCCTCAAACTTTGTAGAGAGGATACACGCAGCTGCACCGTCGCTTACTGGTGAGCAATCGAGCAGACGAAGTGGATCGGCAATAAGCGCGCTCGCAGAGATTTCCTCCGCGGAAATTTCTTTGCGGAATTGTGCGTAGGGATTCCCCACAGCATTGCGATGATGGAGTGCACTAACGCAGCTTAAGTCCTCGCGCGAGAGGTTGTACTCATGCATGTAGCGTTGTGCCACCAGGCCAAAGAGTCCGGGGAATGTAATGCCCGCGGGCGCATCCTTTTCGCTATCTGCCGCACCCATGAGTGCTGCGGCTACCTCTTCATTCGTTGCGTCGGTCATTTTCTCGGCTCCTACAACAAGCACGGTTTGCGCCTTGCCGCTTTCTAGCAGCGCGCATGCAGTGTGCATGGCTACTGCGCCGGAGGCGCAAGCGGCTTCCACTCGCAGTGCAGGTGGGTGGTGGGGGAGCAGCGATGCCGTCAGTGCACCTAGGTGTGCCTGGCCGCTTAAGCGCTCACCGATCATGTTTGCCACAATGACCATGTCGATATCGAGCGGTGTACAGCGCGCAGCTTCGATTGCGCTCTGTACAGCATCGGCAATGAGGTCGTGCAGGCTCTTATCCCAGTGCTCACCAAACGGCGTTTGGCCTGTGCCGATGATGGAGATCATTTGATCCATTAATGCAGCGAGAGTGTTTCGGAACGTTTGCGGTATTCGGCGTATTCCACGTATGTGGTTTCTGTAGTTGCAGATGGTAATGCAACACCGTCCCGCAGCATGGTGAACAGGAACGCGTCGCACCCCGCGCCGGAGCCATAGGACACCAGCAATATGCGTTGATCCTTCTTGGCTTCTTGAAGCACATGCGCCAGGCCGATGGGGGAACATGCGCTATAGGTGTTGCCAATGTGCGGCACGATGAATCCGCAGCGCATTTGTTCTTTAGTGAACCCACACTCCTTGGCAATACGCGACGGGAACTTGCCATTGGGCATGTGGAGCACCACGTGGTCGAGGTCTTTGGCTTCCAGTTTTGCTTGTTCCAACATGCCTTGCACCGTGGTGCGCACATGATGGAAGTAGCCGGGTTCTCCTGTGAACCGCCCGCCGTGGCTGGGGTACTGTGCGTTTCCTGCGCGCCAGAAGTCCGGCGTATCGGTAGTGAAAGATAGGGTCGAATCGATTCTGCAAAGTGCGTTCTTCGCGCTGTCCGGTCCTACTACGAATGCTGCAGCACCAGCCGCAGCCGTGTATTCCAATGCATCACCCGGCTTTGATTGCGCAGTATCGCTGCCGATCGCAAGGCCGTAGCGGATCTGCTTGCAGCGTACGAATGCATCCACAATCTGCAGCCCGGCCGTGCCGGCTTTGCAGGCAAACTCGAGGTCTGCAGCGTGGCAGAATGGGTGCACTCCCAGTGCATCGGCCACCATGCCGCTCGTAGGTTTTACCGCATAGGGGTGGCTCTCGGATCCTACGAATACCGCACTGATTTCACTGGGCTGAATGCCGGCAATGGCAATAGCTTGCTTGCCTGCTTCGTAGGCTAGCGTAAAGCTATCCTGCCCCTCTCCGGGTACGGTTTTCTCGGTTACGCCAATAGCCGCGCTCACGCCTGCACCATCCTGTTGCCAGGCGTTGGCGATTTCCGTCACGCGGATGCGTTCGGAAGGCAGACACATACCGAAGCCGATAATGGCACTCCGATTCGATGTTGGCATCGCGATAGTCGGTCTATTGTGCCGAGCACCTATTCTCGCTGAAATTGCGGTATTCCTCAAACGTTCTCCGGTCATTTTAGCGCCCCAATTCCCGGTGTGCCCTCGCAAGCGTATGGCTCGCCTGGGCAGCCAGAAGTGACACTTCGCCTGCCAGTACCGCTGCGCCAATGGTTTCGGCAAGTTGTACGCGGCTAGTGAGGGCAGTGCCCGGCTGCAGGAGTAAATTGAGGCATTGCGACTGTGCAGGGAGACCTGTTCCTCCGCCTCGCACGCCTACCAATACCGCCGGGAGTCGTACTGTGACGGTGAGGCCGTCTTTTTCCTGTGTTACGGTCGTATCTGTGAGCGATCCTTCCACTGTGTGCGCCGCATCTTGCCCGGTTGCCAGGTAGATGGCGGCGATCACATTGGCTGCATGCAGGTTGTGGCCGATTGCTCCCGCGACGGATGAGCCCAGTTCCAGCTTTGCGCGAGCAACGCCCAGCATTGCCTCCGGTGTTGTTTTGAGTACCGAGGCAATCACAGCAGAGGGAAGTGTGACGAAAGCGGTCACGCTGTATCCTCGCCCATTCTGGTGCACGCGCTCGCTCGGTTTTTTGTCGCTATCCACATTCCCGGCAACAGTGACGAATTGCACACCCTCATGGTGCTCTGCGGCCCACTCGCCAATCGCCTGCGCAGCGATGGTCACCATGTTCATTCCCATTGCTTCATCTGTGTCACAGAAAATAGTGAGGAACACATGATCATCTTTTGCATCAATCGTGTACGAAAGCAGATGCAAATGACCGCTCGTTGCCTCTCCGATTGTAGTCCATTTATCAGTTTTTCCTTTGAGAAAAGCCATGAACGATCGTACACCATCTGTGCTAGTACAGTGGAATGCGAGTGAGCGAGATGTTCCATGGTGGACGTGCGTCACGCGTGCCCCACCGCTCTCGGTGATTGCTTTGCACCCTCGGTTGGTGCTGGCGACCAGTGCACCTTCTGTTGTGGCGAGTGGCACGTACACCTCAGCGCGTTCTTGGCTGCTGAAGTGCACAACGAGCGATCCTGCGATTCCCACAGGCAGCGGTATGTGGCCGAACATCTGCTCACAATTCTTCTCTTCTGCAGTGCCGATTCTCCGTGCATCTACACCAACGTTCGAGAGGTCGATACCGCTTTCCTGAGCGATTCTCTGGCGACGCTCATCGCAGCGTTCTGCCGGGGTCATGCCGTCGGGGAGTGTGCGTAGATCCATATTATGCAGGGCGGGAACCAGATCCAGCGTGTGCAAGAAAGAGTGTGCACTCTTGCTGCGCCTCTGCAAACTCTTGCACAAGCGGCACAGCCTCCTCGGTGCAGATGGCATGCACGGTCGGGCCGGCATCCATGGTGTAGAGCACAGGCATATGCTGTGCTGTGCGCAGCGCTTCGAGCTCGCGCACAATGCGATGTGTTTCGTCGGACAGGTAGTTGAGCGGATGGCTCTGTGACTGCATAACGCGATGCATGTCCCACATGTCTTCCTCTGATACGGCACGCAATTTCTCGAAGTCTTTGTGCATGATGGCATTGATACACTCTTGCTGACGGCGAGTGTGTATCGCTGTGACGCGCTCCGCAAACAGCGGGCTGCTTTGTGCCTCTGCATGTCCTTCGGTCGAGCCGACTTTCTTTTCTTCGTGCGTTGGTATGATGACGAAATCGTAGAGCATCCAGTGCTCCGCATCTGCGATTTGTCGTGCGAATGCAGCATCTATTGCATCGCCGTTACCCGCTTCCATAGCTACAAAACCGCCCATGACACTGCGGCATGCAGAACCGGAACCCAGTCGAGCAATCACACTGGTTTGTGCATCTGTGAGTGCGATCGATGGTGCGATCAACTGACGAATAGCCTGCGCAAGGCAGCTGAACACTGCAGCAGATGAGGCAAGTCCAACAGAAGGGGGAATGTGCGAATCGATATCGATGGAGAGACTACTGGGAACTGCATCGGGTATGCCGAGTGTGGCGAGGTACGTTTTTGCATGTGCAATGTGTGCAGCAAATCGCTCCAAGTGCTTCCCTGTTACTGGGCGCTCTTCTCCCATGGTGTACGATCGTATTTTGAGTGAATCTGCGTGATCCACAGTCAGAGTGACTGTTGGTGTAGAGAGCGTTATGGAGAGCGAATCAGCGGCAGGTAGGCGCAATGCAGTGTGGCGATTTCCCCAATACTTCACGAGCGCAATGTTGGGTGAGGAGATGGCACGTACACTCATGCGTGCAGAGGGAAAATTTCACGCTCACCTGCAATCCGGCGCAGGTCTTCTTGTTCCATGCCCAGTACAAGCACCATTCCTGCTCCGCCGGATTGTCCTCCTGCACCAATGACCTTTGCTGCCCCGCCTGATGCTTCAATTTCTGCGATGATTGCCTGCACGAAGTCTGGCACGACACCCAGTGCAACCTGTGCACGATGGTGTGCGCGCAATACGGTGGAGATATCCTCATCGCCGGCAATGCGCCGTGAGCATTCGCCGATATTCTGTAGTGGCGCACGTAGCTGCCGTTCGTGTTCTCGTACCCATGCCACAAGCTCGGGCGTTGGTTGATCCGGTGTGCCTGTATCCAGGAGCAGCGCATTTGCCAGCACGTCCGGTGGCAATGCAACAATCTGTGCGGGTTCACCACGCACGAACAGAATCGGTTTCTGGAGCCAGATGGCCGCAAAATCCACTCCGCTGTGACCGGGGTTTACCTTGTTTTCGATATCCAGCGCCTCTTGCTCGCAGTGCTCCCCAAGTATCGCCCTGCAGCAGGCAATCACTAGCGCTGTGGACGATCCCATGCCTTTGCCGAGCGGTAATGTACTGGTGATACTGAGCGTTCCCGTGAGCAGCTGCCCTTTCGCATGTTCGACGAGCGAAAGAATCTGCATGAGGTATGCATTCCAGAGCGCTCCACCATCGTGTTCCCAATGCACATCCAATGTGCCGCGTAAGGGATTCTCTAGGTACTCCACCGTTATGCCCATTGCTGCGGGGAGCGCGAGCCCTGGTTCCCCAAAGAGCACAGCGTATTCGCCGCTCACAATGATCTTGCCGCATGCATGGCCTTGGCGGGTCATACTTGCCGTATTCTAGCCCCCAAAGCGGCGTCCACGCTTGTGAAATTCCGAGAGAATTCCTTCCAGATCCTCCGTTGTAAGATCGGGGAAAAACTGTGGCACGAAGAACCACTCCGCATATGTGCTCTGCCATAGGAAGAAGTTGCTTGTGCGATGCTCGCCAGATGTACGCACAATGATGTCGATATCTGGGAGTTCGGGATGATCAAGTGCAGCGCGTACTTCTTCGTCTGTAGGCGCATCGCTCTGCAGCTTTCCGAGTGCACGGAGCAGTTCATCCTTGCCGCCGTAATCGAGTGCAAGGTGCAGTGTGTACCGGGAGAATGCTGCTGTTTCTGCTTCGATATCCGCAATCAATGTCGCCAGCTCCTTAGGGATGCGATCCTTGCGGCCAGAGTGCACGAAACGTGTTTGTTTTTCCGTGAAGGATGCACGTTCTTTTTGTAGGTATTCCAAGAGCATGTGCATCAGTTTCTCGATTTCTACGGAATCACGTTTCCAGTTCTCCGTCGAAAACAGCCACAGGGTCAGTACGGCAATGTCCTCACGCTGCCTACACCACTCGAGGATATTCTCGATCGTATGGATCGCTTCTTCATGCCCTTTCCATGGCTGCAACATGCGCTTTTTTGCCCAACGGCGGTTGCCGTCCGGGATGATGGCTAGGTGCAACGGCTTGTCTGCGTTCATCGGAAAATCAGGCTCAACGCCTGCGGGAACCATGGCGCAAAGAGCTCGGGTGTTTCATCCAGCTCTTGTTGCAGTTCTTCCAAGCTCACCCATCGCCAATCGGCCACCTCAGTCGGATTCGGCTCCACGCCGATGTCATCTTCCACCATGCCCATGAGCACGGTGTCGTATTCGTGTTCCGCGCCTCGCCCTTCGGGATCCGGCGCTTGGTACACAAACGAACCTACTTCCTTGAGCGAACAGGTGAAGCCCATTTCTTCCTGCAAGCGCTTCTCTGCAGACTCTGCGATGCCTTCGCCCTGCTGTGGGTGGCTGCAGCACGTGTTGGCCCAAAAGAGCGGAAAGAGCGGCTTCGCTGCACTGCGCTGTTGCAGGAGGAGTTCGTTGCCGCCGTTGCGGAATACGAATACTGAGTACGCTCGATGGAGCGTCCCGTTTCCTGCGTGCGCTTGCAGGATTTCCATGGTTCCTGCAGGTTCGCCCTGCTCGTTGCAGAGTACGACGTGCTTCATGATTGCATGTTCGCCTCGATGCTTCGGTATGGCAAGTGACTCGTGTGCCATACTCAGAAAAATCCGGATTCTCTGCTCCCGTCTGGCTGCGCAAAGGGGTATGCTCAAGCCCGTGAAGCACACTCGGAACACCCTCGGCGAAGACCTTGCGCGTATGCTCAAGGGTGGCGTCATTATGGATGTCACCACAGCAGAACAGGCAGTGATTGCCGAAGAAGCCGGTGCGTGTGCAGTGATGGCGCTGGAGCGCATTCCTTCCGATATCCGAGCAGAGGGCGGCGTGGCTCGCATGAGCGATCCTGCGCTCATTCGCGAGATCCGTGAGGCCGTATCCATTCCTGTAATGGCCAAAGTACGCATCGGCCATACGGCCGAGGCACGCATTCTAGAGGCGATCGGTGTCGACTTCATCGACGAGAGCGAAGTGCTCACGCCTGCAGATCCATTTGATCATGTGCAGAAGGCATCATTCAGCGTTCCGTTCGTATGCGGCGCTACCTCGCTTGGCGAGGCACTGCGCCGTATTTCCGAAGGAGCAGCAATGATTCGCACCAAGGGCGAGGCCGGTACGGGGAACATCGTGGAGGCGGTGCGTCACCTCAAGCTCATCACACGCCAGATCGCCGCTCTCCAAGATATGACTGCAGCAGACCGTACGGCTTTCGCTGAGCAGGAGCGTGTAGATGCGAACCTTGTAGAGTCCGTTCGTGAGGCAGGGCGACTCCCTGTAGTTACGTTCGTCGCCGGTGGTGTTGCTACTCCAGCAGACGCAGCATTGGTCATGAGCCTTGGCGCCGAAGGTGTGTTCGTCGGGTCGGGGATCTTCAAGTCCTCTGATCCGCAGCGTCGCGCAGCGGCGATTGTGCAGGCAACCACGCACTTCAATGATGCCGCACTCCTTGCCGACGTTTCCTCAGGGATCGGCCAGGCAATGGCGGGGCAGGAGATTGCGCAGTTGGAGCTCAGTATGCAGCATCGTGGCCACTAAAACTGTCACCGTAGGCATACTGGCATTGCAGGGGAATTTCGCTGAGCACGCAGCGCTCTTGGCTGCCATGAGCGTACAGGTGCAGTACGTGCGTACCGTGCAAGATCTGGAACAGTGCACGCACCTCATCATTCCTGGTGGTGAGAGTACAACTATTAGTCTGCTGCTTGCTTCTACAGGGTTGGATGCAGCTATTACTGACCGTTGTCGTGCCAGCACACTCTCCGTGATGGGTATTTGTGCAGGTGCCATTCTTGTTGCTACGAAGATCACAGGCAAGAACCCTCCCGCATCGCTCGGATTGATCGATATCACGATTGATCGCAATGCCTATGGGAATCAACTGGAAAGCTTCGATGCGTCACTCATCGTGTCGCATGTTGATCGACCGGTACGGGCAAGCTTTATCCGCGCCCCCGTAATTACACACGTAGGAAAAGATGTGGAGGTGCTCGCCATGCACGGGGAACACCCCGTCATCGTTCGTGCGGGGAATGTGTGGGCGCTCACTTGCCATCCCGAGTTACGAGATGAGGAGTCGATTCATCGGTTGTTTATTGCCTCTTAAAGAGCAACGCCTACGAGTGTTCGCAGTGCCGCGCCGATTGCATAGGCGATAATTGCCCCGCCCGATCCAACGGTAACCACTTCCACTGCACCGCGAATGAGGCGCTCTTTTGTTACGAAACTACGACTGATGCCCAAAAGTATGAGTGCTGCCAATGTTGAGCCGATTGCGACGGGGAACCGCTGCTGCTCTGGAATGCCAAACAGGTAGGGGAGCAGAGGGACGCTGCCGAATATGCAGAACGATACGAATGTCATGATCCCGTGCCGGAGGGGTGATCCTGTTTGTTCCTCGGTCATGTGGTGCTCTTCGCACATCATGACATCCAGCCACGTTTCTTTGTTGCTTGTCACCGAAGTCACCAAGTCATCCAGTGGTTTGCCTTGCAGCCCTTTCTTCTGGAAGAAATGGCGGATTTCGCCTCGTTCGATTCCTGGGGCATGGTCTATTTCATCGGACTCTTCTTTGCGCAGTCTTCTGTACTGATCGAGTTCGGATTTCAGAGAAAGGAAACTCCCCGTGCCCATAGAAAATCCATCCGCGAACAAGTTTGCGAGCCCCAGAATAATAATGACGTAGTCGGGCATGGCCGCTCCCACCGTTCCCGCGACTACGGCGAATGTCGTCACGATACCGTCGTTTCCGCCGTATACGATATCGTGAATGTACGGTCCCAAATCATGTCCATGTGCATCTGCTGCGAGATGCGCTTCTACTTCTTGTGGTGTGGCTTCTTTATCCATATTCCCATCCTATCACGCCTCTGTTGTTTCTGCGTCCTCTTCTTCTCCATCGTCGGGCAAGAAGCCGTTGCTCTGGTGCTGCCACAGCTCGGCGTACGTACCATCTTTCGTGAGTAATTCCTCGTGCGTTCCGTCTTCCACGATCTTCCCATCTTGGAGCACGATGATGCGATCCATTTTGGTAATGGTTGAGATGCGGTGAGCGATTGCGAGTGTGGTTTTGCCGAGCATGAGCGTTCCAATTTGCTCCTGAATGAATTTCTCGCTCAGAGAATCCAGAGAACTGGTGGCTTCATCCAGCAACAGAATGGGTGCATCTTTTAAAATTACTCGTGCCAGTGCCACGCGTTGGCGTTCACCGCCGCTCAGCTTTACTCCGCGTTCGCCAACGAGCGTTTCGTAGCCTTTCGGCATCTTCTCAATAAAGTCATGGGCATGCGCGCGTCGAGCTGCATCGATCACTTCCTCGTGCGTGGCATCCGGTTTTGCGTATGCAATGTTCTCGTACAGCGAGCGATGGAAGAGCATCGGTTCTTGCGGAACGTAACTGATGCATCGGCGCAGATCATCTTGAGCGATGGCACGTACGTCTTGCCCGTCGATCGTAATGCGACCGTCGGTGACATCTGCAAAGCGCAGCAGGAGCTTAAACAGTGTGGATTTCCCTGCGCCGGAATGTCCCACAATACCCACGCGTTGCCCGGCTGGGATCGTGATAGAAAAATCGGTGAAGACGGGGTTGCCGTCCTTGTACCGGAATGTGGCTTTTTCCAGGGCGATCTGGCCATGTTTCACTCGGAGAGGCTCGGGTTGCGCTGGATCCTGCACCTCAATTGGCAGGAGCAGAATGGATGCCATTTCCTCTGCGTCGGATAGCGCCTTGTAGGTGTCGCTAATGGCACGGCCGATGCCCCAAATCTTCATCATCACCATTGCGAAGTATGTCTGCACGAGCATGACAGTGCCTGCGGAAATTTCTCCATTGATCCACATTTGCAATGCCATATACATGCCCGCGATTTCGAGCGCAGCCATTGCTGCGCCTTGCACTGCATGGAAGATGTTTCCCATGTGCCACGCTTTTCTGCGAGCTCGATATTCCTTGTATGTTGCGTCTCCAAACCGCTCGTTTTCCCTGCGCCCCGTTGCGAACATTTTCAGATTCAGAATGTTCGTGATGGTGTCGGAAAGCTCGCCTGTTACAGCCGAATCCGCTGCAGCTTCCTGCAAATCAAATCGAAAACGGAAGCGCGCGAATCCGTAACTCATCAGGATGTACAGCGCGCACCACACGCCAAACAGCACGGCGAGCTGCGGCATGTTCCACACAAGCACAATGAATATGCCAACGAGCTGGATCGTCACGAACCAGAACTCAAACAGTACTTTGTCGTAAATGGTTTCTAGTGAGCGGGTGAACCGTTTCACTTTTGCTACCAAGCTGCCGGCAAAACTCCCAGTGAAGAAGTTGTACGAATGCTTTTGCAATCGCTCGAATGCCATGTTCGTCACTTTGCGCATCATGTTTGCCTGCGAATACACCACCAAGTAGTCCGCCACTCTGTAGAGCACGTTGTGTGTTACCATCAATGCGATGATGCCTACGAAGATCGGCCAAATGATCGATGCTGCCTCCGCCCCTCGATCCGCAGAAGAGAGCACATCAAAGATATCTCTGTACAGTAGTGGGATGAGCACATCGCCCAGCGCGTGCCCAACACCGTAGAAGAGGAATGTAGCTATTACGGAACCGAGGTACCCCTTCGACGTACCCAAATACATGCCGAAAATTGTTCGGATCGGCACGTGCACCTTCCGTTGCTGTTTTGACGTGGTGTTCACTTGTGGATTTTACGCCTTTTACATGCCATTTGCAGGTATATTGTCGCCTTTTCTGTACAGCCAGAATATACTTGGCGTATTCCTCGGCTGATGGATTTGCACGCACTGTGCCCCAACCTCCCGAATCGTGCCAAAAAGCATGTACAAGAGGTGCTGCATTTTGTGGATACGGAGCTCTCCACATTTGAGAGACGCAGCGGTGAATCATATGCACAACACGGGTACGAAGTTGCCGGAGTACTGAGTGAGGTTATGTGCGATTCCACTCTGCTATGCGTGGCGTTGCTGCACGATGTGTTTTTGCACCCCGGTGGTGCGGCCATAGTCGCTGCATCTCCACTCACTGCAACGGAGCGCTCACTCGCACGGCGTATGCACGCACTCCGTCGTTTGCATATTCACGAGCAAACGCACGATCTGGATCAAGTGCTGCAGGCGTTTACCGACGACGCACGTTTGCTCATTTTACGCATGGCGCACCGTGTAAACGACGTCCGTCACCTGGAGCGCTTTGCTCCGTCGCTCCGCAAACAAATCGCACGCGAGACCTTGCATATGTACGCATCCATTGCAGGGAGGCTTGGCATGCAGGCTTGGCGCATAGAAATGGAAGATCGCACATTTCCTCTGCTCCAGCCGCGTATTGCTACGCGTTTGCAAAGTCGGTTTGCATCCAAGCAGGCAATGGACCAGCACTGCCTTGAACACACACAGAAATTTCTTCAAAAGCATTTACGTGCAGCGCATATCGATTGCCGTACAGAAACGCGCATAAAATCGCTGTATTCCACGTACCAAAAGATGGTGCGCAAGCATCGCCGGTTCGAGGATCTCACTGACCGTCTCGCATTGCGCATCATTACCAAAGATGCGATGGATTGCTATCGCGCGCTTGCCGTTGCACATGAGTTCATGCACCCAATTCCTGGGAAGTTGAAGGACTATATCGGGGCGCCGAAGGAGAATGGGTATCGATCGATCCACACGGTGGTGTATCCGTTGCCCGGAGTCACCGAACAGCCTATCGAAATTCAAATTCGTACCGAAGAAATGCACAGACTGGGGCGGTACGGTCCTGCAGCACACGGGCAGTACAAGAGCTTGCTCTATGCGCTCTCGAGTGCGCATACGCGTGTGGCGCTGGTGCGTGACTTGGAAACTCTGCGTGCGCAGACCACTTCCCCCGGTCAGTTCGCCCAAGCACTCGGCAAGTACTTCCGCGAGGATCACTTGGCTGTGTTCGATGCGAAGAACAATCTGTATCACCTTCCAAAACCCCTCACGGCGCTCGATTTTGTATGCACCGTATTCCCTGGTCAGTTCGCGCGCTTGCGCGCAGTGAAGGTGAATGGGCGTGAGCAGCACGTTGGTCTTTCACTCAAAGATGGCGATACAGTGGAAGCGGTATTTGGCCGCACATCCCGTATGAATACAGAGTGGCTGCGGCACTGCGAGCATGCTGCCACCAAGCAGCGGATTCGATCGCAACGGTGATTTACCGTCGTACTTGCTCTGATTTTCTCCCTTCGGGACTATCGCCATTTGCCCATTCCTCCATGCGCACTCCGATCTCGCTGAGTCGTGGGAGTAGGTCGGCAATCATTGCTCGTGCCTCTGCAATTCTGTCTTCCATTTTTACCATCTCCCCCGTACGGGTAATAAATCTGTGCAGCGCGGGATTCGTTTCTTTAATGCTCAGTTTGTAGTTCGCCTTCCGAATCGTCTCTCTATCTTCCGCAAGGTGGAACATGCCTTGGAACACCTTCGCTCCGGCTTCTTCAAAATCCTGTTCCTCGGTAGTGAGGCGAAAGTGATCCTGTTGCTCCAATGCCCAACGCATTCCTTCCTCAAGAGTTGCAGCCCCGCACGAAACAGACGGTGTGAATTTCGTGGGCAGCGCTTTTCGCAATTCGGTCAGTTGTGCCGCTTGCTCAGCGGCAGGTAATGCGAAGAATTCCTGGCGATCGGTGTGGTTGAATCCCGCGTAGTTCAGCAGAACGGTGGGGCTGTTGAAATTCACCATGTTCTGCAGTTGTGGATCTGCCATTACATCGGCTTCGTAGCGATCGATAATTTCTTCGAGTGTGCCATCGTCGAGCGGTGTTTTGCTCTTCAGGAGCAGCGCGAATTCGTCACCTCCCGCAACAAGCGGCGTCACTGCAATGCCTCGCTCCTGTTCTGCCCATTGCTTTGCCTGCCCCTGCGTGTTGGTCAGGTTTTGCGACAGATACTGCACAAAGCGATTCGTATCGTAGTGACCGATGCATTCCTTTACACCCTTCAAACCGTCTACATCTACCATCACAAGCCCAAGCGTGCGCAGTGCATCTTTGGGATCACTGCTCTCCCGCACGATTTCCTCCAAATGTTGCTTTGTGAGCAGCTGTCCAAATTGCAGTGTCTTGATCGGCTTATCCTGCGTGGAATATCCGAAGTGGTGATAAAGCAGACGAATTGCGCGTTCACGGATTGCCGCGGACACTGTTTCTGGCGTTGGTGGATCTCTTCCTTCAATTGCGCTGCGCAATTGCATGTTTTCGCCAAACACTTGCAGGAGCTCTCTGTTTGTTGCTCCGAGTGATGCCACAATACGCTCGGTGCAGCGCAATGCATCCGGTCGCGTGTATTTTTGCTCGTGCACTGCACGAAGCGACGCGAGCACATCACCGATCTCCGCCGGTTTTTCGGCAGTTTCCGTTCGATGAGCATTGAAGGCGTTCATAATTTTCTCATATGAAAAAATGCCCCGCGGGTCTGCGGGGCGGGCAGCGTAAGGATTTTTGCAGGAAAGTCAATGCTCTAAGAGCGGCTGTTGCCGGTGAGAATTCTCGTCCGCACTGCCGTTGAGTGACCCGTTCCCCACACCGTGTGTGGAGAGGGGCACGGAATCCCGGTGAGCGTAGACATTGATAGTGAGACCCATCCGTATTCTGCGTTGAGCGCGGTGGTGCTTCTTGCACCGGTGCGCGGAATCCCGACAAGACACAGATGGGTCGTGTACACAGGAAGACGGTCGATGCGGAGGACTCTTACCGAACCAAAATTGACAGAGAAAATTTCTGGTTTATGCATTGAATCATGCTCTTCTACAGCTCTACACTTCTGCTGCTATGGCTAAAGATGTTGAGAAGCCGTTCACGACCGAGGAAGTACGCAACTCCAAAGACTTGCCGTTTCGGGAGCGTTTGGAATTCAGTATTTCGCAGCTTGGTGTTTCTACTAGCACGCAGAACAAACTCGACGAAGAAATGGGTGTGATTTGGATTCGTCAGCTGCAAGGAGTGACGCATGAACAGGTAATGAGTATCGGCAATTTCGGCCAGAAGATGATGGCGGGATTGCAGGAAAAATTGGCGATTGCAGGCGTGCGCTGGGAAAGCAGTGGCAAGCTCACGGATCTTTTTGTGAATGGTAACGGCACCACGCATTAACGCATGTACGCTCATACACTTACGCTTCCGGTCGGTACGCCGCATATTGTTGTGGATCCGCTCAATGATTTTACAGAAGGTGCGTTTGTCGATTGCTATGGCAGGGCGGAGTTTTTCGGAGGATTACCCTGTCACTCAGTGGTAAAAAACCCTACAATCCGGCGACGTTTCCCCAGATGATTCATGGATCATGGTGATGTTATTCTCCGGTTTCAGGATGTGTCGTATCGCTACGAGCACAACAAGCCCATTCTTGATGAGGCGAGTTTCTCCATCCGCGAGAACGCGAAGCTCACTATTATGGGGCAGAACGGTGCGGGTAAGAGCACGATTTTCAAATTGATGACGGGAGCCGAGAAGCCGCAGGACGGAGAGATCCACAAGAAGAAGGGGATTACGATCGGTATTGCACGCCAAGTGGTTCCGCATGACGATCTGCAGAAGACGGTCTTAAAGTTCTTCGAGGACGCGTTCTCCGAGAAGAAGTACGACATAGAAAAGCACATCGCTCGCGTGCTCGATGTGGTGAATCTTGTTGCTCCGCTCGACAAGAAAATCAGCGCCTTCTCCGGAGGGCAAAAGGCTCGTTTGTTGTTGGCATACGCCCTCATTCAAGAGCCCGATATCCTCCTACTGGATGAGCCGACGAACAATCTGGATGCCGAGGGAATCGGTCACCTCACTATGTTCCTCATGATGTACGACAAGACGTGTATTGTGATTTCGCACGATGCGGGATTCCTGAATAGCTTCACACATGGAGTGCTGCACCTCGATGCGCACAGCCATAAAGTGGAACAGTACGTGGGAGACTACTTCGATGTAGTGGAGAAGATCGAGGCGCAAATTGAACGTGAACAGAGCCAGAACGCGCGCATGCAAAAAGATATCATCGATCAGAAGGAGAAGATCAACTTCTTCTCACACAAAGGAGGAAAAATGCGAAAGCTCGCGAGCAAAATGCGCGATGCAGTAGAGGAGGCGGAGTCCAATAAGGTTGATGTGCGTCGCGAAGACAAAACCATTCCGCCATTCACGATCCCTATTAGTGAATTCTCTAAGCCACTCCTGCAAATTACGTCGGTGACCGTGATGAAGAATCACAAGCCCGTGAAGCGCAACATTGAGCTCACGCTCCGCAAGCGGCACCGTGTGCTCATTACCGGGCCAAATGGCATCGGCAAAAGCACACTGCTCGAATCGATGGCGAACGGTACAGAGAAGGGTGCGGTGATTACGCCAGACGTAAAGATGGGGTACTACCGTCAGGATTTCTCGGGGTTGCCCTTCGAGAAAACCGTGTACGACGTGCTTGCCGAAGTCATGGATCCACCAAATCACCAAATGATCTTCGCCACAGCGGCACGTTTCCTGCTCCCCGGTGATAAAGTGCAGAACAAAGTTGGCTCCCTTTCCGAAGGGCAGAAAGGTCTGCTCTGTTTTGCACGGTTCATGCTGCAGCAGCCCACACTCCTCCTGCTCGACGAGCCGACGAACCACATCAACTTCCGTCACATTCCAGTGATCGCAGCCGCGCTCAACGAGTACGAAGGCGGCATGATTTTAATCAGCCACGATCAGGAATTCGTGCAGCAGGTTACTGTGGACGAAGAGCTGGATCTGGGAGCGCTCTAGGCAAACGTGCAGCGTGCGGTTACGCCCGTAGAGAGCGTCCGACCGTCGTTGCAGTGCAGCAGTAGTTCTGCTGTTCGGATCACCGGGAAGTGATTGGGGATTCGTTTATGGAAGATACCGCTCAGTAAGCGGTGGAAGCTTTCTGGTGTGTCGTGTTGTGCGTAACCGTTTAGCAGCAAAAACGATGGATCATCACTGAGTAGTGCGGCGCAATCTTCCAGCAGAGGGGCGAGGTCGCGCTCCATGCGCCACGTTTTGCCGGAGGGGGAATGCCCGTAGGCCGGAGGGTCTAGGATGATCGCGTCGTAGCGCTTGCCGCGCTTCTTTTCCTTCTGCACAAAGCTCGCCGCATCGTCGAGAATCCAACGAATGCGGTCGCCAGGCAGCGCGTTCAACTGGGCGTTTTCCTTCGCCCAGGTGATGGCGGGCTTCGAAGCATCCACGTGTGTCACGAAGTGACCGTCCAAGGCGAGCGCCATGGTGGCGCCGCCGGTGTACGCGAACAGGTTGAGTACTGTGAGCTTTCTGGAAACACCCTGCACCCTGCACCACTGCCAGTTCTCGTGTTGCTCAGGGAACACCCCCGTGTGTTTGTAGGGTGCCAAACGCACGACCATCTGCACGTCGTCGAATTGTACCGTCCAATGATCCGGCAGTGCACTTGCACCTTCCCATGAGCCCTTCCCCTTTTCGCCTGTATACACGGCATCGGCCGATTGCCACTCCTGCGGCTGTTCTGACATTTGGCTTGCCGTAGGGTCTGGGCGAACCAAGCGATACGCACCCCATTGCTCCAGCCGTTTACCATCGCCGAAATCAATGAGTGCGTAGTGTTGCATGGCGTTTTGCATAGTGTAGAGCATTGACAAATAAAGTAAATAGTGTATAAAGTATCACTTTCTCTCTATGCGATCAGTCGCGTTCCTGCTGGCGATTTCCCTTGTCGCTCCTACGGGAGCCGTCGCGCAGTCAGCATACGACGTACCGCAAACAAGTATGTACGCCGAGGCGGTCACATACCTGCGTCAGGAGGGTCTTGCACAAGGGTATAGCGATGGCTCGTTCCGTCCAGATACGCTCATTAATCGCGCAGAAATGGTGAAGATCCTCATGGGGAATGATGCAGATATGACGCAGTCATTCTGTTTCCGTGATGTGCGTGGTGAGTGGTTCGCGCCATATGTGTGTTCTGCGCGTGAGCATGGAATGGTGCAGGGGTATCCCGATGGCTCATTCCGTCCGGATCAGGATGTGACATTCGTGGAAGCAGCAGCTCTCATTGCACGGCACCATGAAGGCATGCTTCCTCCAGAAGGGGGATCTTGGTACATGCCGTACGCCAAGAAGATGCAAACGTGGGGTGCGGTTCCGCCATCACTTGAGTGGATCGATGCTTCCATTACTCGAGGGGAGATGGCATACATGATCTGGAAGAGTGATATGGCACATGGTGCCCCCGGCGTGGAGCAACCTCGTGTTGTTGGTCCAACCTATGGCACACCGCCGACGTATTTCTATGGTAATGACTATCCTCCGATCGATAGAGACGACGATGAGGATGATAGGGAGTACGGCGATATGACGTTGTCGGTTCAGGCCTCTTCCGAAACGGCACGCCCTGGCGATCAGGTGCAGTTCACCATTGTTCTCGACAACAGTGATTCCTCCGATCATACGATGGACGTCGCCGCTCGGCTCGATAGTGGATTGGTCTTTGTGCAGGCGTCGGGTAGTCCGCAAGCCGATACAGAATGGGTTACGTGGGATGACATGGAGGTCGAATCGGGTGACGAGATGATTCTTACGATGCTGGTGGAAGTGCATGATGCTGCGCAGTCTGGTAGTCGCCAGGCGGTGCAGGTAAGCATGGACGGTGTCACTAAAAGCGATGCAATCGTCGTACAAGGCGTTGTAGTTGCTTCTCCTGTTGGGGATCCGGTGCTGCATTGGAATGCAATTGCCATCGAGGCGAATGCTGTCGATCACACTGGTACATACGGTGCACCCGAGCAGGGTGGGCCGGGTGCATCTTCTCGTGCATTAGCGATCACGCATGCCGCCATGTTTGATGCGGTGAACTCCATTGATCGTTCGTACGAACCGTACATTGCCCTTGTGCCGATTCCTGGTGGGCAGAGCGCATCTATAGATGCAGCCGTTGCGGTGGCAGCACACGAAACTTTGGTAGCATTGTTCCCCAAGCAGCGATCGATATTCGATGCCGCACGGCAGGATCATCTTTCCAAATTGCCAGAAGGTACCGCCAAATCTCTGGGAATTACCGTAGGGCAGGTGGCAGCAGCCCAAGTGCTCGCAGCGCGTGCCAATGACAACGCCACTGATGACATGCACTACGATCCAAGCGATGCCCCTGGGTTTCATCGCAAGGATCCACTCAATCCCAACCAACCATTCCTTGGGCCGCAGTGGGGTGATGTCGATCCGTTCGTGATTGCAAGCAGCACGCAGTTCCGCGCACCTACACCCCCAGCGATCGATACGCCGGAGTACGCAGAGTACTATAACGAGGTGAAGGATTTAGGTGCAGATGGTGTTGTGTCTCCTACAAGCCGCACGCAGGAACAGACGCTTATTGGCCTCTACTGGGCGTACGATGGCGTGAAGAACATTGGTACGCCACCTCGTCTCTACAACCAGATTGCTCGCATAATTGCAGATGATCGCGGCAATACCGTGGTGCAGAATGCCCGCCTGTTTGCTTTGATTAATCTTGGTATGGCCGATGCAGGCATTGCCTGTTGGGAATCGAAGTATCATCACAATTACTGGCGGCCAGTCGTGGGTATTCGTGAAGCGGACGCTGGCACTGGTCCTACAGGTTTGGGTGACAACAATCCGCTTACCATCGGCGACATCAACTGGACGCCGCTCGGTGCGCCTATGAGCAACAAGACTGAGACGAGCTTTACACCACCATTTCCAGCGTATCCCTCTGGTCACGCAACATTCGGTGCGGTGAGCTTCGGTCTTATTGAGCGGTTCTACGGTACGGACAATGTTCCTTTCACGTTCGTATCCGATGAGCTCAACGGAGTGACTACCGATCAGCAGGGCAACCCGCGTCCGTACCATTCCCGCAGCTTCTCGCGCTTAAGTGATGCAGTGCAGGAGAACGGCCTAAGCCGTGTGTATCTTGGCGTGCACTGGCGTTTCGATTCCACGGCAGGCATAGAAATGGGTACCGACATCGCAGACTACGTCTACAGCAACGCGCTGCGTCCGGTGGGGAACTAGCAAGGGTTACTCGTACTGTTCAAACCGTCCGGTCATTTTCGTAATGTCGATGCGGTATAGGACAACATCTGTGTCTGCCATGGCACGCTCCATAGCTTTTGTGGAATCCTGGAATGGCATGTAGAGCGTCTTTTCCTGATTTCCCGCGTCCCATAATTTCTGCGTGAGAAGATTCATTGCCTCTCCTTTTTCCTGTTCGTCGGTGAGCTCCTGGTATGTGCCATATGCCACCACACTCTTCCACGAAGTACTGCTGAGTATTTTCTCCACCTGAAAGCACACATTAGGCTCCTGTCGCATCGCATCAATTTTCTGTCCCACAAAGGAAAACGAATATATTTTGCCGTTGGTATACGCGTACGCAATCGGGAGTACCAACGGCTGGTTGCCCTCCAGAATACAGCCCAGGTGTCCATAGAGGCCCTTTGCGAGAATATCGCGCATGTCCGGTTCGCTCATTTGTACATTCATGTCTGCAGAATATGCTATGCAACGTACGCCGTCGACAGGTGTTTTTTTGTACATGCACATGTCACCCGGTGGCAATTGATGCTACGGAAGTGGATGCTCCGCAAAGAATTCCCACAGTATTGCATTCGCATCAAGATCACTGCTGATTGGACCAACGGTATCGTGGTAGTACTGCAGATTTGATGCGTAGATCCCACCCGGCCATGTGTGGCCTCCACCGTCGAGTGTGCAGAGTGTGACGTCAGCATTCTGATTGCATTGCCCGTAGCTGATACATCTCGATAGGCCTTTTTCTATGGTGACTACTGGTTGGGTGCTGCACCCATTTCGTTCCGCCCATGTTTGTACGTATGCCTGAACAGATGCGCAGAGCCACGTATCCTTTTCGGTTGCCTCTAGCCCCAGTGCTTTTGCAAATAGACCCCCACAGGTACCACCCTCGTATGGCGCAGCGGGATCGGCAGTGCCATGAAAGTGCAGCACTGGCACAGGCCGAGTGGGGTGGCACTCTTTGAACGCGTCGTGTGATCCGTTTGGCGCAATTGCTGCAATACGATCGGAGAGTTCGCATGCGAGACGATACGAAAAGAGCGCGCCATTGCTGTGGCCGGTCGCATAGATGCGTTGTGTATCCACCGTATATGTCTCCTCCAAGTGATCCAGGAGAGCTTCAATGAATCCCACATCATCGATGCCATTCTCCATTGCCGAAGCGCAGCACTCACCGGCGTTCCATGTAGCAAACAGCCTGCCAAGCACCTGTGTTCCTGTTCCTTCGGGATGCACAGCAATAAACCCGTATTCATCGGATGCTTCATGCATTTGTGTTTCTTTCATTGCGTCTTTTGCTGTCCCTCCTCCACCGTGAAAATTGAGGATAACAGGCAGACGCGTTGTTCCATCGTATGCAGGCGGGATGTGTACGTAGTATCGCCGATCGATGTCATCGACTGTCATTGTGAACTCATATGTTCCAGTAGGAACATCCGTCCCAGGTATAGGTGGAGCATTCGTACTACATCCAACCACTATGATCGAAGCGAGGAACGATACATGCAGTCGCATGCAAGAATTGTGTGTCTTCCGCGTTTGAAAGGGAAGCGCATTTCGGTGTTATAAGCATGTACATTTCCGCAGTTTTTCACTACCCTGTCGGCTCGCTTCTCATTCATTCATATCCATGAAGAACTACACAACAGGATCCATTGTGCAGGCACTCGTATCCCTTGCAGTGCCGATCGTGATCACCAATCTTCTGCATAGCGCGTATCAACTTACCGATACGTTCTGGGTTGGTCGCTTGGGGGCAGATGCTGTGGCATCGGTGTCACTCAGTTTCCCGATTCTGTTCCTCCTTATGACGCTTGGAGGTGGTTTCTCCATTGCAGGAACAATTCTTGTAGCTCAGTACAAAGGCAAAGGAGATGGCGAGAAGGTAAACCACATCGCAGCACAGACCATTGTTATGGTGCTGCTTGTATCGGTGCTTATTTCTATCCTGGGGTATTTCCTCTCGCCGTTCATTATCGATCTGATGGGTGCGGAGGCAGTGGTGTATGAGCAGACTGTTGCGTATCTGCAAATCTCCAGCTTCGGCATGATCTTCATGTTTGGTTTCTTTATGTACCAGTCGCTGATGCGCGGAGTAGGGGAGGTGCGCATGCCTCTCTACATCGTGTTCACAACGGTGATGATGAATCTCGTGCTGGACCCACTCTTCATTATGGGATGGGGTCCCATTCCGGCGAACGGTGTTACCGGTGCTGCATATGCAACGATTTTCACACAGGGTGTAGCCATGAGCATTGGCTTCTTCCTCTTGCTGCGCGGTAAACAGGGTATTCGTGTGTCGCTCAAGGACTTCGCGTTCGACGGGCCGCTCATCAAACAGATGTTCTTCTTGGGTCTTCCTGCATCGATCGAAATGTCCATGAAGGCGCTCGGCCTTACGATCGTGTCATTCATTGTGGCGTCCTTCGGTACGGTGATTGTTGCAGCGTACGGTATTGGTATCCGCGTACTCAGCTTTGTGATTATTCCTGCATACGGTCTCTCCATGGCTACCTCCACATTGGTGGGGCAGAACATGGGTGCAGGCAAGCCGGAGCGTGCACGCGAAACCGGCCTGAAGAGCGTGCAGGTTGGCTTTGGCGTACTCGTGCTTGCAGGCATTGCAACATTCTTCTTTGCCGAGCAGCTCGCAGCTGCGTTCATTCCCGGGGATAGCGCGGTAATCGCTCAGTCGAGTGTATTCATCCGCTGCCTAGCCTTCGCATTCGCCTTCCTCGGCGTGCAGTTCATTTTAAGCGGCGTATACCAAGGCGCAGGCAACACGCGTATTTCCATGATCTTCTCGCTCGTGTCCCTCTGGGTGCTGGAGTTCCCACTCACGTACGTGCTTTCCAAGCACACAACACTCGCGGAGACAGGTATCTGGCTCGCGCCTGCGGTTACGAGCGTCATCATGGCCGCGGTTGCCATGACGTACTTCTACATTGGGCGGTGGGATACTGTGCGCTTGATTAAGAGTGAAGATGAGAAGTTGGAGGATCAGGTGCGCGAAGAGACGATGATTGAAGAAGGAGTAGTGTGATACACTCTTTCACATCCTTTCCTTTTCTCTCATGTCATACGTCGATGGATTCGTGCTCGTCGTTCCCACGAAGAAGGTTGCCGCCTATAAGAAAATGGCAAAGGAGGGCTCACAGGTGTGGAAGAAATGCGGCGCTCTCGATTACAAAGAATGTATCGCAGACGATATGAAGCCCAAGGGTGTCACTTTCACATTCTCTACAATGGTGAAGGCGAAGAAGAATGAAACGGTTTTTTTCTCATTCATCGTATTCAAATCTCGCAAGCATCGCGATGCGGTGAACAAGAAGGTGATGGCATTCTTTGATAAGAAATATGCAGATGCGAAAGACAAAGAGATGCCGTTCGATATGAAGCGCATGGCGTATGGTGGATTTACGGTTGCCGTTGATTAGTCAGTTTTCGCGCTGAGTTTGGCACGCACGCTCTTCGTGCTATTCCAGAACCATGCCAGAGCGCCAATGATGAACAGTGCGTCATCCATGAGGCCGAGTACAGGTGCGATATCGGGAATGAGGTCGATCGGCGAAATACCGTAGAGCGCAGCAACGAGGACGACTACTTTGTACCGGAAGGGGATGTGCCGGGAGAAGAGTGCGCGCAGGAGTGTCATATCAGTTTAGGTGCACGATTCCACGTGTTTCTTGAAGTTCTCGAGTATTGCCTGCCAGCCTTCCCGTTGCATTTCTGCCGGGTTCTCCGTTTCTGCATCAAAGCTCTCGGTGATGTGCGTATGCCGATCGTGTTCCT
Organism: Candidatus Peribacterales bacterium; assembly: GCA_020058765.1. Taxonomy (GTDB): domain Bacteria; phylum Patescibacteriota; class Gracilibacteria; order Peribacterales; family Peribacteraceae; genus JAGVDM01. The sequence goes on along the minus strand of JAGVDM010000006.1, from coordinate 25,437 downwards.
CGAATGTAATCGATACCGTTCTGCCGTCATCCATCGTGTAGGCGATTTCCTTCTGCTGTAAAACTTTCGTGTAGGTACCTCCAAAATCAAATCCCACGCTCTGATCTTTCGCTTCCATGCGGTACGTAAATGACCCACCTTCACGCAGATCATTGGTGCCGCTTGGTGTGTGCCAATCATCCGATGCGTTATTCCACTGCATGATGTGCTTCGGCTCAGTCCAGCATTTCCATACCTGCTCCACTGGGGCATCCACAGTTGTTTCTACAGTGATCACGGTTGCGTTGTTCATGGGCAATAGGAGTTGGAGCGGGTGGCGGGAATCGAACCCGCGTCATCAGGTTGGAAACCTGAGGTAATAGCCATTATACGACACCCGCGACTGCGCGACGTAGAATACTGGCCTCTTGCTCCTCTGTGAAGCGGTTGGCGGAGAACTTACTTCGTTTGTCCATTTGGTGCATTCTGCCCAAGCATCTTGATCAATTGCTGTTGGCTCGGTTTTGGCGATGTGGCGTACGTGAGCATTTGATCCAAATGGAATCTCCCAACGCTCTCTCGCTGGTTTCGCATGCCTTTCACGAGCTGCTGCCCTGTTTCATTTTCATCAAGAGCTCCAGCAATACGGAAGACAGACGGTGATGGACGTTCGATAATGCCGGCCTGTTCCAGTATGGAAAATGCGGAGTTCACACGGAGCTCATTCTTCTCAATGTCCCATTTTCCTTTGCGATCAAACAGTCGGTAGAACGGGAACAGATCAATGCTGAAATACCCCTCTGCCCTCATGCTTCGTTTTTGCGATGCCTCGACTAAATTCAAGTATACCCCACGAATAAACATGTATGGCGGCACTTTGCGCTCCAAAAAGTATTCCTGCAGTTCGCTATCTTGCGGGCAATACAGCAGTTCGCACCGTGACGGCTTTCCATCTCTCCCGGCACGTCCTGTTTCCTGCAGGTAGTTCTGCACACTGCTGGGGAATTGATTATGGATCACGAGTCGAATATTGGGCTTGTCTATCCCCATACCAAACGCATTCGTTGCAGCGAGCACACGCGGTGTATCTCCCATGAATTTCTTTTCTGTATCTCGCCGCATGCTGCCGGCCATTTCCCCGTGGTAGAACTGGGCACCCATTCCTCGGAATCTGAGCATGCTCGCAATGTGGTCGGTGTCGTTGCGAGTGCCGCAATAGACGATCACTGCATCGTTCTTGCCGGGTGCGTGTTCCTTTATGAGTTTTTCAATAGCATCAATTTTCTGATGCCGCGTATCCAGCTTGGTCACGCCATATTGCAGATTCTTTCGTAGAGGGTTTTCCCTGTGATGGTTTTCTTTGGGGATCGCAAGAGTGCGGCGAATATCCTGCTCTACAATTGGTGATGCGGTAGCAGTGAACGCGCCCACCTGCTCAAATCCGCAGTGTTTGACTGCTTTGCCGAGTGCGCCATACGCCGGGCGGAAATCATGGCCCCACTGACTAATGCAATGCGCTTCATCGATAGCCATGAATGATCGATTCGTCGATCGCAAACTCTCAATCACATCTGCTTTTTGCAGTTGCTCCGGGGACATGTAGACCATGGCGTACTTGCCACGCTGTATTTCCTCGAGCACGCGCTCGCGATTCCTCGTCATATCCGAATGGAAATCTGTCGCAGGGATTTCTAATTCTTGCAGTTTGCGCACTTGATCGCGCATGAGTGCAATGAGCGGAGTAGTGATCACTGCGGTTTTCCCGCGCTCCTGCATCACGGCAGGCAGCTGGTAACAGAGCGATTTTCCTAAGCCTGTTGGCGCGATGTAGAGAGCGTCGTCTCCCTGCAGCAATGTATGAATAACCTTCCGTTGCATGCCGCGGTATTCCTGTAAGCCGAATGTTTCGCGCAGTGCGGCTTCCGGTGTGTCATTTTGGAGGTCCTTGTTCCTCCAGTTGCATGATCTGTTTGGCATGGTTTCGCGAAAGGCGGTGCATGATAGTAGCTTCGTTTGGCTGTTGCCACGGATTACACGACAGAATTCTGCGGCACGCCATGAGTGTACCTAGAAGCACTCCCTTCTGCGCTACAACCTGCTTTGCGTACATACTGCACGTGGGTTCATGTCGGCAGTATCCGTAGGGGTGCAGGTGTTTTAGTGGTCCGTGATCCGGCGAAAGTGTTGCTTGGTACACGCCGATCAGACCGCAAATCAACTTGCGGGGCAGGTGGCCGATAGTGCGGAGCGCATTGCGCATAGAGGATGCGGGCGATAGGATGCGAGTGTATTCCCATTCTATACGTATGCAGCTCTCCACCGAGGAAGTCATCATCATTCTCCAAATAGTAGCCTTCGTGCTGCTGCTCGTATTGCTCTACCACCTCATATTTGCGGCGGTAAGCCTGCGCAAAGTACTCAAACGTGTGGATACAGTTACCGATCAGGTGGAGCAGGTGCTGCTCAAGCCGATCTCTATGGCAGATGCTACGGTAGATTGGATTTCTGGCATGCTTGAAGGTGCGCACAAGAAGCACACGCACAAAAAGGCCGCACCCAAGAAGGATGCCAACTAGTGCTTAGAACGCACTTTGCTTATCCACGAAGATCCGGATGTAGAGCCGTTTCACGACGTCTACAGATGATTCGAGGAGTTCCTGCAGAATGCCGTTTAAGCGGCGAATACGTGCATAGAGTTTGGTGAGCTTGTACCCCGCACCTGGCTTTGCCGCGCGCCTTGCTATGGCATGCACTTCTTTTTGCAGGGTTGCGATCTCTTTTTCTATGTGCGTACGTAGCTCACGCTGCATTGCTGGCGTTGCGGGCAGGTTGGCAATCGCCTCATCACGCCATGTTTGCCCTTGAGCGGCACTTGCCTGTTGCCCGGTTGCACCCCCACTCCAGTTTTCACTCGCCTTATCGCCAATACGCTCACTCACAGTGTTGAGCAGGTTGATTGTATCCAACAGACCTTCCAGCTTCTTTGGCTGGGCAACCGCGATGAGCGGCCTCTCGGAACGTTCCGGGGAGGCACTGGAGCCTTTCTCGACGGAGGCGTTGTGCATGTACCTACATTTTCTCTCTTTTTAGCCAAAAAGTCAATGTGTAGCCTAGGGCGAGCACCGTTAGGATCAGGACATATGGGTGATACTATCTTCCACAAAATCGCTCGTGCAGAGATCCCAGCGGATGTCGTATACGATGATGGCGTTGTTATGGCCTTCAAAGACATTCACCCTAAGGCACCAACACATCTACTCTTCATAGCGAAGGATGCATCGGACTTTGTACCATCAATCGCGGATATGAGCGATGCCACTGCACATGTGCCCGGCATGCTCATTGCAGCTGCACAGCGCTTCGCCAAAGAGCAGGGGATCGACGGGTACAAGCTTACCTTCCACGTCGGCAAAGCTGGCGAGCAGGAAGTGTTCTACCTGCACCTGCACTTCCTTAGTCAGAAAACACTATAAAATTTCAATTTTTGGTACCGGATTCCGACCATTGCGAACATTGTTGTATTCCTTCCGGAACGCTTTAAATTCCTGATAATCATTTTCGGCGGCTTGCATTCCTTCGATGACAGTTCGGTATTTCTCCGGATCTTGTATGGAGCCGTCCAGTTGCACGGTGTATGCGGAGAGGCGATGTGAAAGCTCCGCTTCCATGGAGCTCATTGCTGTTTCGAACGGATCAGCATTTGGCTCGATCTGTTTGATGAATCCCGCAAGGCCTTCCAGCATTTCATGCCAAGGCAACGTATCGATTTTGTCGAAGAACGTGTGCAACGCTTTTTTTTGATCCTCCGGCAAACGTTGGCGTTGACGCGTGATGTAGTCCCACATCACTTCATAGACTTGTTCCGCTTTTGTCCACACAACGAGGCGCTTTGCAGTCGTGGGAACATCAGGAAGTTTTGGAGACTTTTGCACATTCGGACTTTCGGACTTCTTTTCTGGGGTTGGTTGTTCGGTGGGTTTTCCTTTGAAATGCTCCATATATTTTATTTGGTATTTATAATAATTATAACATATTTTCATGAATTTCGAAAGGAGCGAGCCGGTGAGGCTTCGCTCCTTCGACGCGCTGTTGATGGACTCACTTATGCGCTGTATCCAGCCTTCTCTGCCTCTTTCTCTGTCTTGAATTCGACGCGGTTCTCTTCCTTGATCTTCTTGGCTGCTGCGGAATCGGCAGGGTAGTACTTCTTGCCTGTGGTGGAGGCAACGAAGCCACCTTCTGATGCGGCATCATCAGATGCTTCATCTTTCGATGCGGCCTTTTTTGGCTTCTTGGCTTTTGGCTCTTCCTCTTTGCTCTCTGCCTTCTTGGCTGCAGCTTCTTCCTCCTCACGCTCCTTCTTGATGCGCTCCATCGTTGCTTTGTCGATCGGGAGCAACGCCTTGATGGAGAGGCCGATGCGGCGCTCATCCACATCAATGTTGATCACCTGTGCGTCGAGCTTCTGGCCGATCGTGAGCACTTCTGCAGGATCAGTCACCTTGTGGTGAGCCAGCTCAGAGAGGTGCACGAGACCGTTGATGTCCTTTTCCAGGCGCAGGAAGGCGCCGTAGTCCGCAAAGCGCGTCACCGTGCCGGAGACCTTCTTGCCCACTGGGTAGCGCTCGGCGATCTCTTCCCATGGATCTTTGGTGAGTTGCTTCATGGAGAGCGAAAGCTTGTCGCCTTCGATGCCAATAACTTTCACTTTTACGCGGTCACCAACTTCGGCATGTTCGGATGGGTTCTTCACATGTCCCCATGCGATCTCGGAGATGTGTACGAGTCCTTCGAGTCCGTCGAATGCAACGAACAGACCGAACTTCACGATACCGGTGATCATGCCTTCCTTGGCGTCACCGATTGTGAGCTTCTCCAGCGACTTGGAACGCTCTTCGGCCATCGCCTCGCGTTCAGATACCACCACTTTTCCTGCCTCTTCATCCATCGTAATGATCTTCACGTTGAATGTGTGGCCAACGTACTTCTGCAGGCGCTGCATGATCTCGCCGCTGTCTGCATTGCTCACGCGTGGATAGTGTAGGGGAGCGAGTTGGCTGACTGGTAGGAAGGTACGAATACCGTCGATGTTGGCGAGCAGACCGCCCTTGTTGGCTTCCTGTGCGGTGAATTCCATCATTGTGTCGTTCTTTACCAGCGTGTGGAACCGATCCCATGCCTTCTGCTGGCTGGCCATGCGGAGGCTCAACACCACCATGCCTTCCTCGTTTTCCTCTTCCAAGATCATGGCAGCGACGGGGTCGCCAATATTTAAGTTCTTGAATGTGTTGAACGAGTCACGCAATTCACGACCGCTCACGATACCGGTGGCAACGCCATCGAGATCAAGGAGCAGTTTATTCTTTCCGCGGAAGATCACGTTCCCTTCGATGAGCTCGCCGGGACGCGCGCGGAAAACTTTGGGCGACTGCTTGAGCAGCTCGTCCATCATTGTATTACTTGAAGTACGGGTTTTTACCATGACGAATGGGGCGTGCAAGAGAAGGAAGTAAACACTCTCCGTAACGTCAGGGGCCCTTGCACGGCGGCACCTGCGGAAAGCGACACGCGAAGGTTCGCATGCCGTCATTCGTCTGTCAACGGAACTGTGCAGGAAATTCGGCTCCTACAGTACGTTTTCCTCTGTATTGAATTCCCCGTTTTCTGGGAGCTTTTGCGACTTACTCAGCCCCGAGTTATACACCCGGTAATACAGACGGATGAGATCCATAGTGTTCAGGCGCTTGGTGCCGATACCCACGTTGTTCAAACCCGTTTCAATAAGGTCGATGCGTTCCTTGAGTCGTGCGGACTGACCGGTGAATTGCTTATTACGCTGTACAGCGTGGCCGAGCGTATCGTCGATGTGTAACCAAGAGAGAAATTTACTGATAGTGTTGTTCTTCTGCGGTACGTCATCGAGCGGCACGATTACATAGAACTCTTTCTGCATGATGTCGGCGATTTCCACGATTTTTTCGATGAAGGTGCCATAGGCAAGCGTCTGCTCTTTGAGCAAATCGTTGTCGATACGCTCCGCTTGCTCGTGAATGTGGATGAGGTACGGCTCAATGTTTACCTTCGTTGATCGGATCAGAATCTGCAGCGGAAAGCTGATCGTGTTGATGAACGATTCGTAGCCGGCGATAATGCCCTGCTGTTCTGTTTCGCTCTTCAGGTTGAAGTTGAGCGGTTCTACTTTGAGCACTCCACGGAGGCCGCCGTTCTTCAAAATTACCGTGTCGTTACGAATTTCGGCGAACGGAATGTAGCGCTGAACGTTGGCCATTTCGTTGCGCTTTCTGCCACGCACGGTGCTCTTAAAGAGCCCGCGCTTTTTTTGGCCAGTGTCTGACGTATTTTCGCTCATGGTTATGCAGGAGAGAGGTCTCGCAGGAGTCCGCCAGTGCCACGTTCACTCGGTTCTTGTCGTGGTGCAGCGGTCATACCATCAATGTTTGGGGCTGCGGAAATTGCAGGTGATGCGCTGATTTTCTCTCGCCGCACTGGCTCTGGAGCTGGCATCTCGTCTTCATCTTCCACTGGCACGTTCGCAAGGCCGTCGAGACCTGTATCCAGTACGGTGCTCAGTTGTTCCATCTGGTTTTCGGCACTGCGATCTTTCACCACGGGGCGCTTGTCTTGCGCGGTGGGATCGATGCGAATGTTCACGGTGATCCCTTGCCGCGGACCAAATGTGCGGGTCGTAGGCTTTTGCAGCTTTTCAATGTTCAAGAGCAGGAGCTTAAACAGGCTCACGTCATGAATTTTGATGAATGCGAAGGCAATGCCTACGAGCAGCGGTAACCAGCTGAGAATTTTAATGACAATGCTCGAACCCGGGATGGAACCGAAGGCGCTCCACAGCACGTAGCTGACGCCGCCTGTGGCAAGGAGCAGGAAAATTTGGCGCAGGCTTACCGGACCGACGATTTTCTCTTCGATCTGGATGTCCGTTGGTACTTTCACTGGGTCGATTGCCATAGGGTTTTGTGTGTGTGAATCCCTCTATTCTATCACAAAACGACCCGCCGTGCCATAGGCACGAGCGGGTCGCAGAATACGTCATTTAGGCAGAAACGGGCGTTTCTTTGGCAGATTCGAGGCTTACTGCGGGTGCAGGGGCATCGCCATGCATGAATTCGAGCTTGTCCTTGCCCTTTCGAACCACATGGATCGTGTCTCCAGGGGAGAACACGCCCTTCAGGATGTTCTCGGCAATGCCGTCTTCAACCTGTTGCTGGATCACTCTGCGCACAGGGCGAGCGCCGTACTCTGGGTCGAAGCCCTGCTGCGCGAGCAGATTGATCACTTTTTGATCTACTACGAGTCTGTAGTCACGCTCCTTGAGGCGCTGCTCCAGCTCAGTGATGTGGAGTTTAACGATCTTGCGAATCTCTTCCTGTGCGAGAGCATTGAATACGATGGTGTGATCAATGCGGTTCAAGAATTCGGGTCGCATGTGTTCCTTGAGTTCCGTGATCACTTCCGCGCACTTCTGCTCGTATTCGGTTTCTGCAGCCTTTGCTTCTTCGAGCAAGTGGAAGCCAATCTTGGCTGCCTGCTTGGTGAGTTTGTCGGCACCAATGTTGCTGGTCATCACAATGATCGTGTTCGTGAAGTCCACTACCTTGCCCTGACCGTCGGTGAGCTTTCCGTCTTCCAGAATCTGTAACAGAATGTTGAAGAAGTCGGGGTGTGCCTTCTCGATTTCATCGAAGAGCACAACGGAATAGGGCTTGCGACGGACGCTCTCGGTGAGCTGACCGCCGTCTTCGTAGCCCACGTACCCTGCAGTGGTGCCTGTAAGACGCGACACGTTGTGTCGTTCCATGAATTCGGACATGTCGATCTTGATGAGCGCATCTTCGCGGCTGAATACCTCCGCAGCGATGGTGCGTACGAGCTCGGTCTTGCCTACGCCTGTTGGCCCCATAAATAGGAAGGAACCAATTGGACGGCGCTGATCGCTAATGCCGACTCTGCTACGGCGAATGGCGCGCGCAACCTTTTCGATCGCTTGATCCTGGCCTACAACATGCTTGCGCATGACCTGTTCTAAGTTGCGGAGTTTGCGCTGCTCGTCTTTGAGGAGCTTCATGACGGGGATACCAGTCATGCGCCCAATCACCGCGGTGATGTCATCACCGGTGATGGAAATAGGCGTGCGGCGATCGCCATCCTGCGCACTGCGTGCGGCGTCGAGCTTCTCCTGCATCTGCTGGTGCTCCTGCTTGAGCTTGAGCGCCAAATGATACTTCTGCTCCTTCACTGCTTCCTGTTGTTTCTGCACGAGCTTCTCTAGCTTTGTTTCCAACTCGCGCAATTCAGGCGATACCTCTTGGTATTGCAGGCTCTTGCCTGCTGCAGCTTCATCGAGCACGTCGATGGCTTTATCTGGCAGGAAGCGTTCTGTGAGGTAGCGCTTACTCAAGTTCACCGCGGCTTCTACCGCTTCGTCGGTGATTTCGAGTTTGTGGTACTCCTCAAATCCACGTTTAATGCCCTTCAAAATCGTAATCGTATCTTCGATACTTGTTTCTTCCACCAGAATGGACTGGAACCGGCGCTCGAGTGCGCGGTCTTTCTCGATCGTGCGGTACTCATCGAGCGTTGTTGCACCAATCACCTGGATCGTGCCGCGGCTCAGTGCGGGCTTTAAGATGTTCGCTGCATCGAGTGACCCTTCTGCGGAACCTGTACCAACAACGGTGTGCAATTCATCGATGAAAAGAATGATCTCCTTTTCGCAGGAGACCGCTTCTTTAATGATGTCGTCGAAGCGCTGTTCGAATTCACCGCGGTACTTGGTACCTGCAACGAGCGAACCCATGTTGAGCACAAGTACGCGCTTGCCGCGGAGCGTGAGTGGCACGTTACCTACAGCAATACGCTGTGCAAGACCTTCCACGATTGCTGTTTTTCCAACACCAGGTTCACCAATGAGCACAGGGTTGTTCTTTGTCTTACGACTCAGAATATGAATCACGCGTTCGATTTCTTTATCGCGCCCAATGATCGGGTCGATCTTGTTCTCTCTGGCCTTCACAATCAGATCTTCGGTGAAGTAGTCGAGCACAGGCGTCTTGCTCTTTCCGTCGGTTTTCTTCTTCTTTAGGCCATCTGGATCATTCGCCGGTGAGCTCTGCATGCCAACGATTGCTCCTTGTAGACCCTGAAAGAACGATTCCAGTGACTGTTCCAAGTCGCGGTTCTGCTTCTTAAATTGATTGATCTGGCCGAACATGTCTTCCACGTGCGTGCGCAGATCCACTGGGTCCACCTGCATTTGTTCCATGATTGCCTGCGCTGCATTCCGCTCTGTAGAGACGAGTGCATGGAGCAAGTGCTCCGTACCAACGTTTGCATGGCGGAACTTATGCGCGGTAATGACGCTCTGCTCAATCACGTTGTGCAGGTATTGCGACAGACCGTGCTTTACGTGCTTTCCCTCAATGTTCTGCGTCTTCATCGACTTCAGGATGATGCGCACGTTTTCGAGTGTGATTCCTGCGCCAGTGAAAATGGAGAAACCGAGTGACTTGGGAATACTGAGTAATCCCAAGATGAGGTGTTCCGTACCAATGTACGGGCTCTTCAAGTTCTTGGCTTCCTGCTCCGCGATCTGCAGAGCAAGCTTGGCATTGGGTGTGAATCGGTCGAATGGGTGCATACGAGTGAGTGAGGAATGTTTCCCCTAGAAGCTGTCACTCTATCATAGTGAGTGATAATGCGTCCAGAAGATCAGGACACTGTACCAAAATTTCGTTCGTCGGAGGAGTATTCACATAGATAAAGCGTTGTCTTACCACTTTTTGTCGATTTTTCTGTGCATTGTATCCTTCACGAAAAAGCGCGGAATCCGCGCCGAGATTCTGCAGTGTTTCCTGCATTAGTCGCGGGATTGGTACTCTCTCCAGTCTTCCAGGAAAATGGTGATGATCGTGGTGGTCGGCACGGCGAGCAGCACGCCGAGAATCGGATGAATAGTATCCGGGAAGCTAATGCCCACCATCATTGCAAACAGGATGGCAATGGGAGAGAGCCCGACGGCGCGCTTCATAATGAGTGGCACGAGCAGATTGTTCTCGGTCCACTGGATGGCGTAGTACACACCTGCAGTAATGGGGATCCACACCAGGCCCTCCTGCGTGCCGGCAACAAGCATTGCGGGAATCGCTGCAATGAGTGGTCCAACACCGGGAATAACTTCACAGAAGCCAGCGAGTACTGCGAGCGTGAGTGCATAATCGATTCCCAAAATCGAGAGTACTACGAGTGTGAGTAGGAAGATGGCCGACATAAGGAGGAGTTCGCCTCGCATCCATTGGCCGATTTTCGTATGAATCGCTTCGGACTTCCGATCGGCGTAACCGCGATATTTGCGTGGCAGGAAGCCACGAATCCACAGAATGATGCGCTCCTTTTCCAGCTGCATGAAGAACGCAAGAACGAGCACAATCACGAGACTGATAAAGAAGTTCACCACCGACCCGGCGATGCGGGCGGCAAATCGCACGGATTCCTGCGCCACATCAGAGAGGTTCTGCCCTGTTTGCTGCATGCTCAGTACAAACCGATCCACAGAAAGGTTTTGCAAAAGAGTTTCTGCGAGTCTGCTCGCTTGCGCGTTTGCTTCCGGCGGCAGGAAGGGGATTTCAATCTGTGGATCATTCATGAACGGCGCCAAGCTTTGGCTTACTGTTGCAGCAAGATCTTGAATCTGTGTGGCGATGATTGGTATGAACGACACAATGAGGAACACCACGAGCCCAAGTGCGAGCAGGTAATGCAGAATGATGGCGATTGCACGTGGTACGCCCCACCGCTGCAATGTTTGCACGCCGGGATCCACCACGGTTGCCACGAACATTGCGAGCAAGAGTAGTAGGATCTTGTGGCGTAGCGTAAAGAGCAGCCACAAACCAAAGCTGATTCCAATAATCGCAAATGCTGCTTCTAGCACGCTCTTCATGGAGACGTGCATGACCATTTCCTCCAGGTTCGGTTCCCGCGCTCCTGCAGGGCGGCTCGATGGTCTTGGCTCCTTTGCCATTGCTTCGCGCGCCCGATGCAACATGCGCTGCGCCTTGGTGCCGATCACACGGATCGACGTGAATGCCGCTGGTTGTTTGCGCTTCGCCGTCATGCTCCAGTTGCAATTGCGTTAATAATGAATGACAGAATAAAGAACGCGAGTGCAGAGACGATCATGCCCACGATCCCGAACTGGATAGTGGCTTTTGCTTTGTCCTTGCCTCCTGCAACGGTGCCGAGCGCGTACTGAAAGCCACCGACCATAATGACAATAAGAGCAACCGCACCGGTAAACGAAAACACCTGCTGGATGACGTACGCGATGTACTGCGGAACGCAGTCTGCTGTCACTTCTCCAGATAGAAATTTGCTTTTGCAAGGCACATCGTCACCAAAGAGCGAGATCATCTGCGCCCCTGCGGATACGGGGAGGACGGAGACGGTCCATGCCAGTAATGCGAGCCAACGCGCCTGCATAGTCGGACACTATTGTTGTCCAGAAGCGCAAAAAGCGCGATGGAGTTTCGTTGACAGTTTCCCAGGAGAGGCGACAATTACGCAACGAGATGCTGCAATCCTCCTCCAATTTCCGTTGGCAGACCACTCCGCGACCAATCGTGGCATTGGCACCTATGGCTGGTGTAACCGATGCGTCGTACCGTCAGTTGATTAAGGCTATAGCGCCAGAAACGATCGTGTATACCGAGTTCCTGAGCACCGATGCTATTCATTATGGCGCCAAGAAAACCATGGAAATGATCAACTTTGACTCGGAGGTTGAACGCCCGTTCGTGGTGCAGGTGTTTGGCAAAGAGCCGGAGCACTTTCTAACGGCTGCAAAGGTGATTGAGCAAATGGGGGCTGACGGTATTGATATCAATATGGGGTGCCCCGCCGCCAAAGTCGTCTCGTCATGCCATGGATCCGCGCTCATTCGCAATCCGCAGCTGGCGCAGGAACTGGTGTATGCTACCAAGAAGGCTGTGTCCATTCCTGTGAGCGTGAAGACCCGCCTTGGTTGGGATACGAAAGATTCGCTCATTCCGTTCTGCCAAGGGTTGATTGATGCTGGCGCGGAAGCGCTCGCTATTCACGGTCGTCGATACTGCGACAAATTCGGTGGCAAGGCCGATTGGGACCCGATTTACGAACTCAAGAAGGCAGTGAGTGTGCCGGTGATCGGTAACGGCGATATTTTCTCGGCGCAGGATGCCGTGGAGAAGATCGGCAATCTCGATGGCGTTATGGTGGGTCGAGCCACGTTCGGCAATCCGTGGGTAATGCGCGACATCGTGGATGCGCTGCATCGCAACGCCGTTCCGGAACTGCCATCGGTAAAGACGATTCCGTTCGAGGAGAAGGTGCCGCTCATCCTGATGCACTGCGAGCTCGCCGTACGTACGAAAGGGGAGCGCAAGGGCATGCTCGAAATGCGAAAGCACCTCGCAAGCTACGTGAAAGGGTTCGATGGCGCATCGGAAATGCGTCAACGACTGGTGCTCGTAGAAACGATCGACGATGTAAAAGCGATACTCGGCTAGCAGCGAGTGCTACTGTTTTTGCTGCTGTCTGTCCTCTGTAGCAACCAGATGGCGGAGTGCGTCGGATGTTTCCATGCTCACGCACTTCACTTCCAAGGGATTTGACCTATCGGTAGCCAATGCCTCCATTCGAAGACGATCAGCTTCTGGGCCACGAACAGTCTTTCGACTGACAAGCTCGTCGAGTGCAGCATTGTTTTTGAAGCGGCTGAGACCGTGCATGGGAGAGGAGGAAAACAGGTTTAGAACTCGAGCTTGATGCCAGGCCCCATGGTTGGGCACACGGTTACCGAAACGATGTACGCACCCTTGATGCCGGATGGCTTTGCTTCCTTAATTGCATCGAGCAGCATCTTGAGGTTCTCTGCGAGCTTGCTGCTGCCGAAGGACACTTTGCCGAATGGCACGTGGATGATGCCCTGCTTGTCCATTTTGCATTCGATGCGACCTTTCTTGAGCTCGGCAATAGTCTTCTTGATGTCTTGGGTCACTGTTCCCGCCTTCGGGTTTGGCATCAGTCCTTTCTGACCCAGCGTCTTTGCAATCTTTCCAAGGTTCTTCATAACTTCTGGTACTGCAACAGCCACCGAGAAGTCGATTTTGCCGCTCTCTACCTCCTTAATGAGTTCCTCGGAACCTGCGCGATCTGCACCTGCCTTCTTCGCTTCTTCAATGAGGTCATCTGGTACGAATGCAGCGATGCGTACAGACTTTCCTGAACCGTGTGGCAACGACACCGTCGTGCGCACGAGCTGATCGGCTTGCGTGGTATCCGCTGCGATGCGGATGTGTGCTTCTACTGTTGCGTCGAATGTAGATGTGCTCACTTTGGTGAGCAGCTCTGCGGCTTCTTCAATGGGGTACGCTCGTTGTTCAACCAATGCTGCCTTCTCGGCATACTTCTTTCCGCGAGCGCGGGACAACGGAGTAGCTTTGCTGTCTGACATGAGAGAGGGGGGAACGTGGTGCAGGCGCCCGGAATCAGGCTCCCACGAAAGTGAGCATAGTGTGCTCGAGAGCGCGAAGCAGCGCAAAGGAATTCCTTACTTCTTCTTGCCCCGTACAAGTGGGCGAGATGTGGCAACCACAGACTTTTTTGCCGCTACTGCTGGCTCCATTGTGAGGAACGTGAGCAGCAAGCCGTACAGAAGAATCGTGAGCGGCATGCTCCACCACCCCTCGGTGTCTGTCCCCTGCAGTGCAAGCGACATAGTGAAGTACAGCACAGCCAGTACCAGCGAAAGTTGGCCAATCGTCTTCACGAAGAAGTGGTAAATCAATTTAGGCAGGCGTACGGCATCCGCAGGCAACTCGCGCACGCGGTAGTCGTGCCAGAGGTATAGGAGTCCGCCAATGGCGAAGATCAGCACGAGGCCGAAGTAGATTTCTACAGTGAACCCGGCGGAGCCGAAGACGGAAATAAGCGTGGGAATCGCACTCAAGGACATGAGCAACATGCCGACTGTTAGCATCATGTATCCGAAGATTGCACGACCAACGTCATCGGGATTGCGGCTCTCTGTAATGTGCCGCGCAAGCAGAAGGAAGGCGGCGAGCTCAAGGGCGATCACCCCTGCGAGCAGTCCGAAAATCGACTGCATAAAGGTGAACATGTCCAAGAGGAATTGTTGTGCGTCCATGATGAAAAGAAGGAAAGGGCACGCGTAGCCTACGTCTTCCCGATACATCTGGCATGTGAAAGCCGTTGCGCACACGCGAATGCGTGATGTGTTCGCTTTCCGATTACTCCACGTTCACACCCATCGATCGAGCGGTGCCCGCGATGATGTTCATGGCGCTCTCAATGCTCTTTGTATTCAAGTCGGGCATCTTTGCTTCGGCGATTTCGCGTACTTGCGCCTTGGTGATCGTGCCGACTTTGTTCTTGTTTGGTTCGCCGCTGCCCTTCTGGATCTTCGCCTTGGCGATGATCATTTGTGCTGCAGGAGCCTGCTTCATTTCGAAGCTGAACGAGCGATCCTCGTAGACCGTGATCACGACTGGTACCACCTGACCTTTGCGATCCTGCGTCTTCGCATTGAACTGCGCGCAGAATTCCTGAATGTTAATACCGGCCTGACCGAGTACAGGACCGAGTGGCGGAGCGGGGTTAGCCGCGCCTCCAGTGGCTTGCGCTTTGATGACTTTAGTCACTCTCTTGGCCATATAGTCGAAGAATGCCGCTGCACTCTACGGAGCTTCGGTGCCATCGTCAACGATGTTTGCGGCAAATTCTCGGCTATTCCGAGACGGCATCAATCAGCCCGTACATGAGCGCGTCTTTGTCTTTTGCAATGTGTACTTCGTACAAACGCTCTCGCACGCGCACGAACACAACACGTTCCTCGCTGATGCCCGGATCTGTAAACGACAGGAAGTTCCTCGTAGGTTTGCCATCGCGTCGCTGTGTTTCATCTACAAGATCACGTACCTCTGGCGTGAATGATTCATGGAGCGCTTCCTTGAGAGCAAGGAAGTAGAGCTTGATCTTGGGTGAATCTGCCCAGGCGAGCACGCCCGCGCGATCTCCGTCTTTAAGGAGTACTGCACCAGTGACTGCGGCGCCGTCTTCTGGAGGGATAATGCGTGAGAGGAAAATCGGTTCACTAATTGTTTGTCCCTCAAAGCCCAGTTGACCGAGTACCACGCCTATATCTGGCCCTTCCACTTTTCGTACGCCGCCAGATGGTTGCTCTGTGGGTTCTGCAGAAACGACGGGTTCGGGAGTGGTTGTTGGTTCGGGTTCTGGCTGTGGCGCTGGAGGCTCTCCGCCGAGGAGCGCCACAATCGGGCCAGTTTCGTCCGTAACAACAGCATCAATGGTGCCGAGGCCCACGAGCAGGAGCAGCATAACGATGGTGAGGGCGGCAGTTCGCATGGGCTTGGCGGCGATTGTACCCCCTCTCGCCAGCGCGCACCATGCGCGCGGCGGATTTCATGGTATGCTTTGCATACATGGTGATCACCCGCGACACCCGCAAGCAGACTGCCGTTACTCCCGCCAAAACCGCGCGGGAGAGCGATGCGTTTGAGCAGACACTCCGTCCTCGGATGATTGCCGATTACATTGGGCAGAGCGACGTAAAGAGCCATCTGCTCGTGCATATGGAGGCTGCTCGCAAAAGGAGCGAACCGCTCGGGCACACATTGCTCCATGGAGCACCGGGTCTCGGCAAAACCACACTCGCACACATTATTGGTCGGGAAATGAATGCACAGGTGCGCGTGACCAGCGGGCCCGCTATCGAGAAGCCCGGTGATCTCGCCTCACTCCTCACCAATCTTGAATCCGGTGATGTGCTCTTCATCGACGAAATTCATCGCATGCGCCCCGCTATAGAGGAGGTGCTCTACAGTGCAATGGAGGACTACTGCCTCGATCTGGTGATTGGCAAAGGACCTACTGCGCGATCGATGCGGCTTGAGCTCAAGCCGTTCACGCTTGTTGGCGCCACCACAAAAGCGGGTGCCATTAGTGCGCCGCTGCGTGATCGTTTCCCGCATGTGTTCAAGCTCTCCTTCTATACGCGCGAAGAAATGGAGCAGGTAGTAGAGCGCACGTCGCGAATTCTCCAGATTCAATTGGCGGGCGGTGTTGCAGACCGCATCGCCTGTAGCTGCCGTGCTACTCCGCGTATTGCGAACCGGCTCGTGCGTTCCGTGCGCGACTTTGCACAGGTGAAGAGTGAATCGACTATTACCATGGATCGTGTGCGATCCACATTGGATGCGCTCGGTATAGATGAAGCCGGTCTTGATCGCACCGATCGAGCCATTCTTTCGGCCATCGTCGACAAGTTCGGCGGGGGACCGGTGGGTCTTTCTACACTGGCGGCTATTACCGCCGAGGAAGAAGACACACTCGAAGATGTGTACGAGCCGTATCTACTCCAGCAGGGGTACTTGCACCGCACGCCCAAGGGGCGCATGGCCACACGTCAGGCGTATGAACTGCTTGGGCTCAACGTGCCCGACACTATGCAATCCGCACTCTTTTCCTAAACTCCTCTTATGCAATCGCAAACGATTGGTCTCCTTGTTGGTGGCATTGCTCCGGCGCTGCTCCTTGGTCTTTCCGCACTTTGCCAAAAGGCCGCCGCACAGTCCGGTGCAGGTGCGGTATCCACCATGCTCGTGGCTGGAGTCGGCATTGTATGCACAGCACTCGTTGCTGCTGTTGTGTTCCCAGGTAATGTCACCCTCTCGGGTCGTTCGGGAATGTATGCAGCGCTGTACGGCATCATTTGGTGCACGGCAAGCATTGGCATCATGCTCGCGCTTGGTCGCTACGGCGTGCCGGTTGGCAAGCTGGTGCCGCTCTTCAATATGAACACGCTTGTTGCAGTCGTGCTCGCACTCTGGATCTTCAGCGAGTGGCGTACGGTGAACGTGCCCCAACTCCTGCTGGGTGCAGTATTGGTGGCTGCAGGTGGTGTGATCGTGGCACGTGCCTAATACTTCTTTCTTTGTCTTCCCGACAAAGAAAGAAACAAAGAAAACGCACCGCGCGCCAACTCCCACTCCGCTTGCCCCTTCACCCCCCGTGGCGCGCGGACCCCCCCCCCTTCGCTTAGAGCGCAGCGAGTGCGGAGCGCAGTCCTTCTGTAAATCGCTTCTGTGAAAACTCTGCCGCACGTGCTTTGCAGAGATCTGCATTGAAGCTCTGTGTATTGAAGGATGAGAGCGCTGCGGATAGTGACTCTGGTGTCGGCTCCGCAAAGAACACGCCGGTTTTTCCTTCAATCACCGTTTCGGTGACACCGCCTTTCCCATAGGCGATCACTGGCGTGCCGCATGCCATGGATTCCAGTGCAACAAGGCAAAAGTCTTCTTCACCCGGAACAATTGTTGCCTGCGCGCCACCGTACAGATCCACAAGCTCATCGTGGTTGCGTCGTCCGTAGAATGCCACTGTTGGTCCTGCCATGCGCTCCAGTCGGGTGCGATCAGGTCCTTCTCCTACAATCTTTAGGTGTATGCCGAGTGACGTACATGCGGCAATAGCCAGGTCGATGCGCTTGTAACGCGCGAGTGTGGAAACAATCAGGAAGTAGTTCGGCTGTTCGCGTGTGCTTTGCACAGGTGATGCTGTAAGCCAGCGATCATCTATGGGCGGGTACAGCACGGTGCTTGGCCTGCGCCAGTAGAGCTCAACGCGCCGTTGCACTTCCAGCGATGCTGTAAGGAGTGCATCCGGCCGATCTGCTGCCTCACTATCCCAAATACGCAACCTGTGGAATACACGTTCCAAGTAGGCACGGCGCAGCGGCCCAAGTAGTCCTTTACCTGCTTGTGCGAGTACGTCATGCGTACGATCCCACAAATACCGAGCAGGGGAATGTACGTAGCAGAGGTGCCTTGGAGCGCCGTTGGTGAGAATGCCGTGCACAAAGGCTGATGACGTGGAGAGTACGACATCGAACTCACGAAAGTCCCATGCTTGTACTGCTCGCGGGAACCAGGGCAGGTACAGGTGGTGATTGGTAGAAAACCGCGCGTACCTTTGCAAGGTACTTGTGCGTACGCGTTCTTTGGGGAACCAATCGCCAAGCTTCTTCTCGTCGTAGAGGAGGGTATAAATCGGTGCTTCCGGAAACATCTCGGCAATACTGCGCAGGACGCGCTCCGCGCCGCCGCGCATGGTGAGCAATTCATGGATGATCGCGATCTTCACCGCGACAGTGTGCACGCTTCATGCCGCATGATCCACAGAACTCCTGTGGTACAGAATAGTTGACAACACCAATAGAAGGTGGAGAATGCGCTATTGTGCATCTGCGACCACGCATCATCATTGGCATAGGCGCTGGCTTATTGTTGATTCCGCTTAGTTTAATGGCTGCATCTGTATGCAGCGAAGATGCTCGTCGTGCATTCGACCAGCGTGTGGATCAAGCTGCGGATGTACGGGATCAGGAAATTGATCGATTGAAACAGGAGCACAATCGCGCAAAGGAAGCGGCGAAAAATGTATCTGATACCAACGCACGAAAGGCAATGCGTCGTGCTGCGGATCAGGCATTTAATGATGGCCGCAAGAGTGCACGCGATCAGTATAAGCAGGAATACAGTGCAGCGAAGACGGCGTACTCGGCGCAGAAGAATTCTTGCCGAACTGCAGAGAAGCAGCGCACCCGCACGACAGGGAGCGGCACGGGTGCAAATTGCCAGCCATATATCTGCAGCGATGCTCGTCGGTATCCCACATGCTCGCGCGAGGGATACCCTATCAATTACTTCGTAGATCCCTGCCGAACGTTCTAGGGCTTTGCATTTGGCATCGATCCAGGTTTGCCGCACAATAGTGCAGACGGGTCGGTAGCTCAGTTGGTAGAGCAGTGCCCTTTTAAGGCATTGGTCGTGGGTTCAAGCCCCACCCGACCCACCATAGATCAATCGGAACCGTTATCCGGGTACTCACTTTCCGCACATCTAGCGAAGACTGCGGCCAGCCGAGCTGCGGTCCATGGTTCGCCAAATGATCGCCCAAGCTCCTGATCTGCTGCTTGTTGTTCTGGAGAAACAACATGAGCCATACCCGCCTCAAAGAGTTGCTGTTTTGCCTGCTGATCACTGTTGTTCACGCCCAATAATAGTGGAAAACGGGCCTGGAGTGCGTCGATAACTTGTTGTTGCGAGACCCCTACGTCTGTAAGGAGAGCTCTTTCTTCCAATTCCGTGCTGTCGGGAATATTGAGTAATCTGCGTACGGTTGAAAGTGATTCATTCATGATGAATACGCTAGTCGTTTTTCTTTTGTTTGCAATATGGTGTTGCCACGCCACTCCTCAGTAGGATTGTCAGCGTGCGAGCGTATTTTTTCGCATAGAGGGGATCCCTTGGGCGCCCTACATTGCTGTCAGAAAGCGTACACTCACACGTCTTTAGTGATACTCCTCCCATTTTCTATGCAACGCTTGTTGATTGCACTCATTATTGCTGCCCTCTTTGGTGGCGGCTGGGGATTGCTATATTTCTTCGTTGGGTAACAGTGCTATGCTGCGCTTTATGAAGATATTTGATCGGTCACTCTGGGGCATTACGCTCTTTACCCTCACCTATTTGATTGGGGGAATTGCCGTATCTCTTGCGAAGACGAACTGGGAGTTCCTCTTCTACGTTACTGTGCTGATTGTGATTGTGGTTGCTGTAGTGACGATCCACTCGCGCATCCGTTTCACGCAGGGGGTGCTCTGGTGCTTGTCGCTCTGGGGATTGTTCCACCTCCTAGGAGGGTTGCTTCCTGTGCCTGCCAGTTGGCCAGTGGAGACTGATCGCTATGTCCTCTACAACGTATGGGTTTTCCCGTGGCTCAAATTCGATCAACTCCTTCATGGGTACGGGTTCGCAGTGGCAACGTGGGCGTGCTACCAGGCGCTCCGAGCGCTACTTCCCGCGGCAACGCCCCGCTTTGGTCTTCTGCTCATCTGCGTGTTTGCTGGTATGGGCCTTGGTGCGTTCAACGAAGTAATGGAGTTCACCGTTACGCTCTTTTTGCATGAGAATAATGTTGGAGGATACGAGAATACGGGGTGGGATCTCGTGTCGAATATGGTGGGCAGCGTGGCTGCCGCATTGCTCATTCACTACGGCAGCCCTGCAGAAATCCGTCGGCCTCCGCGGCCAGCTATCGTGTAGGATAGTGCGGTGATTGATTCGCATTGCCACTTGGCAGATAAGGCCTTTGCCGGCGATCTTGCCGCGGTGTTGCTCCGTGCAGAAGAGCACGGCGTGCATTCGGCAGTAACGATTGCCGATTCCCTGCAGGAAGCGAGGCGCTGCATGGAGATTGCAGATGAGTATGAGCAGGTGTTCTGCACTGTTGGCGTGCATCCGCACAATGCAAAAGATTGGCAGCCGGATGACGGCAAACAATTGCGTATGCTCGCGCTCTCGTCGCCCAAAGTCCGGGCGGTCGGGGAGATCGGCCTCGATTATCACTACGATCACTCTCCGCGCGATACGCAGCGCGCGGTCTTTCGTGAGCAGCTCACTCTTGCTGCAGCACTCAGCCTCCCTGCAGTTGT
Source organism: Candidatus Peribacterales bacterium (assembly GCA_020058765.1). Classification (GTDB taxonomy): domain Bacteria; phylum Patescibacteriota; class Gracilibacteria; order Peribacterales; family Peribacteraceae; genus JAGVDM01. The sequence continues at coordinate 4,853 of JAGVDM010000006.1, read as the reverse complement.
GCACTGTCGTGAGGCGATACAGGATTTGAAAGAAATTCTCACAGCGTTCCCTGCAGTGCCATTTGTCATTCATTGCTGCACCGAAGTGTGGGAAGACGTTGCGCCACTCGTAGAGCAGGGTGCGTATCTCGGCTTCACTGCCATTGCCACCTACCCCAAATCCGAAGACATCCGCCGCACGATCCGGGAATGCCCTATGGATCGTGTGCTCATAGAAACCGATGCACCATACCTCGCCCCAGCGCCACATCGTGGTGGGCGCAATGAACCCGCATATGTGCGGGAAGTGGCGAAGCTCATTGCAGAAGTGAAGTCACTCTCCTTGGCAGAAGTGGATGCAATCACGACAAAGAATACGATAGCTTTCTACAGGCTCTGATCTCGAAGATTGTTTTCGCGATCATCCTCCAAATCCCTTCGCTGGCGTGCGGCATCGCTGCACGCTCTTAGTGCATCGCGTTTCTCGCTCCGTACTTCTTTGAGTGTGTCATTGCGCTCACTGCGGGCATCGCCTTTTGCCTCTCGAAAGTCTTTGTCTGTTGCGCGCAGAGCATCGCGCCGGTCATCTTTATCCATAATCGTCCAAGCCTGACTGATATCTTGTACGTAGGCTTGCAGTACAAGCTCATAGGCTCGGTGAAATTGCTCCTCTGCCTCTGCTTCACCCTCTGCTTCATTTGTGTACACCTCGCGCAGACATGTGAGGTGCTGGGGATCCTCTACGCGCACCGCGAGTGCAGTAGCAGGAAGAAGAAGGAGAGAGAACAGTGCGATAGTTTTCCTGTAATAGGGGATGGTGCGAATTACAAAGAGGGGAAAGTCATTCCAGATGACGTTCGTCTCTTCTGTTTCTTTCCGAATATCAGGTAGAGTCTTGCTGTTGTCCCCGTAGGCTAATGGATAGACCACTGGCCTCCGAAGCCGGGAGTACAGGTTCGAATCCTGTCGGGGGCACCACATTTCATGGAAGGCAAACCTACGGTTTTCCTTCCATGGACCATCCTTTCCCTTCTTTGGTGCGGCTGCAGCCGGGCAAAGCCCGTCTTTGCCGAATTTGTGTATTAGAAGCCATTTCTAGCACATATTTCTCGCAAAAATCCTATGGGGAAGCATTGACAAAAGTACAATAAGTTTTACAATAGTCGCCTTTGTCTTTCCTGACTGGTTCCATTGCCGGGTCTCTTGTTGCAGTAGCAGCGTTCATGACGCCTGCCCCCGCTGCCTACCAGGTGTCCATTGAAGAATGGCAGCCGAAGGGGGGTGACCGCTTTGTGGTGGATACACTGAATAACGAAGGATATTTAATCCATACCGACGGGCAGTACATTCGTTTTCCGGTGATTACTGGTCAGCGTCGCCGCGTGTACTACATCGGCCGCAGCTACAACGCCGCTACGCCAAACTGGGATTGGGAGGCCAAGAGTAAGGATATCAAAGGCGATCGTGTGACATTCGGGCCTACTGGACGCTTTGTACGTTTGTACGAGGATGGAGAGGAGACGGCGTACGGCATTCACGAACACAAGTCAGAAGAGGTGATGTTCGCTCGCGACATCCGGTACCAGAGCATGGGATGTGTCATCGTGCGTACGGCAATGATGGATATCATCGAACAGACGTATGACATCAACGCGGAGTTGGGCGGCTTCAAGGTGTTCACGCGCTACGGGGTAGAAGACGCCGTAGCAATTGCGTTTCCGGCACCAGCAGCACCGGAAGGCGCTGTGGCCGCGCAGCTCTAGCCTAAGTCGCTCTTGGGAGTGCCTGCAGGGGGCACGAATTCTCCTTCTAGGTTCACGGCGCTGCTGTAGACACGGCTTGTTTTGTAGGCGAGCTCGATATCTTTCTCCTCGCCGAATCGCTTGAGTATTTCCCGTGAAATGCGCGTGACGACTGGCCGTCGTTCGCCGATAGGTACAGAGAAGCGCAGTGTGAACTGAATTCCATCTGCACCCAAATCCACATGCACGCCGGGGCCGCGTGTTTGCTGCGGGATGAAGTACATCTTCGTGCGACTCGCGTGCTGACGACGTTCCTTTTCTTCGTATGCGAGTGTCTCTTGTTTGAGTACTTCTTGCAGAATGGTTTCTGCCTTTTGCCAGTTGCTCTGGTAGGTCACCGTGAGTGGCATTTCCGCACGCACAAAATCAGATGTAGCACTGTGATTCACCACGCGCTGCGTGAGTACCACGGAGTTGGGGAGCGAGAGGATTTTTCCTGTGCGCTCCAGCACTGGCTGCCCTTCTGTTCCTACTTCTAGGAAGCGTGTACGCAAGATGCCAATGTCGATCACTTCGCCTGTTTCCCCGCCTACAGACACGCGATCACCCTGTGTAAAGAGTTGGCTCTGGCGGATGGTGAACCACCCGAGGATATCTTTGACTACGTCTTGCAGTGCGATTGCCACACCCGCGCCGATAATGGCGAACGAGGTAATGATGTTGGGGTGGCGTGCCATGAGCACGCTCAGCAGCCACAGTGCGGTGATGCTGTAGATGATGGCAGTGAATACTTTGATGGCTGTGTAGCGCACCTCCAGCCGTGGGATACGCGTGAGCAGTGCACCACGCACGAGCCGTTCGAGCATCCAAATGAGTACCAGGATGAGCACGTACGTTGCCGCGCTGCGTAGGAAGCCGAGTTGCTCTACTCGTTGATCACCTGTGAGTTTCTGCAGCCGTTCTTCGTTGAGCGTGAGGAGTGAATCCAATGCGCCGATGCGCTCCTGCAGAATGGCACGCTTGGCGAGGAGTTCACCATGCGTCTTCGTGAGGCGCAGTCCACCTGCTTCCGCACCGGTGCCAACCACGGGTTCGATGTAGTAGCGTTGCTCCTCGGCATCGAGGAGCTCCAAATCCACTTTGCGTTCAGCGATGCGATCCTTGAGTGTATTCACCACCGTGCGCTGGCGATCCAATGCGCGCGTAAGGTCACTCTCACTGAGCTCATCGCTCACTGGCGCAGCGATTGTCTGCAAAAGTTCCTGCTCCATGTCCGCACGGATGCGCTGCAAATCTGTAGCAATACGCTCCTGTGCCCAGGTTGCGTCTGGATCAGCGAGTTGCTGTTCGTACAAATACACGAGCTGCGCCTCTTGCGCCGCAGTGGGCACGCTCGTCTGTTGCGCCAATGCGGGCACCGCATACGTAAGGAGTATAAATGTGGTGCCGATTGCGGTGAGTGTTCGTTTCATGCGAAGCGAAAGCATACGCTGTTTGTGTCTGCAAACAACCGTCCCTATTCATTGGTCTGCTGCGGCATCCGTTTCACGCCCCAGCCGTCTACGGCAGTACGCGAGTCGGTACGAGGATCACGTGCTTCGTGCCATGACGGCATCCCCATTTTGTCATATCGAGTGTCATCATCTTCAATCCAAGCGCGGATTTCTTCCCCTGCCGCACCAGCACCAGCATTCGGCATGTATTCCAGCGTCGCCTCTGCGAGTGCAATACCCTTCGGGTCACCTGGCTCTAGGTTGGCGAGGATTTCTGAAACAGCAATAAGATTCACTTCTCGTCCCTGCAAACCATGACCTTTGCCTTCCTGCGAAGCAGCGGTTTGCTTGAGCAATCCCGAAACACGATCGCGACTTGCCGCAATTCCTCCTTCCAAGGATACAGATTGTAATTGTTCTTTGAGACCATCAATGATGGCTTCTGCGCCAGTCTCCAGATACGGATTCTTTTCTCGTAAAGGGTGCATGTGCGTGTTGGAACTCAAATATATTGTTATTATAACAAAATACTCAATAAATGGCAAATACTGGAGCGGGATACAGGAATCTATTCCAACCATAATGCGTGGTTCTAGGATTCTGTGTCCATGACAGGTGTATAGCGCAAGATGATGCCACCAGTCGAAAGAGGACGATCTTCCAGTAATTTGAGCTTGTGATTAGGTGCCCCCTGAGGAAATAAGTGTCTCCCTTTGCCGAGAATAATGGGTGCCACAAGAAGTCGATACTCATCGAACAACTTCTCCTTCATGAGAGTTTCCGAAAGATTGCCGCTGCCGAACACAAACATGTTTCCGGTTCCTTGTTGCTTCAATGCCGGAATCTCCGCAGCTGCATCTCGTACAATCGTGGTGTTGTTCCAATCGGCCACTTTCAAGCTACGAGAACAGACGAGCTTGGGAACGTTATTCATGTGCGTAGCTGTTTCACCTTCATCTTTTGTGGTTTGCCAGTAGTCGGCCATTCCTTCGTATGTAGTTTTACCAAATACCAACATATCAGCAGATTTGAGCTGCTCGATGCTAAATTGTTCCACTTCATGGCTCCAGATGATGTTATGAAATGACAAGTCCCAACTCTTCTCACCCTCAAAATAGCCATCGAGAGTGATCACATTCCACAGAATGAGTTTTCTCATATCAGAAGAGTATCAGAGTTGTATTTCTGACTACCAGCCTAAAAAAATGTCTTCAATAAGACATAAATTAGGTGGAGCGGGATACGGGAATCGAACCCGCGTCTCAAGCTTGGGAAGCTTGCATACTACCACTGTACTAATCCCGCATTTTTCGCGAAAGAGAACCTGCGGTTTCCCCTCGCGGACTCTCCTTCCCTTCAATGGAATCGCTCCCGCCGGGCGGAGCCCGGCTTCGCGACCTTTGTCAGGATGGGAATTCGCTGTGTTCACGGCCCGTCAATTCAATGAGCAGTGCCGAAGGCAAGCTGTGCTTGCTTGGAGGCACACCTTCTGTAAGGGAAAGGGTGCCCGTGAGGGGAAACCGTAGGTTTGCCCTCACGACTATTTGGAGCGGATGACGGGGGTCGAACCCGCGACCTTCGCCATGGCAAGGCGACGCTCTACCAACTGAGCTACATCCGCGCGCAGAGCCAGATGCTA